>JBGSVA010000095.1:0-7210 GCA_041753155.1 Thermodesulfobacteriota bacterium | reverse complement strand
GCGTACGATCTCTAACCACCACTTCCGCTAAATTTGTACTGTGAGTGACTTAAGCCCCTGTCGTCAATTAGCAACCGTAAAATGGACACTATGTGTCCAGCGTAAAAATCTTTCAGCAGTCCATTTGAAAGATTTTAGCTTAAACACAAGATTTTTAGCAAATTATGTACAGTCTTTTCATAGAACACACTACGTGTGTGATTTTTGCTTCTTTTCATCAAGGAAAAGAAGGATAAAAAATTAGCCTTTCTCCTTTCTTTGTCATTTCATAAACCACACATTGTGTGCTTTTCACCAAGGACAAGAAGAACACACAATGTGTGGTTTATGATCCTTTCGTATCTCCTCTGCACAATCCAGCATCTCCGCAACCTCATCCCACCCCCCCCAAATTCCCGCTTCCGCTTCCCCTTTTTTATGTCATACTATTCCCGAGAGAGAAGCTTCCGACAGGCAATCATCCGCAGATATCGTCAGGCGCTTCGCCTGACCGACCGGAATTCGAAATTCCGTATCGTCACAGCAGCACACACAGGAGTGTTTTATGAAAATAGTCGTATTATCGAGAAACAAGAAGCTCTATTCCACCCGCCGTCTCGTAGAGGCCGCGGAAATGATGGGTCACGAAGTCGAAGTAATAGATTTCCTCAAATGCTACATGGTAGTAAAGAGGGGCAACCCCGAGGTCTACCACTACGGGAAGAAGCTCAAGGGCGTTGACGCCGTCATACCGCGCATCGGGGCGTCGCGCACGTTCTACGGCACGGCCGTCGTGCGCCAGTTCGAGATGATGCACGTCTTCTCGGTGAACGAATCGCAGGCTATAGCCAGGTCTCGCGACAAGCTCCGCAGCATGCAGATACTCGCGCGGTCGGGCATAGGCATGCCCGTCACCGCGTTCGCGTCCGACCCTACTGACATCAACCACATTATCGAGCTCGTTGGCGGCACGCCGCTCGTCATAAAGCTCCTCCACGGCACGCAGGGCATCGGCGTCGTGCTCGCGGAGAATAAGAAAGCAGCGAAATCCGTCATGGAGGCGTTCTACGGCGTCAAGGCGAACATGCTCATACAGGAATTCATCAAGGAGGCGAAGGGCGCCGACGTGAGAGCGTTCGTCGTCGGGGGCGAGGTCATTGGCGCGATGAAGCGCCAGAGCTCGGAGGGCGAGTTCCGCTCAAACCTGCACAGGGGCGGCACGGCGAAGATGATAAACCTCAGCCGCCAGGAATTGAAGACGGCCGTGAACGCGGCGAAGCTCCTGGGGCTGAACGTCGCGGGCGTGGACATGCTCCAGTCCTCCAGGGGCCCTATGGTTCTGGAGGTGAACTCCTCGCCGGGCCTCGAAGGCATCGAAGCCGCTACAGGGATTGACGTCGCCTCCAGGATCATTAAATTCATAGAAGACAACGCGCACGTCCGCAGCATGAGGCGCGACCGTATAAGGGTATAGATGAAGAGAGCGATAAAGATAAACGGGAGGCACATCCCGAAGGGCGGGAAGGAGTTCCTACGCATCGAGGTCGGCTCCCACAGGAGAGAGGGCGCGATCAGACTCCCCGTCTGCGTATGGAGGGGCGAGGAGGACGGCCCGGTGCTCCTTATCACCGCCGGTCTCCACGGGGATGAGCTGAACGGTGTCGAGTCGCTGAGACGCATGATCACGGACGGCTCCATAGTGCCCGACGCGGGCACCGTGATCGCGCTCCCCATTGCGAACGTCTGGGGGTTCCTCAACTCCTCGCGTTTCCTGCCCGACGGCAAGGACCTCAACAGAGGCTTCCCCGGCTCGCGCACGGGCCCGCTTTCCCAGAAGATGGCGCTCGCGATAATGCAGCACCTGCTCCCCGAGGCGGACTGCGGCTTCGACCTCCACTCGGGCGGCGTCAACGAGAACTACCCGCACATCAGGTGCGTGACCGGCGCGCCCGGCAACATGGAGCTCGCGCTCGCGTTCGCCCCTCCGTTCATACTAGACTCCCCGCTCATGGAGGGCACGTTCCGAAAAGCTGCGTGGCTCAGCGGAAAGAACGTGCTCGTATATGAAGGAGGCGAGTCCCGCTCGATAACCGAATTCGCAGTTACCGAATGCATAAACGGCATACTAAGGATCATGGATCATCTCGGCATGACCGCCTCGGGCGCGCCCGAGAGAAACGAGACGAGGATCGTGGAAAAAAGCTCGTTCGTCAGGGCAGGATTAGCAGGCGATTACTTCCCGAGCGTCCGGTGCGGTGCGGAAGTCAGGAAGGGAGACCTCCTCGCACGCGTTTACGATACGGTAAGCGGGGAACAGTCCGAGATAACCGCGCAAGAGAACGCCGTCGCGCTCTCGGTCCGACACGCTCAGCCCGTACGCGAACGCGACCTGCTCATTCACCTCGGCATCCCTGTCTAGCACACACACGCACATAGTGCGTTCTATGATTTCTGCCATACTCCTCTGCATAGCCAACAACCCAACCCGTTCGTCCTGAGGCGCAGAACCTGCGCACGTTTATGATCCTTCCGAATCTCCTCCGCTTCCATCAACTAATGTAGGAGCGGCTTCCAGCCGCGATTCCTCCAGTATGTCTTTGCGAGCGGGACGAACGAATGTGAGTGCAGCGCGGCAATCTCATCTTTTTCCTTTCCCGACATTACAGAATTTGCGTTAAAAAAATCGCGTGTTTAAGCGTATAAAAATCTTTCAGCTTTCTAATTGAAAGATTTTAGCTTAAACGCAAGATTTTTAGCAAATTCTGTACAGTCGGATGATTTTTGCTTCTTTTCATCAAGGAAAAGAAGGATAAAAAAATAGCCTTTCTCCTTATCCTTGTCTTTTCATAAATCACACTACGTGTGTCTTTTCATCATGGAAAAGAAGAAATAAAACTTGCCTTTGCTTTATATTTGTCCTTATCTTTTCATGAGCCACACTACGCGTGCGTCGCGGCTGAAAGCCGCTCCTACACATGTTTGTCTTTGCGAGCAACGGTTCTGAGCAAGCGTAAGAACCGGTCAATGTTGGCCGATTGCAACTTAGTAAATATGCTGTGATTAGAGGTTGGTAAATTATGCGACCGCGGCAATCTCATCCCTACCCTGTCATTTCGAGTCGCAGCGCGAGAAATCTATCTTTTGCCTTTCTCTTCCCGACATTACAGAATTTGCGTTAAGAAAATCGCGTGTTGAAGCGTATAAAAATCTTTCAGCTTTCTAATTGAAAGATTTTAGCTTCAACATAAGATTTTTAGCAAATTATGTAGTCGGATGATTTTTGCTTCTTTTCATCAAGGAAAAGAAGGATAAAATAAACAGCCTTTCTCCTTTCCTTGTCTTTACATAAAACACACAATGTGTGTGTCGCGGCTGGCCTGTCCCGGGTACTGAAACAAGTTCAGCACAGGCTTGACCCGGGAACTCGCTCCTACAAATTTAGGAGTTTTATTCCGAGCGCCACGGTACAGCCGCTACAATCCTCCCCCTCCCCCACAAATCCCCCGCCAGATTCGGCTTACCCCCCCTGTCCGTGGAAGCCCACCTGTCCGAACCCCGGTAAAATCAGGCATCCCGCCGCTTATTACTTTAACTTTCATCCCCAACCTGCACATATCCTTGAGCGGGCAATTTTTTTAGCCCGCCCTGTCTGCCGGATGGGGGATTTTCTGTCAGATTCTGCACTGCGGGGTTTTACAGAAATTTACCGGATCGCCCGCCGGGCGGGCTTTTGGGCGCGGAAAGGCCAGTATTTACTTGCTCCCGTCGTCCTTGGTCTCGGGGAACAGGTCCCCCTTAATGAGGTTTATTCCGTCCTGAAGGTATCTTATCTCCTTCATGGTGATTGAGGTGGGTATCTGTATTGTGGCGACCTCCCCGCTGCCCAGGGTAAGGTCGAGCCTCCTGAACGACCCCGTGGAGGCCGTCCCGCTCTGCTCGTGGATCATCACGTCTATGACTTCAGACCTGTTGTCCTCACCGTACATGACGTTGTCCGGTAAAATCTTAGCGAAATTGACGGTAGATTTCAGGTTGGCGATGAACATCTTCGCCCCGTTTTTGGTGAATCTCGTGTTGGCGAAGCTGTTCTGCCAGATGAGGTCCCTTTCGAGCACGTCGTTGCTCGGAATACCCCTAGCCTTATAGTGTTGCCAAACCTCGTTGAAGAGTTTCGGTTCGAGAGCCGCCGTCCTCAAGAGCTTGGCCCTGTCCGGGGCCTTCTCGAGTATCCTGTACCCCCTGTCGGATACTGCCACGCGCCTGTTCTCGCCCTTTCCCGTGGACTCTAATACACCGTAGTAGGTAAGGGCAGCAATAAGCTGTCTGACATAACTATTATATTTAGGCAGACCCCACCTGGCTATGAGCAGGTTCACAGGGATCGGCGCGCGCTTGTCTATAGAGTAGATCTTCTCCGTGAGCTCGAGTGCTTTTTCGAGATCGATGCAGGGGAAATTAGGACTCCGCTTCTTCGACTTCCCGCCGGCTATGCCTTCTGCCGGCGCCTTGTATTTGGATTCGGGGTTTTTATCGATCATAAAGCCGGTTCTCCGGTTCAAGAATAGTGCTCGAATAAATATAATCTGTCTGCGGAATAAATCAAGCAACACTGACAGGAGAATTAACAGGTAAAATTATTTGACAAAAATCTGTTAGTATTGTATTATGTTGGTAATTTCACTGAAAGGAGGATTGAATAGATGAGAAAATAGACCCCCGTCATACAAGTGCAATATGGTTGTCGTTGCATGACGGGTTTTTTTACAGAGCAGCGGTGGTTATAGTCGGCCCGATATAACATAACTGCTGCGAGACGACCGGGTTAGTAAGTCTATTATCTTTTATCTGTAAAAATCCACTTAAAACAGGAGATTAGTAAATGGCTACAAAGAAACCAGCTAAGAAGGCAGTAAAGAAAACAGCGAAGAAGCCCGCGAAGAAGGCTTCGAAGTCAAAGTCAGTCCGTCATTCGGTAGTTTTCATGGCGACGGCTAAGAAAGCCGCGCCGAAGAAGAAGGCAGCTCCGAAGAAGAAAGTAGCGCCGAAGAAGAAAGTAGCAAAGAAGGCTGCGCCGAAGAAGGCTGCACCAAAGAAGAAGACAGCAGCAAAGAAAGCCGCACCAAAGAAGAAGGCTGCTGCTAAAAAGAGGTAAGGTGTAAACAAAAGGGGCGTGTTCTGCGCGCCCCTTTATTTCCGGAGGAAAAACAAGTTAAAGCATTAGTCCCCGACGGGCCCGGGTGACATCCTCAGAAGTACAATATCGAATATTCCTCAATGCATTTTATCTGTTCTGTTGTCGGACGTATGAACGGGCGCACTCTTCTGATTTTCTTCCACGCCCCCTCGGGCGTGCTCCCCTTGCTCACGAGATAAGCAGCAGCCATGGTCGCGCTCCTCCCTATCCCCTCCCAGCAGTGTACGTACACCCTGCCGCCGTTTTCGATCTCGTCCGTTATGAATTCGACCCCTTTCGCGAGGTCCGCGAGCGCAGGCGCGCCGTTGTCCTCGGTCGGAAGCCTCAGGTACTTGAGCTCGTGGATCTTCGCGAGCTCCGGGTAATCGTATTCGCTCCGCATGTTCACGACGGCGGTAATGCCGTGCGACCTCAGCGTCCTCATCCCCGCCCCTCTCGGCTGCCCTCCGATCCACAGCTCGCCCGTCACCCCGCAGAACCTCGTGAGCGGCCCGCCCGTCACGTACCTGGCGATCTTGTCGTAAGCGGCGAGCATCCCCTTTTTCGCACCCTGGTATTTGAAATGGAGATAGAGTCTCCGCATTTCTGTTAGAAAGCTCATCCCGCCTCCATTATACGCCCTTCCCCGCCGGAGCCGCAACGAGGAGCGCCTTCGGCTCGAGCGTAATGGTGAGCGGGAATCCCGCGTCGATCACCTCGCCGTCGCGTGCGGCTATCTGCACGGGATGCGGCTTGACCGACACCTCCCGCGCCGTGCACGTGTATAAGGTGAAATGCCTCCTCTCCCCCCACTCCTTCTTTCCGGGAAAGACGCTCAGGAGCGTGTGATAAACGAGTGAGCCTACGGCGCGGATGGTGGCCTGCTCCACGACGATCACGTTCAGATATCCGTCCGAGGGGTCTATCTCGGGCATGAGCTTCACGCCCGGCACGCCGACGTTCCCCGAATTGCATATGACGCACGTGACGCCCTTCACCCACTTCTTACGGCCGTCCAGCTCAAGCTCGTAGAGGATCGGGTTCGACCGCCGCCCCAGGTCGAACGCCGTCCAGAGGTAGGCGAACACGCCGAGCTTCTTTTTGAGACCGGGGTCGGCCTCGACCGTCATCGCGGCCTCGAGCCCTATGCCGACCCGCAGCAGGAAATGCTTCCCAGCGACCGACCCGACGTCGATTTGCCTCACTTCGCACTCGTCCCCGAGCACGAAGTCGAGGGCCGCTCCGCTGTCGTAGGGTATTCCGAGCTCGGCTGCGAAAACGTTCGCCGTACCCACGGGTATCACGCCAAGCGCCGCGCCCGTCCCGATCAATCCTTCCGCGGCGCCGAGCACTGTACCGTCCCCTCCAGCCGCAATCACGAGGTCGGCGCCTTCCTCGACGGCCCTCCTCGCAAGAATATCCGGCCCGACGTCGGGCTCCGTGAACGCGATCCTGAATGCGGATTCAGACGCTTCGAGCTTCGACCTTATCATGTCGATATCCACCGGCGACCGCCCCGATACCGGATTGATGATGACGTGTATATTCCTGAATCTCATACCATCCCTTTTCCTCATTTACTTTCCCGTTCGAGCCGTCAACCGAGCCCCAGCTCGTTCATCTAATATAATGCATCGGCGGACGCCCGTATATCCATAGCGAGTCGCCGCCCGTTCGTGCTGGCCCGTCGAAGCACACAGTTATTATTTCCCTCCCCCATTATCAAGGGGGAACGAATGCGAGCGTGTAAGCATTCGGTCGCCCCTGGTAAAATACTCATGTGCTTCTGTTCTCGGGAGGCTCTATTGAAGACAAATTAAATCGGACGCCCTCGGCCGATTGCGAGAAAGTTACTGTGCCATGGGATGAACCTGCCTAATAAAAAACTGCGAAGCAGCGCGGCAATCTCGTCTTTTCCTTCCCGACATTACAGAATTTGCGTTAAGAAAAGCGGGCAAGCGCCCGCAGGCGTACGATCTCTAACCACCACTTCCGCTAAATTTGTACTGTGAGTGACTTAAGCCCCTGTCGTCAATTAGCAACCGTAAAATGGACACT
>JBGSVA010000094.1:0-35324 GCA_041753155.1 Thermodesulfobacteriota bacterium | reverse complement strand
AAGCGACATGACGAAAAAAGAACTCGCGGACGTGATTCACACCAAGATCGGACTCTCCAAGAGGGAGTCTGCGGAAATAGTCGAGTTTTTCTTCGAGGTAGCCAAAGAGAAACTCAGCAGGGGCGAAGGGATAAAGCTTCCGAGGTTCGGCAGCTTCCGCGTACAGAGCCGGAAGGCCAGAAAGGGAAGAAACCCCGCCACGGGCGAAACGATTGAAATCGCAGAGAGACGCGCTGTCGTTTTCAAGCCGAGCAGGTTTCTACGCGACGCAATCGACAAGCAGACAGCTTGATGAATGAGGCATATCTATAGTTTTTTCAAGCAGAACATACTCGCCGGAGTACTGGTCACAGTACCGTTCGGTCTCACACTCTTTATACTATTCAAGCTCGGGGCGTGGATCGTATCCCTTCTCAGCGCGGCTCCCGCAAGGCTCATCGGCAGCTATCTCGCCGAGCTCCCCAAAGGTCTATATGAAGCCGCCCTATTCCTGATAGGCCTCCTCGGCACGCTTCTGGTCGTCTTGTTCATAGGAGCGGTCGCGAGAAACTTCGCCGGCAGGAAGCTCGTCGATTTCGGAGAGTCGATAATCTCCAAGATACCCCTCTCGAGGACGATCTACGTAGCCACGAAGCAGGTGATAAATACGCTCTTCGTCGGCACCGGGATTAAAAATCTGAAGAGGGTCGCTCTTCTGGAATTCCCGAGAAAGGGAGTCTACTCCATAGGCTTTATAACCGGGACGCTCGAAGCGGGTGTCCATCAGAACCAGTCCGCGAAGAAACTACTGAGCGTATTCGTCCCGACATCCCCTAATCCCACGACCGGGTACTATATAATGCTCCCCGAAGAGGACGTTACCGAGCTCCCTATAACGATCGAGGAAGCTTTCAAGATAATTATGTCGGCGGGCCTCGCCACCAACAACATTGAAAATGTTCTCCAAGGTAAAGAAAACAATTGAGAAGTACGAGATGCTCAAACCTGATGAACGTGTGGTCATCGGGGTCTCGGGTGGCGCCGATTCCATATGCCTTCTTCACGTCCTGATGGAATTACATGAATATGGTGCGGATATCATAGTCGCTCATTTAGACCATGGAATCAGGGGGAAGGAGGCGAAGAGAGACGCGTTATTCGTAAAGAGAACGGCCGAGTCCCTCGGATTGAAATTCGAGCAGGGCGAAGCCGACGTCCCGCGCTTTAAGAAGGAATCGAAGCTGACACTCGAAGAGGCCGCCAGGGTGCTCAGGTATAAATTCCTCGAAGAAACGCGTGTGAAATACGGGGCGGACAAGATAGCGACCGCTCATACGCTCGACGACCAGGCCGAAACCGTATTGATGAGACTCATCAGGGGCAGCGGCGGGAAGGGGCTCTCGGGCATCCCCCCCGTATCAAATGGTATGGTAATAAGGCCCCTCATCGAGACCCCGCGCCGGGAGATAGAAAAGTACCTTGTATCAAATGGTATTGAGTGGATCGAGGATTCGACTAACAAGCTCAGGACTATACACAGGAACAGGATAAGGCTCGATCTGCTGCCCGGGCTCGAGAAATATAACCCGAGGATCAGGGAGACACTTTCGAGAACTTCCGATCTCTTGAGGATCGAAGAAGGTTATATAGACCGGGAGGCGAAAAAATATTTCAGACGCATCTTTACGCCCGGCGAATCCGAATTGAAGGGGGACTTGAGAAAATTCAGACGGCTCCACAGGGCGCTCAGGTTGAGCATACTCAGGCTCGCAATCGAAGAGATAAACAAAAGCCTCAGGAACATTACATCCATTCACCTCGTTTCCGCGGAAGAGTTCTTGATGTCGGGTACTGCGTCCGGGGAGGTAGAGTTCCCGGACGAGACGGTAATCGCCAAGGGGTATGATTCATTCCTCGTAACGGCCAGGTCCGGCCTCGAGCGCAAATTCTCATACGTTATCGGCGCTCCCGGAAAATGGCCCTTCCCGGGGTTCGAAGTCGATATTGAGAAGGTAACGGCCGTGACACTTGAGGAAGATCGAGAAGACGTAGTTTATCTCGATGCCGGGAAGATTGAGTTTCCGATCGAGGTTAGGGGCTTCAGGGCCGGGGACAGGTTCATCCCGCTAGGGATGAAGGACGAGAAAAAACTAAAAAACTTCTTCGTGGATGAGAAAATCCCCCGCTTCGAGAGGTACAGGGTCCCGATATTCACGACCGGGGGGGAGATATTCTGGATCGGGGGTATGAGGATCGACGACAGGTTCAAGGTCGGGAAGAAAGGAAAGAAAGCGCTTAAACTGAGCATCCGAATCACGTAAATCTTCGTGCGGACTGTTTCACAGCCCCTTCCCGGCATTGAGCGCCAGATAGGATGCGCCTATTATCCCCTCATCGTCCCCGAGCACGCTCTTCATCACCCTTACCCTTTCGGCAGGGGCCCGGAGCGCCCTCCGTTTGAGCTCCGCGAGCGCCCTGTCGATGAACATTTCCCATGCCTGTGAAACGCCCCCGCCAATTACTATCATTTCGACGTTCAGGATATTAACGAGGCTCGCCATCCCGATGCCGAGCGCCGTGCCGAACTGCTCCCATATACCGAGCGCGGCCCGGTCGCCCTCGAGAGCCGCCTTCATGACGACTTCCGGCATCCTGCCAGGGTCTTCATCATTCACGAGTTCCCTGATCGCGGTCTTTGTATCCGGATCCGAGAGCGTCTCCCTCACCATGCGCCTTATCCCTGTCGCCGATGAATAGACTTCGAGACAGCCGAAATTCCCGCAGTTGCATTTCGGGCCTCCCGGATAGATCGTCATGTGCCCGACCTCCCCTCCCATGCCGTCGGCGCCCCTCCAGAGCTTTCCGTCAAGGACTATCCCCCCGCCGACCCCTGTCCCGAGGGTAATCATCACGAGCGACCCGACATCCTTAGCGGCACCCATCCACCACTCCCCTACGGCAGCGCAGTTTGCGTCGTTTTCTATGATAACCGGAATGGCATCTCCCAGTCTCGCGCGGAGGTTCTCCCTTATAGGATAATTATTCACGTTGCATATATTAGGCGCCTGGGTGATTATTCCGGCCTTGAAGTCGATTATTCCCGGGATACCGAACCCAACTGCGGATACTTTTTCACCCCCGCCAATGCTCTTAATCAGCCTGACCAGATTGTCGATAACCGCATCGATCCCCTTATCCGCATCGGACGCGATCTTCATTCGGTTTATTATTTTCCCGTCCGTGGTGACGAGCGCTCCCCTCAGGTTGGTGCCTCCGACGTCTATTCCGATAACCCTCTTTTCCATACCGATCGCCCTTCCGTATAAAATTATTTCAATCCATGCTGTAAAATATCATCCATACTCGGGTATGTGTAAAGACGGAGAGAAAAACTAAATGGATTTCAACTTCTCGGAAGAACAGAAGATGATAAGGAGCGTCGCGAGGGAATTTGCCAGGAGGGAGATCGCCCCCGCAGCAGAGTACTATGACAGGAACTCGGAGTTCCCGCATGAGATTCAGTCTAAAGCGCGCGCACTCGGATTGATAAACGTGGTTATTCCCGAGGAGTACGGCGGCTCGGGTCTCTCCGCGATCGAGATGATACTGGTAACGGAAGAGCTCGCGTGGGGCTGCGCCGGGATCGCCGTGGGCGGGATAGCGATCAACACGCTTACCGCGCAGCCGATTATGCTCGCGGGCGACAATGAGCAGAAAAAGAAATATCTCGGCATACTCTCCGAAGGATACGGATCATACTGCGTCTCCGAGCCGAACGCGGGCTCCGACGTGGCTTCCATGCTCACGAGCGCGCGGAAGCTCAAAGACAAGTACATACTCAACGGCCAGAAGACCTGGATATCGAACGCTAACGAGGCATCCTTTTTCGTCGTATTCGCCAAAACATCACCCGGCGAAGGGCACAGGGGGATAAGCGCTTTCCTCGTCGACCGGGACGCTCCGGGGGTCGGGGTATCGAAAAAGTTCCCGAAGATGGGACAGAGGGCGAGCGATGCGTGCGAGGTGGTATTCAAAGACGTCGAGCTTTCGCCGGAATCGCTTCTCGGCGGCGAAGGCGACGGGTTCAAACTCGCCATGAAGGTCTTCGATCACACGAGGCCGCTTATAGCGGCGCTCGGCGTCGGCGTCTCCCAGCGCGCGCTCGACGAATGCATAAGCTATTCGAGGGAGAGAGAGGCATTCGGGCGTCCCATACTGGACTTTCAGGGGGTGAGCTTCAAGATAGCCGAGATGGGTATGCGTACGCAGGCTGCGAGGCTCCTCGCATATAACGCCGCGTGGAAGGCGGCGAGGGGAGAGCGGAATACGCTCGAGGCCTCTTACGCGAAGACATTCGCCTCGGACACCGCCATGTGGGCGGCGACCGAAGCGGTCCAGATACACGGGGGCTACGGATATTCCGAGGAATATCCGCTCGAGAAGCTGATGAGGGACGCAAAGGTGCTCCAGATATACGAGGGGACGAACGAAATACAGCGCGTCGTAATGGCTAAGGAGCTGACCAGGGAATGACAGTAACGAGAGATCCCGTAATTATCGAGGCCGTCCGGACGCCTATGGGTAGGAACCGGGGAGCGCTCAGGAACATAAGGCCGGACGAGCTGTACGCCGGGTTGATAGGCGAGATACTGAAAAGGACCGGGATCGGAGGAGAAAGAATCGACGACGTCATTACGGGATGCGTGACTCAATATGGCGACCAGGGCGCCAATATAAGCAGACTGGCCGTGCTCCTCTCCCCCCTCCCCTCGTCCGTTCCCGCGGTAACGCTCAACCGGATGTGCGGGTCGAGCCAGCAAGCCGTCCACTTCGCGTCCCAGTCTATAGCCGCGGGGGACGCCGCGTACGTCCTTGCGGGCGGCGTCGAATCCATGACGCGCGTCCCGATGTTCTCAGATATAGGTGGTAATATCGAAAGTCTGAATCCCGAAATCGCTAATAAATACGAGCTGATTCATCAGGGGGAATCAGCGGAGAGGATAGCCGAAAAATACGGACTCACGAGGGCAGAGCTTGACGAATTCGCCCTTCAAAGCCATAAAAAGGCGGCCAGCGCAGTCAAATCCGGACGTTTTAAAGAGCAAATTATCCCTGTATCGGGAATCGACAAGGACGGTAATACCATTGTCCTCGATTACGACGAGGGCATAAGGCTCAATCAGGATCCGGAGAAGATGTCCTCCCTGCCTCCAATATTCAGAGAAGACGGCGTGATCACTGCCGCGAATTCGAGTCAGATATCGGACGGGGCCGCACTCCTCCTGATCGCGGACAGGGAAAGGGCGGAGGCGGACGGCCTTACCCCTCGGGCGAGGATTCTCTCGCGCGCAGTTCTCGGAGGGGACCCTACCATGCAGCTGCTCGAGGTCATTCCGGCGACGACCGTAGTCCTTTCGAAGGCGGGGCTCTCGCTCGCGGACATCGACGTTACCGAAATCAACGAGGCGTTCGCCTCTGTCGTGCTCGCGTGGTCGAGGGAGCTTGAGCCGGATATGGGGAAAGTAAATCCGAACGGCGGCGCGATAGCACACGGCCATCCGCTCGGGGCAACGGGAGCCGTCCTCATGACCAAACTGCTGTACGAGCTCGAGCGCACGGACGGCCGGTTCGGGCTCCAGGTGATGTGTATAGGGCACGGGATGGCGACCGCAACCGTCATCGAACGACTCTGATCAATATCGAGGGAAGGTGATATCGGAGTGAGTGAACATATTAAGCGCGGGACTTTATGCTCGCTCGATTCGCTCGAAGCATCTGAAGAGATGTACGGGACCGCTACAACGGTCGAGACCTGGCTCGCCCTCGAATATAGCAGGCGCTGGTCGGGAGACGCGTTTCGTGACAGCAAAATACCGGAGGCGGTAAAAACCGCAATTAATCGTTATCTCGGGAGATTCCCGAATCCGCGTATCCAGGTCGTAAAGAAGCAGGAACCGGGCGGGGACAGCATAAAGCTCTTCATAGCCCATTCGAGGGAGAAAGACCCGATTCTACGAGAGATCACGCTCGGCGGATACGAAGACCTGCTCGATCGGGACATTGATTCGATTATAAAAGACCGGTCGTCCGAGCTAAGAGAGCCTGTTTTTCTCATATGCACTAACGGCGAGCACGATAAGTGCTGCGGGAAGTTCGGCATGCCGGTGTATCGTGATGCCGAAGAGGGCGCACACGGGGGCAGCACCTGGCAGACGAACCACCTCGGAGGGCACAGGTTCGCGTCCACACTCGTCTGCCTGCCCCACGGACTCTATTACGGGCGCGTCAGGGAAGGAGCGAGGGCCGAGAAAATATTCGATGAATATCGAAACGGCAGGATCGATCTCGAAAGCTACAGGGGACGCTCCTGCTACAGCGCTCCCTCACAGGCGGCCGAATATTTTCTGAGGAAAGAAACCGGCGTGAGAGAGATATCCGCGTTTTACTTACGAGACGCTAAGGAAAAAGACGGAGAAATTAGGGCGGAATTTCTGTCCGATCCCGATGAAAAGATTTTCGAGGTCAGATTGAGAAGACTCGATAACGCATTAAAAATATTAAAAAGCTGCGGTGATAAGGAAAGGTCGTATGTACCGCTGTACAGACTACTGAGCATCGGCGAGGCATGAAAGGCGAAGCCCCGGTCATGCGGCCGATCCCCATCCCATAAAGAGAGATCGAACCACCCCTATTTTATCGCCCTGTTCCCGAACGCATTAAGATGAAACACCTGCTCAGGCGGTCTTCTGTTTTTCGCGGAGCCCGCGTGCGTTCTATCGAAATATCCGAACGGCAGGACCGTAAGGATATTCAGCTTGTCCGGTATATTCAGATACTTCATGAGCCCTTCCCTCTCGATCCTGCCGATCCAGCACGAGCCGAGCTTGTGGCTCCAGGCGGTCAGCACCATGTTCTGCACCGCGCGCGTCCCGTCGATCTCGTGCCACTTCGAAGAGGGGTCGGTAACAACTACGACTGCGAAATCCACCTCCGATACGAACCTCCCGCTTATACAGTATTTCCCGAGCCCTTCGAGCTTGTCCCTGTCCCTCACCAGTATGAACTGCCACGGCTGGTCGTTATGCGCGCTCGGCGCGAGCCTTCCCGCCTCGATGACCTCTCTCACGACACTGTCGGGCACAGCCTTCTTTACGTAGCTCCTTATGGAGCTCAGTGTCTTTACACTTTCGAACACGTCCATTCCGTTGCCGCCTCCTGCAGATCGTAATTAGTAAACCCTCGTTTACCGATTAATATTATATAGTAGATTATCTTGTGAAAGGATGCCGTCCTGACTGTATGCCGAATGAAAAAAGAAGGAGTCGAATCGATGGAACCCGTTAAGATCGGAGACAGGGCCCCTGCTTTCAGCCTGCCCTCCGAAAGCGGCGAGAGTGTCGACATCGGCGATTACATCGGAAGAAGACCGGTAGTCTTATTTTTCTATCCCAGGGACAACACCGCCGTGTGCACTAAAGAGGCGTGCGCGTTCAGGGATAGCTACGACGAGTTCATGAATATTGACGGCGCCGAGGTATTCGGGGTCAGCTCCGACCCGGTGGAATCCCATAAACGCTTCTCTTCGGCATACAATCTCCCCTTCAAATTATTGAGCGACGAGAATGGAGCCGTCAGGGAGCTGTACGGCGTCCCAAAAACCCTCGGAATCCTCCCCGGCAGGGTCACTTATGTAATAGACGGGAAGGGCATAGTGGTACACATAATCTCCTCCCAGCTCGGCTACAAAAAACACGTCGAGGAGGCTATAAAAGCCCTCAGCGCTGTGGATAAGGAGAAACCGTAGTGCAATCCGGCCCGGCCCTGTCCTTGGCGATCAAGCGGGCAAGGGGCCCTTATAATAAGCCCCCCTCCATGATATAGTTTCTGCACTTAGTTATTCAAAGACGTTTGAAATCACTGTATTATAATGACTTACGGAGGAAAAAAGCGTGCTCAAAAAATCCTGGGGGGGCAGGTTCAAGAAAGATACCCATAAAATCGCCGAAAAGTTTTCGGCGTCCGTAGATTTCGACAAGAGACTATACAGAGAGGACATCGAGGGCAGCATCGCTCATGTAACGATGCTCGCCGAATGCGGCATCATACTCAAGAGCGAAGCCGAGAAGATTTCGAAAGGCCTTAAGCAGATCGAGAAGGAAATCGACTCGGGCAAGTTCGCGTTCAGGGAAGAATACGAAGACATTCATCTCAACATCGAAAAGCGCCTCATCGAAAAGATAGGTGATACGGGAGGGAAGATACACACCGCGAGGAGCAGGAACGACCAGATAGCGCTCGACATGAGGCTTTACCTTAGAAAAGAGATAAACGAGATAATCCTGCTGTTAAAGGACATTGCCGGGCGCCTGCTCGAGCTCGCCGAGAAAAATATAGATACTGTAATGCCCCTCTATACCCACCTCCAGAGGGGGCAACCGGTACTCCTCTCTCATCACCTCATGGGCCTCTACGAGATGCTGAAGAGGGACAGGGAGAGATACCTGGACTGTCTCGATAGGGTAAACGTGATGCCGCTCGGGGCGGGCGCCGGGGCGGGGACGACATTTCCGATCGACAGGGAATACGTCGCAAAGCTACTCGGTTTCCCCAAGGTAACACAAAACAGCATAGACACGGTGAGCGACAGGGATTTCATCGTCGAGTTCATAGCCGTATCAGCGAATCTGATGATGCACCTTAGCAGGGTATCGGAAGAGCTCGTACTCTGGTCGACGAAGGAATTCGATTTCGTGGATCTCGGGGACGAGTTCACCACCGGATCGAGCATCATGCCCCAGAAAAGGAACCCCGACATGGCCGAGCTAATTCGCGGGAAGACGGGCAGGGTCTACGGCAGCCTCGTAGCCATCCTGACGATAATGAAAGGCCTCCCCTTCTCCTACAACCGTGACATGCAGGAAGACAAGGAGCCGATGTTCGATACCGGGGACACAGTCAAATCCTCTCTCGAGGTATTGAGGGCCATGCTGAAAAACATCACGTTCAAGCATGAAAATATGAAGAAGGCCCTGACCGAGGGATTTATAACTGCGACCGATATAGCGGACTACCTGACACGGAAGGGGATGCCCTTCAGGAAATCGCACGAGGTAACGGGCAGGATAGTCGGCTATGCTGAGGAGAAAGGGAGGGAGCTTATCAACCTCCATATTTCGGAGTACAAGATGTTCTCCAAACTTTTCGAGGAAGACCTCTTCGACCATATAACCCTCGAAGGGTCGGTCAGCGGGAGGAAATCCTACGGCGGCACCGCGAGACAGAACGTCATAAAGATGATCGCTCAGGGGAAGAAAGAAACGGGGAAATGGTGAATCCGAAATGAAGGAAATGACCAAGGCCGAATACAGGGAATTCCTCCTCAGGGGAACCAAGACCGGCAAGCTTGCGACCGTGAGGAAAGACGGGCGCCCGCACGTCGTCCCCGTATGGTTCTATCTAGACGGCGATGCGGTAATATTCACGACGGGAGGGGAGTCCTTAAAGTATAAAAACATGAAACGCGACCCCAGGGTATCTATTACGATAGACGACCAGACCCCTCCGTACTCGTATGTCATGATAGAGGGTACGGTCTCGTTTTCAGAGGACCCCGGAGAGCTCCTTCACTGGGCTACGCGCATAGGCGGCCGCTACATGGGGGAAGACCGGGCTGAAGCGTACGGCAGGAGAAACTCGACGCCCGGAGAAGTAATAGTGCGGATAATACCGTCCAGGATTTCAGCCTACAAAGACGTGGCAGGGTGGTAGTTCTTATTGCAGGCATTACCCCCGCCCGTTTCAACACGCAGCGGATCGAATTCATCTCCATGCAAATTTACTATTGCGCAAATATGCGATACGAAAGATAATTAAATACGATCCCGGAGAATCGGTATCCCGAATTTTCATATTTCAAGCAAACGTTCGGCACTATCAACACGCTGGAGGGGGAAATGAAGCTCCACTCGGAGAGGAAGCCCGCAACAAACATCCAAATCAGCAGAATCATGTCGAGGTTCCTCGCGGCTGAGAAAAAATTCAGCCCTATTTTATTCTGGTCTCTGATAGTAGGCGCTTTGACGGGTATAGTGGGAGCTGTCTTTCAACTCTCCATAACAAAAGTCCAGGACTCGAGAGAATTCCTCCTTGGAATTCTTCCGCAAGTTCCAGCGTACCAACTAATAGTTTCCGTTTTATTCTCGGCCGTTCTCGTATTCCTTGCGTTCCTTCTGGTGCGCAGGATAGCCCCCGAGGCCAGCGGGAGCGGAGTGCACGAGATAGAAGGGGCGCTCGATGACGTAAGGCCGATCAGGTGGAAAAACGTTCTGCCGGTTAAATTCCTGGGGGGTCTTTTCTCTCTCGGCGGCGGTATGGTGTTGGGAAGGGAAGGACCGACTATACACATGGGCGGGACCATAGGCAAGATGGTCGCCGACTTCTTCAAGGCCGGCAAGGAAGACTCCCACGCGCTCATAGCCGCAGGGGCAGGCGGCGGTCTGACTGCCGCATTCAACGCCCCACTCGCGGGCATTCTTTTCGTATTCGAGGAGATGCGCCCCGAATTCAAATACAATTTTCTATCGGTACAGTCGGTGATCGTCGCTTCCGTAGCATCGGATATAGCACTGCGCTCCATTATGGGGCAGAGCCCGGATATCCCGATGAAGATGCTCGCCACACCGCCGCTCACGTCCCTGTGGGTTTTTATTATATTCGGTCTTCTGTTCGGGATATTCGGCGTGGTATTCAACTTCCTCCTCATCAGGACGCTCGATTTCTTCCATAACCTCAAGGGAAGCATGTTTACACTAACCGGCCTCTACGTGGGCGCTTTTATAGGGCTCCTCGCCTGGCTCTATCCCGACATCGTGGGCGGTGGCTACAAAGTCATACCCAAGGCCCTCTCGGGTTCAATCCCTGTCACTATGCTCCTTCTGCTTTTCTTCGCGCGTTTCGGTACGACCATGATAAGCTACGGCTCGGGTGCGCCGGGCGGTATATTCGCTCCAATGCTTGCCCTGGGAACGCTATTCGGCATGTGGTACGGAAACATCGCTCACAGCTTCGTACCCGACCTCATCGTGCGTCCCGAGCTCTTCGCGGTAGCAGGTATGGCGGCCCTATTCTGCGCAACCGTAAGAGCCCCTCTCACCGGCATAGCTCTCACGATAGAAATGACCGGCAATTACGATATGATTCTCCCGCTCATTCTTACGTGCCTGACGGCCACCCTGGTTGCGGAGGGTTTGGGAGGAAAGCCCGTATATACGCTTCTATTGAAACGCGCGCTCAGTCTCGCAAGAAAATAAAGTATTCTGGAATGAATAAATCTTCGAACTCTCGGGAGGTAATGAATAAACAGGTGATGTCCGTCCGGACACGGACTTTATAGCATCTGGAATGATCGAAATCAGAGCACTTCTTCCTTACAGCCCCCTTCCCTCAAAATCTCCTCTATCTCGTACCCTGCGGCAATGCTCGCGATACACGATACAAGCTCGTGCACGGGGGAATAAATCATGCTTCTGCCGCCTTCGGCTTTATTCCCCTCGACGTACATCGGGGAAAACTCCATCCCTCTCGTGTTAAGATTTTCATGGTCGTCTTTACCCCTGTTCAATCTCAGGAAGCCCCCGGCCACTTTGGATTCGATGAGATAGAATACGGGCTCGGCCGAAGCGCCCGATTCCCATTTGAGCGCAGTCGGTATCCCTTCCTGGATCACGATATCCCTTACGGGCTTCCCCCCTTTACTCACCCTCATCCGCTTCCTGCCCTCTGCGTTAAGTCCGCGTATCTCATCGCCGTTCGAGACGCTTATGACGGCCATACCGTATGTCCCGGAGTTGCTCTTTATGAACAGATAGGGCTCCTGGGGTATGCCCTTCCCGCTATAGACCTTCCTGAGCCCGTCCAGCATCGAGTCCGCAATCGACGCGGCTTTCTCCCTGTCCCCGGGATTATCGAAGTCGATGCCCCCGAGGGAAACCGTATCGATGGAAATAATCCACGGGTCAATGCCTATGAGCCTGGCGGCTTCCCCGGCGAGCTTGTTATAATACTCGAAATGAACGCTCTTTCTCCTCGTGTGCCAGCCTATCTCAACCGGCGGCTCGACCGGCTGGATAATATCTTTCAGGGTCTTGGGGCATTTCTCCGAGAAATCGTTATTGATGAGGAGCAGGTCCGGGGACATTTTGGACGTGAATATCCTGTGGTTTTCATTCATTACCTTATACGCCGCAACCTCTTCTCCGCTCTGAGAACGGAAGCTTGCCTCTTCCTGGGTAAAGTCATCGCTCACTATCCCGACTTCCACCTCATAATCCACTTTCTCGAGGATAGATTTAAGCACAAAGATGTTTTCCCAGTAAAAAGGGTTTCTCGTATGGAGCTCCGGGATGATAAGTATGTTTCTGACCTTCGGGTACTTGCGGAGGAAATAGTCCTTAAAAAGCCCGGACGCCCGGTCCCTGAAAGGCTGAGACAGGTTGTTAAACCCTGCAGGAAAAATATTCGTATCGACGGGAGCGATCTTGTGATTGGATACCCTCACGTCGACCGAGGAGTAGAGCGGAATAAATTCCTTTTCGGCCTTGCCCCTGACCCAGGATTCTATTTTTTCCCTGTTTTCCGATATTCTGACATTTAATTCATTGAGATGCTGCATCATTGCCTCAATCTTTTACGACGTAGGTGCCGGCGATTTTGTCATGCCAGGTCTGGCATTCGGAATCTACCAAGGACCACAAAAATCCGGCGAATAAAAAAACTCCCGAAATGTAATACCCGATCCATCTTACGAACGCTTGCCAAAGACCCACTCCCTCACCCTCGTTGTTTATCAATTTTATACCCAATAACGCCTTTCCCGCTGTCTTCCCTCCGTAACCGTGCAGGAATACGAAATAGGTGGATGAGAGCAGGAAAAGGACCAGGTACAGCGGCAGCATTATGTCCGCCGAGCCGTATGCCCCGAAGTTAAAACCGTATACGATAACCAAACCCGCAATTACCGCGAGCAGCGCGATCAGGGAGACGATAGCGATATCGATAATCATGGCAAAGGCGCGGGAGATAAATCCGGCAAGGTTATATACATCCGACTCCCGCTCATAATATCCGGCGATCTTTCCCGAATCCCGTTCGTAAAGCGCCTCCTCGTCATTGATGACAGCAAACGGGTCCTGTCTCAAATCCGGGAGGTCTTCTTCCGGGACAGGCACAGAGCCCGGAGCGGCGCGGGACGGGCCTTCCGGCCCTTCTTCCCCGTATCTCGACGTATCAACTTCTTTAGAGAGGGGAAACAGCTCATAAGATTCAGGGGGTAAATCACCGTCGCGTCCGTCCGTCCGTTTATGCCGGGGAGCCGCCGGTTGGCCGGACTCCGCGTATGATTCGGCATTCGCCTCCCGGATGGGTATGTCCAGGAACAGCTCGCCGGTCAGGGGTTCGCCTGAGTCGTTTCCCGCCCGCCCGCGGGATTTTTTGCGGGCCTTTTTCCCGGACTCCGACTCGGGAGGCGCCGCGGCAGCATTGAGCGGGGATCCGCATTTTTTACAGAGTGCGAGATGATCAAAACTGTTATATCCGCACGACGGGCATTTCATCGGTGTCAGGAACAGAATAAACTATGGAAGATATTGTATATGATGCACAAAAAAATGCGCCCTAACCCGATCCATCAGAATATTTACTCTGATTTTACATCTCGAATCGGGATAGGACGCAGCAGGACCTATTACGTACAGTATCAGGAACCTTCCGAAAGTTGAATTTCTATAGCGGACTTAAGGCCCTCCGGGTTAGCGCCCGGGACTATCATGCCGTTGATGACGAAAGTCGGCGTGGACTGCACCCCTACTTCGGTAGCTTCCTTCATCTGACCCTCGACTTCCGCTTTTACTTCTTTTGAATTGAGGCATGCATCGAATTTCTTCGTATCGAGCCCGACATCTTTCGCATACTGATTGAATTTATCTTTCGAGTTCTCAAGCGTGATATCCTTCTGGCTATCGAAAAGCTTGTCATGGAAAGCCCAGAATTTATCATTGCCCTGCTCATACGCGCACACTGAAGCAATAGCGGCGGGCATCGCCCAGTTATGATTCTTGAGGGGCAGCTGTTTAAAGACTATTTTAACCTTGCCGTCATATTCCTTTAATATCTGAGGGAGCATGTCCTTTCCTCTCTTACAGAATGGGCACTGAAAGTCGGAATATTCCACTATGACTATCTCGGCTTTCTCGGCCCCCTTCGTAGGCACACCCTTCAGCGATATTTTTTCCATTATTTCTTTGTGCGGGTCGACTGTCGTGTCGTATATCTCGGTACCTAGAACAAGGAACTTACCGTTGCCGCCGATGAAGACAGGTACTGTCTGACGGCCCCCCATGTTAAACGAGCCCTCTTTAAACCCGGCAAGCTTCGAATCCTTGAACTTCGAGACGTCTATGATCTCGCTATTGATGATAAGAAACTTTCCGTCGGTCGTCATCAGAACAGGGAATTCGCCCCTGGGAATCGGGATAGCGCCCTGCTTAATGTTTTTTATAGCCGTTACTTTAAAGCCGGACGTATCCACCATGTTGCCCATTAGTAAATACTTTCCGTCCTGGCTCATCACAAAACCGACTTCCTGCGAACCCTGAGCGGTATTGATAACGAACGTACCCTTCTTAAGCCCCTTAATGGAACTTTCCTCCACTCCTTTAATCTCTATAACAGTATCGGGTGCCAGGTTCGCACCGAAATTTTTCTTGAAAAACGTCTGGAGTCGGGCGTTTTCTTCCTTTGATATTTCCTGACCGAATGCCTGGCTTCCTACAATTATGAACGCTATTGTAAGTAGTGCCGAAGTCAAAAATTTAAACTTCATACATGCCTCCTTTGGTTTGGATAGCTAAAACTATACCACTGAATGTTGAGAAAGCAACATAATCTCCTCTGGTCGAAAATGCCGCTAGTATCCAGAAACATTCAATTTTAATTTATGAAAAGACACGTTCGAATATCCTGTCGACATTCTTGAGGTCCGCAGTCGCATCGAAACATTCGGTAATTTCCTCTTTAGTTAATAAGCCGGTTACCTCCCGGTCGCTCAGCAGAAGCCCGAGGAAGTCACTCTTCTCCTTCCACGACTCCATTGCGTTACGCTGAACCAGTTTGTAGGCGTCCTCTCTCGACATGCCTTTTCCAACCAGCTTAAGCAGTACCTTCTGCGAGAAAACGAGACCGCGGGTGAGCCATATATTTTTTTCCATATTTTCCGGATAGACCTGAAGGCCGTCTATAAGATAAGCAAGCCTTGCGAGCATGAAGTCGATGAGGATTGTGCTGTCCGGGCCGATCACGCGCTCGACGGACGAGTGGCTGATATCGCGCTCATGCCACAGGGGTATGTTCTCGAGCGAAGATATGGAGTAAGAGCGTACGACCCGGGCAAGCCCGCACAGATTCTCGGAAAGCACGGGGTTTCTCTTATGTGGCATCGCGGACGATCCCTTCTGACCCTCCGTAAAGGGCTCCTCGAGCTCAAGCAGCTCCGTCCTCTGAAAATGCCTTATTTCGAGGGCAATTTTTTCGATGGAAGACGCTATTATTGAAAGGGTAAGAAAATATTCAGCGTGGATATCGCGCTGTATTATCTGTGTAGATATCGGCGCAGGCTTTAAACGGAGGCGTCTGCAGGCGTCCTCTTCAACTTCCGGCGGGACATTCGCGAAAGTACCCACAGCGCCCGATATCTTACCCACGCTGACGACGTCCCTCGCCCTTTTCATCCGCTCCAGGTTCCTTCTCATTTCGTCGTACCAGAGCGCAAAGACGAGACCGAGAGTTCTGGGCTCCGCATGGATTCCGTGCGTCCTGCCGATCATCGGCGTCTTTTTATATTTAAATGCCTGTTTTTTCAGTATTTTAATTACGGCTTCCAAATCCTTGATGATTAAATCCGCAGAATCCCTCAATTGAAGGGCGAACGCGGTGTCGAGAACGTCTGAGGACGTCAGACCGAGATGGATATATCTCGACTCCTTGCCCACATGCTCGGAAACCGAAGTCAGGAACGAAATAACATCGTGCTTCAGCTCTTTTTCAAGCTCATTTATCCTCGCGACGTCGAAACCCGCCTTCTTTTTTATCGTCTCAACGGCCTTCTTCGGTATCTTCTTGTACCTGGCCCAGGCCTCGCATACGGCGATTTCCACCCTGAGCCAGTTGGCGTACTTAGCCTCGTCGGTCCAGATGGAGGACATCTCGGGTCTCGAATATCTTGGAATCAAATCGCCAGCACCTCCCCCAGCGTCTTTCTCGGAGCAACTGAAATTTGCACCCCCGTCCCCTCTTCCATTTTCCTCAACGCGCTCGATGCGGACTCGTATGCGACCTCGGGTCTGTTATTGACCTGACTCAAGTGGGCCAGAACGACGTGTCTCAACCCGGTATGGACAAGGTCCGAAAGGAGCTCCGAAGCCTGGTGATTGGAAAGATGGCCCAGTCGTCCCCTGATCCTCTGTTTTAAATCCCAGGGATAGTGACTGTACAGTAGAATATCGTTATCGTGGTTGAATTCGATTACCAGGGCGTCCGAACCCCTGAGCCTCTCCCTGACGAGAGCGGTAACCGAGCCTATATCCGTTACCACGCCGATTTTCTTTCCTTTCCCCGACTCTATAGAAAAACCGACCGGGTCCAGGGCATCGTGAGGCACCGAGAAGGGCGTAATCGAGAGGTCCTTTATCATAAAAGATGTATCGGTATCGAATTCCCTGAGAGTGCTCACTTTATTGGACCAAAGATGTCCCGTGGCCCTTGCGACGTGAACCGGCACCCCGATATTCCGGAGAGCCGCCGTGTGGTCGGAATGCTCGTGGGTGACTATAACGGCATCGATTTCGGATAGCTCCATATCCAGTTTCCTCAACTTGAGACCGATCTGTCTCAGACTTATTCCCGCATCGACGAGTATCTTCGTCTCCCCGGATTCCACGTAAAGACAGTTCCCGGAACTGCCGCTTGCAAGTGTACAGATCCTCATACGTTAGCCGCCGATTACACCCGTTTTGGAAGTTTAGTATGGATAATAATTTTCCTAAAAGTCAACATTGTGATCCGGCAGATGCTGAACAAGCTGGCTCACTCCCCGACAGAGAAACAGTTAACACCCTCTCCCCCGTTTCGATCGTACCCGTGTCGGGGGATACGCCGCGTACCGCCCCGTCTCAAACCTGCCGTATTAAAAATCCTTCTCCCTCTGAAGCGCGGGCTCCGGGATGATCGGATTTATGTGTGCAGCGGCGCCCTTTTTGCCGGTACCGTGAAAGATCGAAAGAAGCCCGGTATACAAAAATCCGAACTGGATGAGCAGGAGGAACGGGACCCATCCAATGTATCCCATATATATGGCGAGAAGGGTCTGTAGAAAAAACATCACGCCGAAAGCGATTTCTATGATTGCGGTCGCTTCTTTAGAGGCCACATAGCTACGCGAGCGCCAGTTGTCGTTCCTCGATGTAACGGCGAATTTCGGAGTGCGCCTGAATTCCGAGTTCTTACCCAAGAGCGCCTCCAGCACCGCCTTGGAGTTATTGACCGCCATACCCGCACCGATTGATATCGCCAGCGGAACATACTTCAGATAGGCGAGCCAATTTTTACCGTGAACCTCTCTCACGGTGATTATATAGAAAAGCACGAAGCTGAGCGTTCCCGCCGTGATGGCGAATACATTTACCAATATACCGCTGTCCCAGCCGATCTTGCTCCAGAAAAAACCCATGGGAAACATCAGCAGAAAGAGGACCAGGAGGAGTAAATACGAAATATTGCCGAAGAGATGAAAGAAAGCTTCGGACTTGATCCTGAACGAAAGGTCCTTCCTTTTGAAAATTTCAGGGAGTATTTTTATGGCAGTTTGGACCCCGCCCTTCGCCCACCTGTGCTGCTGTGATTTAAAGGCGTTCATATCTACGGGGAGCTCGGCATCCGCGACCATATCCCGGAGGTATACCAGTTTCCACCCTGCAAGCTGGGCCCTGTAGCTCAGGTCGAGGTCCTCGGTAAGCGTATCGTGCTGCCACCCGCCCGAGGTTTCTATGCATTCTTTCCTCAGGACGCCCGCGGTACCGTTGAAATTAAAGAACATCCCGCCGTTGTACCTCGACGTCTGCTCTATCATAAAATGCCCGTCGAGGAGTATCGCCTGAGCCTTCGTCAGCGTGGAATAGTCAAGATTAACATGCCCCCACCTTACCTGGACCATGCCTATTCCGGGATCGGAGAAGAAATCCACGGTATTCCTGAGAAATTCGGGCGGGGGAATGAAGTCCGCATCGAATACCGCCAGGAGCTCACCCTTCGCCCTTTTGAGCCCCTCCCTCAATGCTCCCGCCTTGTAGCCCTCCCGGTTCTCCCTGTGTATATATACAATATCGATCCCCGACCCTTTAAATTGATTTACACACCTGCTCGCGATCTCCACCGTCTTATCGGTCGAGTCGTCGAGCACCTGAATCTCGAGCAGTTCCCTCGGGTAGTCGATTTTACAGACCGAGGAGATCAGCCTCTCGACCACATACATTTCATTATAAATAGGGAGCTGTATCGTGACGACCGGAAGGTTCTCATACCTGGAAAAGGGGACGGGCTTTTTATGCTTATTCTTTTTATATAAGTATGAAAGGTAATACCGGTGCAGACCGAATATGCAAAGAAGCATCAGCGTTACGGCATATAGGACTGTCACAATTATCTTAGAAGCTAAAATAAAATATTCCACTTCTCATTTCCCGCTGCCTTTTCCTTCCGGATAGGATCAGAATTTTGCCTCTTTTAGCCTGTCTACAGCTTGAATTATTCTGTCCGTATTGAACGTGGTGGAAACACGCGCATAGCCTTCGCCGTATTTTCCGAATCCCGTACCGGGGGTTACGACAATTCCGGTTTCGGATAAAAGCTTTGCAGAGAAATCCTTGGACGACAACCCCTCGGGGACTTCAAACCATACGTAAAAAGTGGCCATGGGTTTATTGTAGCTCAAACCGGCCTCGTCGAGACCTCTGCAAAAAATATCCCTTCGCTCCTGGAATATCTTTATTCTATCATCGAGGCCGATTCTGTAATTTTTCAATGCTTCTATGCCAGCGACCTGAACGGCCTGAAAAGCGCCCGAATCTATATTCGTCTTAATCTTCCCGAGCCCCCCGATCGCCTTCTTGTTGCCAACCGCAAAACCAATTCTCCATCCCGTCATATTAAACGTCTTTGACAGGGAATGGAATTCGATCCCGACTTCCTTGGCGCCGTCGAACTGGAGGAAACTGGAGGGTTTATACCCTTCATACGCCATTTCAGTATAGGCGGCGTCGTGACATATAAGGATATTATATTTGACGGCAAAATCCACAAGTTCCTCGTAAAAGTCCCCGCCCGCGACAGCCCCAGTCGGGTTGTTCGGATAGTTCACAAACATTATTCTGGCTTTCTTCGCGATATCCTCCGGAATAGAGCCGAGATCGGGGAGGAATCCGTTCTCCTTGAGAAGCGGGACCGCATACGGAACCCCGCCCGCGAAACTTATCGACGTCGGGTAAACGGGATATCCCGGATCCGTATAGAGACCTATGTCCCCGGGGTCGAGGAAGGCAAGAGGAGTGTGCGCTATACCCTCCTTTGAGCCGATCAGGGCCACGACCTCGCTCCTTGGGTCGAGCTCCACCCCGAACCGCTCCATATACCAATCGGCTACCGCCTCCCTGAACGAGAGCATGCCCTCATAGGAGGGGTATCTGTGGTTTTGCGGGTCATCGGCTGCCCTCTTCAATGCCTCGACTATGTGCCGGGGTGTAGGAATATCCGGGTCGCCGACGCTTAAATCTATGATGTCCACCCCCTTAGCCCTCATCTCGCTCTTTTTTGCGTCAAGTTCTGCGAACAGGTATGGCGGAAGGTCCGCTATTCTCTTCGCCCACTTCAAATCCATCTGAAATTCTCCTTTGTTTCTCCCGTCTTGGGATTTTCTATCATAACTAACCTATCGTATTAGAGCAAGAAGGAGCGCGCCGGGCTCCCGGTCAGAGGTCCGATAAGGCAAGGACGTCCAAGCCTCGGGCACAATCGAATCTCACCCGCCGAATCCCTCTCTATACACCGCGCTTATTCGTTCGAAGGCGATTTTAGCCGATTCCTTTCTCGTGTTGCCGGGCGGTATTACCTCGAGCTCCGTAAGATCGACGCTTATCGACCTCAAGTTCAGGAGCCTGAAAAAATGCTCGTAGAATGTAATATCGCCGTAAAAATAAACGAGCCGTCCGTTCCCGGAGTCTATATCTTCTCCGTTTATCTTCCTGTACCTGACGCAGAGGGGCAGGACTCGGGCGCCGCTCCCCGCCTGTGCATCGAGAAAGGAGGTTTTGAAGGGCCTGACCTCCTCGCCGTCCGACGTCGTCCCCTCCGGGAACAGGACGACATTGAATCCCATATGTAGTATATTTCTTATATGCCGCATATCTTGCAGGAGACGCGACCTGTTCCGCCTCTCTACAAAGACGCCTCCCGAGTATTTGATGATGGTTCCCAGCAGGAACGTATCCTCGAGCTCGGAGTTCGCGATGAACACCGCGGGGACGTTGGAGAAAATCACGAAGATGTCCAAGTAAGAAAGGTGGTTCGAGATTATGAGGTGATTCTCTTTTCCGCTCACGAGCTTATCGACATTTCTCAGTCTGACCTTTACGCCGAGCACTATGAGCGCGGCCCTGAGATATATGGACGATATGCGGGAGAAATACCTGAGCTTCACCATTTTGTTGCCTACGACCAGATCGACGCAGAACGATATGAAGAGGAAAGTAACTACCAGAATTACGAAGGCGAGTATCTTGACAGGTTTAAATAGCCAGACCATATTCCTCCATCTGATGTCCGTCCGCCTTTGTCCGAGGCGCTGTGATAAAATTTATGCCGGATATAATTTACTCCAGAGACTTGCAACATGGAAATGAACCCTTTAGCCGAAATAATAAAATCTGAGATCGAAATAAAAGGCAGGCTGACCTTTTCCGAATACATGGAGAAGGCGCTTTACCACCCCGGGCTCGGATACTATACGTCGGGAGAGACCAGGATCGGGAAGCGCGGGGACTACTATACGAGTCCAAGTGTAGATCCCGCTTTCGGCGAGGTGCTGGCAGGGTTTATAGAGAAATCCGGGAGCCTGATAGACGAGCCCCGTCTCCGGGTTATCGAGTTCGGAGGGGGAACCGGGACCCTCGCTGCGGACATACTCGATTCGCTCGCGCGGAACCACCCGGAATGCTACGAGAAGACGGATTACCTGATAATAGAAAGAGGGATGCGTGGGCCGGGGGCGGCGGACATGGCGCCCGGCAAACACGGGACGAAGATCAAATTCGAGTCCTCTCTAACCGAACCGGACACCGGGCGGGCAGGCGGAGTTATTTTATCGAACGAGCTACTGGACGCCCTTCCCTTCCATAGGGTCAGATTCACGGGAGGCGCTATGAAGGAGGTTTTCGTTACTCTCAGGGCGGGTGAATTCGAAGAGGTCATCGACGAGCCGGGCACGCCGGGGCTCGGCGAATACTTTAACGGCTACGAGACCTGCTTTCGCGAGGGCCAGGAGGCCGAGGTAAATCTAAATGCCGGCAGATGGCTTGGCGAGGCGCAGAAGCTGATTGGGAAGGGCTTCATACTGACAATAGACTATGGGTTCCTCGCACCCGAGCTGTTCAGTCCAGAAAGAATGAAGGGCACATATAAGTGCATGCATAAGCATACGATCGGCGAAAACCCGTACATCAACATAGGCAGGCAGGACATCACGGCCCATGTGGATTTCAGCAACCTGATAAGGGTAGGCGAATCTCTGGGACTTGAAACTATTAAATACACCACGCAGGGTCAGTTCCTCATCGACTGGGGCGTGCTGGATATAATGACAATACAATCCGGGCAGGACAGCCCGTCTGACCGAGAAGCACACGGCAGGAATACGGCCATAAAGAACCTCTTCCTTCCCGGGTCCATGGGAAATAGCTTCAAAGTACTCCTGCAGGCGAAGAACCTTGATGTACCCGGTCAGGGCTTCTACCCCGAATCGCCATTAAAATTAAGCTTCGGCGTATTATGACATTCTTCCCCCCACCTCGATCGATATACAGATAAGTTTCACTTTGATGCGCTCGTACCGATCAAGCAGGGCAATCGATACCCGCCCTAAAAAACCCTTGACACAGATATTCAAAAAGTATATTATTAGAACTAACCAGTCAGTACTAAACATGAGGGCGAAATTGAATAAAAGCATGCGGAGGAAGTCGATTTGAATAAAAGCAAAGAAAAGATACTCGCAAGCGCAAAAGAGCTCTTCCACGAATACGGCTTTCAGCAGACATCGGTAGACGAGATACTTAAAAAGAGCGGTGTAACGAAGAGCAATTTCTACTATCACTTTAAGAGCAAAGAAGAATTAGGTCTGATAATACTCGAAAGATTCATAAAACAATATGAAGCGGATGTGCTGATGAAAACTCTCGGCAATAAATCTCTCAGCCCGTCCGGAAGGCTTGTCGAGTTCTATAATTCGGTCAAAACATTCCACAGAGACTTACAGAATCCGAAGGGATGCCCATTCGGGAATATGGCGATCGAAATGAGCGGATCGAACGAAAATTTCAGGGAAAAACTATCGGCGTTTTTTAACTCCTGGGAAAAGGTCATCGAAGAATGCATAAACGAGGGTATGAGCACAGGGGACTTTCGCAGTGACCTTCACCCGGGAGTAGTCGCCCAATTGATACTTTCACACCTGGAAGGGGCGATTATGATGGTTAAAACACACAGGTCCATAGAACCGCTTTCTTCAGGGAGCGAGACTATAATGAGGCTTTTAAAAGCCGCCTGATAAAAACACAAGGAGGTTTAATATGTCGGAATATTTATTTAAGAGCGATATATCGAGCGATATGGCGCTTTTCAAAGAATTAAACCCTGAGCTCCACGGGGCGTGGATGACCCTTCACAACGGAGTATTTGCGGACGGCGCCCTTACGCAAAAGGAAAAACAGCTCATAGCTGTCGCCGGGGCTCACATAACCAGATGCCCTTACTGCATAAGATCGAGGGTCAGGCTATCCAAAAACCTGGGAGCCTCGGATCAGGAGATCATCGAAGCAATCTACGTCGCATTCAGGTTCGCCATGGGAGGGCCCTATGCGTACTCGAGCATAGCGTTTGAAGCCCATGACGCGCTTGAGCACAACGTCCCTCTAACCGAAGGACATTTCTTTAAGAAGGATATAACCAAAGAGATAAACGAATTCAGTAAATGCAGCGGAGACAACTCCGAAGCCTTTAAGGAGTTCACGAAGAAGGTATTCGCAGAGGGCGCGCTTAGTAAAGACTTCAAGAGAGGGTTGATCGGGCTCGCCTGCGGGCACATGACGAAGTGCCCGTACTGCATCAGGGGCTGCGTAAAGGACGCGAGGAGCGCCGGGATCACCAAAGAGCAAATGGCCGAAGCGATCAATGTCGGCATGGTCATGTCAGCGGGCGCCTGTTTCGCCCATACTAGCATCGCGATGGACACGCTTGCGGGTCTGAATGAAAAAAGTAAGGCAAGGGTCGCAAAATAAAGAGAACACCTTGTTAATTCCTCAATCCGGAAGCCCACCCTGTCCGGGGAAGCTAAGGGCGATCCCCTTCGCTTCCCCGACGAGTAGGGATCCAGATATTTCGCATCTAACCTAACCAACCGGTATCAAAGAACAAATAATAGATAATAGCGCCTCCGGGGCTATTATGTTACCTTATCCACCTGATGAACCGGCATCCATTCCCGAACGAAGATACGATCGCAGCTATCGCCACGCCGCCCGGCAGCGGCAGCGTAGCGATAATCAGGGTCAGCGGGTCTAAATCCTCCGAGATCCTGGAACTCATTTTCAGACCGGGACGGGAAAATATCGAAGGGAGGACGCTTAAGTCTCACCGTCTATACCACGGATATATAATTGACCCCGCCACGAAAGGTATTGCAGATGAGGTTCTATGCGCAGCAATGTGGTCCCCCAATTCCTACACGGGGGAAGACGTCATAGAAATCCATTCGCACGGCGGACACCTGGTTCCGAAGAGAATACTCGAGATACTATTCAGCCTGGGCATAAGGCCGGCAAACCCGGGGGAATTTTCGCTCAGGGCGTTTTTAAACGGCAAAATGGACCTTACGCAGGCCGAGGCCGTCTCCGACATCATCAATGCCCGCACGGACGAGGGATTAAAACAGGCCGAGCTCCAGCTCGAAGGGGCACTCTCGCAGAAGATAGCGGCTTTCAAGGAACTGACTCTCGACATACTGGCCGAAATAGAAGCACAGGTGGACTTTCCCGAGGATGAAATAGACCCCGCCGCCAAAGAAGTCATCGTAAGCGGCATAAATAGCCTGATTTCGGGCATACATAGCCTGCTGGACACATACGAGGAAGGCCGCATCATCAAGCACGGCGTGAAGACCGCCATACTCGGAAAGCCGAACGTTGGGAAATCGAGCCTCCTGAACATGCTTTTGATGAAGGAAAGGGCTATAGTGAGCCCGATGCCCGGCACGACAAGGGATTTCATTGAAGAGAGCATCGACGTAAGAGGGATACCCCTTGTGCTGATCGACACAGCCGGAATCAGAAAGACATACGACGAGATTGAGCACGAAGGGGTCAGGCTCGCGAAGAAAAAGGCGGAGGAGGCAGAGCTTCTGCTCGTAGTGCTCGATGGAAGCGAGGCGCTCGACAGCGACGACATGGATGTATTACAAGGCGCCGCCGGCAAGAGCGCCATCTTCATACTCAATAAATCCGATAAAGGGGTCAAATTGACGTCGGAAGCCCTACCCTCTATAGTTCATCCGGATAGAATTGTTCATACCTCGGCCAAGCTCGGCACCGGGACAGAAGAGCTGAAGGATTCAATCAGGGGGCTGCTGACCGGCGGGAATCCCCATACAGACGGCAGCGAGATCATTCTGACAGAGCTCAGGCATAAACTCGCCCTCGAAAAGGCGGCGTACGGACTCACATCTTTCCTCAAGCTCCTGGAAAATGGGGATTCGCCGGAGTTCCTCGCCCTCGAGCTCAGGACCGCCCTCGACTCCCTCGGTGAAATAACGGGCGAGGTCACAACCGAAGACATCCTTGGCAGGATATTCAGCAAATTTTGCATTGGGAAATAGGGTGTTATGAATGTTTCACGTGAAACATCCACAATTGTGGATAAATATCTTCATGTTTATTAAGCCCATATTAAGAGGGTTTATTTAATAATAACAAGGGGTTGCGCTATTTTTATTGCCATGTCCCCTATTTTTATCCACAATCCTTCCACGATTTTTCAATTTTTCTTTGTTTTTCGGCAAGTTGAGAAATCACAGCATTAAATCCCAATTGCCGGGTCAGAATTTACACCCATCCGAGCCCCGTAAGCAGCCGTTTTTTTATAGTTTTATAGAGCCCGTCATCGAGCGGAAATTCCGTATTCCCCAGCCTCGAAATGAGCACTGACCCCGAAAGCGAATTAGTCAGAAAGGCGAATCGAGCGCCGGTCATAGATTCGGGATAATACCCGCCCTCCTCTACCCCGAGGCCGAGGGTATTCGCAGAATCTATCAGAATTTCCCTGATAATGCCCGGCAGTATGCCGCAGTTAACGGACGGGGTGTAAAGGGTATCTTTATCGACCCAGAAAATGTTGCTTGCAGTGCCTTCGGCAATCTCCCCCCTTTCGTTAAGGAAGACCGCTTCGTCATAGCCCTTCAGTCGAGCTTCTCTCCGTGCGATTATATTTTCAAGGTAATTCAATGACTTAACACTATGGATAGGCGAGTCGGAGATCCTCCTGAATTCGTTGATACACACCCTTACAGGCTCTGTCCGGGGATCGTAACCCCTCACGACTATCGCTATATCCCCTCTCGCCGCGTCGTTATAGTAGTTGAGGGCCCCGTCCGAAAGGAGGCATATCTTCACGTATGCGTCCGAAATCCCGGAATTTTCTACTACACTTTTCACGATACCGGCAAGATGATCCCTCTCCGCAAACGGAATTCTGAGGAGCCGGGCACCCCGCTCCATGCGGTCATAGTGTCTATCGAAAAATAAAGGCATTCGGGATTTATATCGGAATGTCTCAAAAAGCCCTTCCCCGAAAAATAATGCCCTCAGCGGAATCCGGGATTCTACCCTTTCACCGTTTATAAACACCTGTTCCAATTCAACTATTTCCCATGTTTATAAATTGTCGTACACTGTTCTTACTCATGGAGTCCGAGCGCCTTTTTTATAGCCATGGATTTTAACAGCGTTTCCTCATACTCCTTAGCGGGGTCAGAGTCCCATACGATACCGCCCCCGACCCAGAACGTAGCCTTCCCCGGGTCCGTAATCAGCAGTCTTATGCCGACGCTCAGCGTGAAGTCGCCGTCAGGAAAAAACACGCCCGCCGCCCCGCAGTAAGGCCCCCTCCGGTGGGGCTCAAGCCTGTCTATTAACTGGAGTACCCTCCTCTTAGGAGCCCCAGTCACGGAGCCCGGAGGAAATGTATTCTTTATTATCCCGCTGACTCCTATACCATTTGCGAGCCTACCCTCAACCTCGGATACGAGCTGGTGGAGGGTCGCGTACGTTTCCACGTCGAAAAGCCTCGTGACTTTGACCGAACCAGCCTTGCAGACCCTGGAGAGGTCGTTTCTCATGAGGTCCACGATCATCAGATTTTCCGCCCTCTCCTTTTCACTGCTCACAAGCTTTGCCTTCTTTATAGTATCGGCCTCGGGATTTAATCCCCTTTCCACAGTTCCCTTGATCGGTCCCGTAGTCAATACCTCCCCTCTCCTCCTCAAAAACAGCTCCATCGATCCACTGCACAACTGAAAGTCCCCGAAGTCGATATAACATCCGAATGGCACATGTTGCACGTGGAACATACGCAGGAAGCATTCGACCGGAAATATCCTTGTATCGACAGTAAAGCGCTGAGAAAGGTTGATCTGATATATGTCCCCGTCCCTGATGTATCTTTTTGCCGTCTCGACCATATCGAGGTATTCGTCTCTGCTCATATTGGGCTCAGGCGGGCTTAAGACGTGATTGGGGGCATCGAGGAAGTCTGCGGTCCCGGCGATATCGCTTCCGACTATGCGCCTGAAATCAGAGATATCTCCCGTGACCATATCGTCTTCACGGTAGAGATGAAATTCGAGATCCGGGTATCTGTCGCCCTCTTTGACGCGTTCAGGGGTAAAATCCGAATCGGTATAAGTCGAGTACTCATATCCTATATATCCCGCGGCAATATAGCCTTCGCTCAGGAATCCTTCCAGTATTGTTAACGGGTCGCGATTTGTTTGTACCTTGCCCGAAGCCGTATTAATAGTTACGACTCCGCCTTCGGCGCTAAATGTCCCCCTCGGCTGTCCGAAACGCATGAAGGTTCCTGTCTTCTCATGCTTTCCGAACCACCCGCCGCCCGAGTCGAGAAACAGGCACGAGATTCGGTCCATGACTATCAATCTTAACTATATTAAATGATCTTACAAAGAGACCGGGACTGGTCTTGAGAAATACCTGGCATGATTTCACTATTTTATATTCTATTATTTATTTAATCATTATAACCAGCTATTTCCCGAATAGCTGCTGCACCCTAACCGTCTCAAGACTTTCTCTCATCCTCGACGGATTCCCTCAATATCACGGAAATATCCTTGATCTGCATCTTATCGTTGCCCGCGTGCTTGGAGGCGTCTTCGAACATCGTATCGCAGAAGTAACACGCGACGGCCAGGGTATCGGGATTTTTAGATTCGACTTCCTCGAACCTGTTCCAGTTCACCCTCGGGGCGTCTTCCTCCATCCATATCTTCCCTCCTCCCGCTCCGCAGCAGAAACTCTTCTCGCGTCTCCTGTCGAGCTCGATAAGCCTGAGACCGGGTATGGACTGCAGCAATTCCCTCGGCTCGTCGAAGACCCTGTTATACCTGCCCAAATAGCAGGGGTCATGATATGCGACTCCCTGATTTATCTCTTTGGTCGGTTTTAATTTGCCCTGCTTCACCAGATCGTTCAGCACCTGAGTATGATTTATGACCTCGTAATTTCCGCCGAACTGAGGGTATTCGTTTTTTATCGTGTTGAAACAATGAGGGCAGTTGGCAATAACCTTCTTCACCTTGAGCCCGTTAAGTGTTTCTATATTCTGAGTGGCGAGCATCTGATAGAGGGCCTCCTCGCCGAGCCTCCTTGCCGGGTCCCCGGTGCAGCTTTCCCTGGGCCCGAGCACCGCAAAGCTGACCCCAGCCTGGGTAAGCAGGCTTACTATGGATTGGGCGATCTTCTGGCCCCTGGGGTCATAACCCCCGTAACAACCCATCCAGTAGATATAATCGAAAGCGGACGCGTCCTCGACCCCGTTCTCGCCTATCACGTTCACGCCCTCGTAACCCGATATCCATTTCGCGCGGTCGCCTTCGCTGAATCCCCACGGGTTTCCCTGTTGCTGGAGCTTTTGTAAGGTCTTGGCCGCCGAACCCGTAAGCCTACCCTCGAGGGTGAGGAAACGCCTCATTTCCATGATCTTCCCCATCTGGTCTATAAAGAGAGGGCACTGCTCTACGCAGGCGTTACAGCTCGTGCATGCCCAGAGCTCCGCTTCGGTTATCCATTCGGGTCCGGGGATTGTCGCGGCCTCCCCGACGTTTGAGGAGCTGCCGTTCAATAGCGCTTTCCCTTCGCTTGAGGCGTAATGCCTGAGCTTCACCACTATCTCCCTCGGCGACAGGGGCTTTTCCGTATGCCATGCGGGACAGTTGTCGGTGCACCTTCCGCATTCTGTGCACGTGTAGGCGTCAAGTATGTCCTTCCATGTGAAATCCTGTATTTTTCCCGCTCCGAAGTGGTCGACGTCCTCGGGAACGTTTTCGAAATCTATAGGCTTCAGCGCCCCTCTGGGCTCGAGGTCCTGAAAAAAGACGTTCGGAATAGCCGTGAACACATGGCTGTGTTTCGAATACGGGAGGTAATTGAGAAAGCCGAGGACGATAAGGACATGGAACCACCAGAAAAATTCGTGGGAGTACCGGAGCCCGGATTCGCTCATTCCCGAAAAGAAAACCCCTGCGATGGCGCTCGAGACCGGGAGCCATTTAGGTTCGGCTTCCCCCATCGCCACGTTCGTGGCCATGGTGCCGAGCGCAGTGACCATGAGCCCGAATATGAGCCCCAGTATGACCACGGCGTCGAGACCGTTCACTTCCCTCCTCTTTGCGATCGTAGTCCTGTTGATGATCCCCATTATTATCGCTATCACGACCAGGGTCTGCACTATATCGAGTATGAATTCATAGACGTTATGCGCCCCGCCCGGGATCAGCCTGAATCCGGGGAATACACCGCTTACGAGTATCTCTGTAGTGCCGATCGTGATTATTATGAAGCCCCAGAAGATCATGAAGTGCTCGATGCCGGCGAATTTATAATTTGTGACGAGCCTTTTCTGGCCGAATACGTAAATGAGCACGCGCTTCACTCTCTCGCCTATGTTATCGAACCTGTTATCGTATTTTCCCAAACGGAGTAACTTGAAAAGGTTATATACGTTATAAAAGAAAAACCCGAAAGCGGCTATTATCAAAATTGCCATTATAATAGGCTTCATAAATTCTCTCCTTAATAAGCGGGCGCCCGGACTGCCAGACCTTCTCTAAGTATCTTAAAAAAAAGCATTGTGATAGTCAAGGAAGATACGGCTTTTCGGCCGGCCGTGGTAAATTATTTCAATAATAAAATGAGGGGAATAAACGCTTGGGTGCGGGCAATGGCCAAATAACTTATATATTATCTATATGGTATATAGAGGCAAGTCCGTCGTCCTTCCGCGCCGACGCCGCCCTCCCGCGAATACCGGTGACCCGCTTGTGCTAAATGCGCTAACAGCCAAGCCGGGTATCGGGACATGAATCAGGCAATGCGGGAACGAAAAAAAGGTCAGTTCAGTGTGACGAGGATGGATTTGACGTCGGGCTCCGCGGTTATTATGTCATTGCCGTATCTCTTCGCTTCGTCTTCCGTAGTAAACCCGCCGACCTTCACCCTGTACCAGGTCCCCTTGCCGGGCAGGTCGACGGTCTCTATGTACGCGGGGTAGGTCTTCGACTTGAGGCTTTCCTCCATTTCCCTCGCTATCCGGAGGTCGGGGAACGAAGCCAGCTGGACTGCGTACTGCCCTTCGCCCGTGTTCGTAACAGGTTTCATCCGGGATAGGGAAGTATTGCTCTTTTCAGGCATCTTTACAGGCTCTTTATCCACATTTTCGGCTTTAACGGTCATCACCGGCTTGTTCCGGGAATCCACAGCCGCGGTCCGCCCGCTGTTCGTGCCCTCCGTGCCGAGGGTCTCGACGTATACGAACGATTTCTTGGTCGAGTTCTTAGACGTGCCCGCTGTCTTAACTCCGTCCTTTCTGGCGGCGATCATAGAGTCGAAATTTCTTTCCATCGGATGCTTTTTCAGATAATCGTAATGGGCGTAGACCCTGTTCACGTATTCGATTGTTTCCTCGTAAGGCGGAATTTTATAGTCGTATTTTTTGACGGCGTTCTCGCCGGCGTTATACCCGGCTATCGCGAGGGTCGTATTGTTATTGAACATGGTCATAAGCATGCTGAAATATTTTACCCCGCCCTCGATGTTCTCGACCGGATCGAACGGGTCCGAGACCCCGATACGCTCCGCCGTCGCCGGCATGAGCTGCATCACACCCATAGCCCCCTGGGGCGAAACCGCCTCGGGATTGAAATTGGACTCCACCTTTATCATGGCTTTTATGAGAAGGGGGTCTATCCCGTACCACCCGGCGGTGCTGCTGATATGCTCGTCGAACTTATCGGAATACTTGTATTTGTTGAGGTATCCCCTCTGGCTCTTCGGGGTGCCCCGGAATGTGCCCCACGGGCTGCCGATCTTTTTATATCCGCTGCTTTTCGGGTCTATATTCGTATAATAGACGACACCGTTTGTATCTTTCTTATAATAATATGAATTTGCGGCGGTATTTTCGGGGGATAACAATATAAGCAGGGGCAGTGATAAAAAGACCCATATCAGGCGGTAACCGATATCGAGTACCCTGCAGTCTGCTCTTCTCACGCGAGACTCCGGACAGCACATTCTCAAAAAGGCGCACCAGGACTGCCTGATTCTCTAAATAGAAGAGCGGAATTTACGAACGGCTCATCCTCCCTCTCTTCGGCAACCCGCCGCCCTAGGCTTATTTTACCCCTAGGCCGTCGGCTTTGCGCCCTATCCATTCGAATAGTTTGCCCTTACGACAATAACTCCCTTTCTCCAGGCTCCGGAGTAATTCTATTGCTTTAAATTATTTTTGTCAATGACTTTTGAAGGTTATGTGTATTAATTAATGTATTACAGCATTTAACTTAACATACGACTATAAGATTTGGAATCCGTTTACAATATTATCATTTTTGGATAAGATGAAACAGCCGCCCAATGTTAAAGAAATTAAAATACATCCTTACCTTGCCGTTCGAGGATTTTCTTTCAGGTCTCGACAGGGCTATCGGCAAATCTGCTCCCGTCAATATCGCGCTCCTCGTCCTGATATTCGTCGTCTCATGGTGGATATACGTCCCCATTCATGAGCTGTGTCACGCATTCGGCTGCATCCTGGGCGGCGGGACGGTGACCGAGCTCGAGATAAGCCCTAAATACGGAGGGGCGATATTAGAAAAAATATTCCCGTTCGTTTCCTCGGGCTCAGAATACGCGGGGCAGCTCACCGGGTTCGACACGGGGGGTAACGACCTCACGTATTTACTGACTGATTTTTTCCCATTTCTCCTGACGGTATTCGTAGGCGTCCCTCTCCTGAGGTCAGCCTCGCGCTCGACCCCTCTCGGAGCGGGGATCAGGCTCGGGATTTCGCTGCCCATTGCCTTCGCGCCTTTCATATCGTTCAGCGGTGACTATTACGAGATGGGGTCTATAATCGTCTCCCGGATCGGGGCGCTGTTCTCACCCTCGCTGGATCTCAACCGATGGCGAAGCGACGACCTTTTCAAGCTTTCGGACGAGCTCTTTTTTTCAGGCAGTCAGTACGGCGCGGGGGATATTGCGGGAGTCCTTCTCTCTTTTATCCTGGGAATCGTGCTTATCTATGTTACTTATTATTTGGGGGTCGTTTTCAGCAGGGCAATATCCGGCGCCCCGAATAAATGATTTCCCCCGGGACAATATTTATTTTTTCACTTTCTTCTGTTGTGCGGGTTTCACTGCCGGCACGCGGTTCCTGAAGAAGTACAGATAAGCGCCTATCAAAAAAGGCTCGAACCTGACGACCATATTGTTAATAAAACCCCAGAGGAATTCCCAGAAGATGTGCGTAGCTGTGCTTGATTTTTCGTAGCCCTGTTTTTCGAGCTCTGACGTGAGCCCTTGCCCTTCGAGCGAAAATACGAACAGGAAATGGACAACGAGCAGGATTACGAGCGCCTCCAGATATATCCACTTCCTTTTTAAAAACGGATAAAAAGCGGCCATGATCGCGAACGTGAGCGGGGCGTTAAAAGTGTAATTCGAAATCGGAACGTCTATCGTCGTCTTTAATATAGCCACGCCGAACTTCTGGGGGATGAATCCGACCGAGACTATATCACCCTGCCTCAGGATAGATACTATATCGACATCTTTGAATAGAGTGATCGCATATGAGGCTATAGTCGTAACCGCCAATCCGTAATAGCCTTTAATGCCCAGCCAGACGAGGAGAAAAATAATATAAGAGACTACAAATATGAGTGAAGCCTTAAGGAGGACGGACCTAAATAACGGCTTCTTGTTTTCCTTGTCCATGGCTCATGTAGGTCAGGTAAAGCACGAAAGTCGCAAGCGCTACCGCTATCATCACACCCTGCGCTACATATATGTGTATTAAATCGAACAGGTCCCTGTGATAGACGCCGGCATAGGCGAGCGCTACGATCCTTATGAGATTCAATACCTGTATGACTGCAAATCCCGCCACGATGCCCAGCAGTCTGTTTTTCCAGGTAGCCGGAAACGTCAGGACCGCGACCGAATATATCATAACCGCCTCAAGCCCGTTGCATCCGAACTGGACGTCGAGCGAGATCGAAGGAAGGTGAATAACGGAGCCCTGAACCGTGGAAGTCACTCCTATCAGGCCGAGTATCTTCGCCGTCACGTATACTATGGCGTTTGAATATCCGCCGTTGATATCCACCACGTCCTGTACGGGCTTAAGTCCCAGAAGCAGAAAGAACGCCCCCATGAGAAGCACATATGTCAGAACGAACCTGAGAATGCTGATCGAGCCCGACTGCCCTTTCCCGGGGGTATCCGTATTTTTATCCTTCATCCTGATCCCTTATTGTAATTTTTATTCGGTAACGAAATTGAATATTTATCGCAGGTTCTAAATATACATAGTGTGTGTGCCATTTTCAAAGGATTAATATTAACGGGCGTAATGATCGTCAGGGTTATGTAAGCCCGATCACATACCGCAGCAGCCCGTCTTCCCTTCCCTCAGAATTTCATAACCTTCCCTGATCAGAAATCCGACTATAACCATTCCGGCCGCGGGGTCGGCCCACCATATCCCGAACTTGTAATTGAGCCCGAGTCCCGCGAGAAGCGCTATGGACAGGTAGCAGCAGGCAAGCGTCTGCTTCGAATCTGCGAGGAGGCTCCTGCTGCCGATAGACTTCCCTATCCTGTATTTCATAAAGAACAAGACCGGCATGACGACGAGTGATACTATCGCTATTACTATACCGATGAGGCTCGGCTCGGGCGGCTCGCGGAATATTAGCTTTTTCAAGGACTCGTAGAGAACATAGGCGCCGAGGATAAAAAAGGCATAAGCCACGAGTTTTGCGGCCTTTGCCTCCATCCTCTCTTCTTCCTCGTGAGAAAGGTTCCCGAGCCCGCGGAAGCGCCAGATCATTATTCCCCCCGAAAGCGATTCCACGAAACTGTCGAGACCGAATCCAACGAGCGCAATGCTCCCCGAAACCGTCCCCGCAACTATAGATATAACACCCTCGAGAAAATTGTATATGACTGTGAATATAGACAGGTAGAACGCTTTTTTATGCGACGTAATGTTACGGCGGACGGTATCCGGGTTTAAAGTATCCATGTCTCGCTCGGTCTATTAAAACTACCCGATTTCTGAATGAAACCGTACGCGCCCGGTTCGATGCCTGAGCGCGGGCTACGTTTTCGCGGCTGATATCAGATCATTCTCCATGAAGCTGAAGTAACCGTCCTTCCCGACGATTATGTGGTCGAGCACCCTTATGTCGAGCGTTCCGGCCGCGTCCGCTATCTCTCTCGTGAGGGCCTTGTCCTCTCTCGACGGCATCGGGTTTCCGCTCGGGTGGTTATGGACGAGTATGACCCCTGAGGCGTGCCGTGAGAGGGCGGTTTCGATTATACGCCTCGGGTATACGGCCACGTTATCGACCGTACCTTCGTGGAGTATGGAATAGTCGATAACCTCGTTCTTTACATTCATATATATCACCATGAAGGCCTCGTTCGTCATCCCGGAGAGCCTGACCCGGACGAATTTCAGGACCGTTTCGGGCGAAGAAAGAACGTCCCCCCTCTTCATGTTCTCGGCGAGGTATGTGTTGTAGAGCTCTTTTACGAGACGTATGAGTGCAGCCGACATCGATCCGACGCCCCGTAATTCCTCGAGCTTTTTCTGATCCGCGTCGAGGACCCCGGAGAGTCCGCCGAACTCGCTAATAAGCTTCTTGGCTACGGGCTTGACGTCCCTTCGGGGGATCGAGAACGTGAGGAGGAGCTCCAGGAGCTCGTAGTCATGCATACCGTCGGCCCCTGACTTGCGGAACCTTTCCCTGAGTCTTTTCCTGTGATTTACGTAATGAGGCGTGTCCGGCATGGCTCCCGAAAGTTAAATTGTAACCACAAAATGTGTTTTTTTAAAAAGGGGCTAACGTTATCATTCAGAGGGGGTGCCGGCAATTAAATTCCGTAACCGGGGATATACCGGATTAATTACAAAAAAGGCGGGCAATTCCTTGAGGGAACGCCCGCCTTTGAGTCTTATATTCTTTTTATTCTTTTTTGGATTTTGGATTACATCATGCCGCCCATTCCGGGGTGCATACCGCCCATTCCCCCTCCGCCGCCTCCGCCGCCCATCTCTTCCTTCGACTGCGGCTTCTCGGCTATGAGCGCTTCCGTGGTAAGGAGAAGTCCCGC
>JBGSVA010000093.1:0-20534 GCA_041753155.1 Thermodesulfobacteriota bacterium | reverse complement strand
CGAAGAAGCCTATCAGCTTAACAGAAGGGCTCACTTCGTAGTAACATCGCCGACTGCGAAAGTAGGTGCAAGACTTATATTTCAGTACGCCAACTAAAATATAAGCTTGACCTGATCGCTTGAATATAAGAGATTTCTCATGGTTCCCGGGTAACCGGAACGATGAGGTTAAATTCCGGAGAGAAACCCCGATACGGGGTTTCTCTCTTTTTTTTATCCGGCAATATGCTTCCATAGTCCATAATTACTTGACACCCTGGGATAATCCATGTTTACTACAGGCTGTTTTTGATTCCCACTCCTGTTTGCGGAAATGAAACTCCGACTCACGAAATCGAAAAAACTGTATAAAACCGCCGAACAGCTTATGCCCGGCGGCGTTAACAGTCCCGTTAGATCATTCAAAGCCGTATCGGGAACGCCTGTCTTTATCTCCAGGGGCAAGGGCCAATATATATACGACGCAGACGGGAATAAATACACGGATTACATGTCCTCCTGGGGGCCGCTGATCCTGGGCCACGCGGCGCCCGCTGTGGTTAAAGCGGTCAAGAAAGCGGCCGAGAAGGGCACCAGCTACGGCGCTCCGTGTGAGGATGAGATAGAGTTAGCCAGGATTATAGTTAAAGCCTTTCCTTCTATCGATATGGTCAGGATGACAAGCTCCGGCACCGAAGCCACAATGAGCGGCGTACGCCTTGCGAGAGCCTTTACGAAGAGGGACTATATAGTTAAGTTCGAAGGATGTTACCACGGGCATGCCGATTACCTTCTAGTTCAGGCCGGATCCGGGGCGACTACGTTCGGAACGCCGAGCAGCCTTGGCGTCCCCGAATCATTTACGGAAAAGACGTTACTGGCGAATTATAACGATCTCGACTCGGTGAGGGGGCTGTATGATAAATACGGTGAGAAGATAGCAGCCGTGATCATTGAGCCCGTTGCAGCCAATATGGGGGTTGTCCCCCCGGCGGACGGCTTTTTGGAGGGTCTCCGGAAGATAACGCGCGGTTCGGGTTCGCTCCTCATTTTCGACGAGGTCATAACGGGGTTCAGGCTCGGCATGGGCGGGGCCCAGCGTAAATACGGGGTTACTCCTGATATTACCTGTCTCGGGAAAATCATAGGAGGGGGACTCCCCGTGGGGGCGTTTGGCGGGAAGAAGGAAATAATGAGCATGGTAGCCCCTTTGGGCCCTATGTACCAGGCTGGGACACTCTCCGGGAATCCACTCGCGATGGCCGCGGGGCTGGCGACCCTCAGGAAATTGAAAGAGCCCGGGAATTATAAAAAGCTCCGGCAACTCTCCCTCAATATGGTCGAAGGTATAAAGGAATTAGTAAAAAAAGCCGGTGTTGAGGCTACTGTTAATTCGGTGGATTCGATGTTTACGCTCTTTTTTACGGAACCGAATCCGGTGGATTACAGGACAGTGCTCAAAAGCGATACAAAAAAGTATTCGAAATTTTTTGAAAATTTACTCAGGGCTGGTATTATGTTTCCGCCTTCTCAGTTTGAGGCGGTTTTCCTTTCGCTCGCCCATACCGACAGGGACGTCGATCGTACGCTTGACGCCGTGTATAAAGCCCTTAAGGCGGTCTGAGATTATAGGGGGGACTTACCGTTAAGAGTGGCGGAAAATATAAATGGCTGATGTTTATCGCCATCGGGTTTGAGCTCGGGTTTTCGGTCATAGCCGGGATACTGCTAGGAGAATACGTCGATAAACTGGTCGGAACCAAGACTCCATGGTTCACGATGCTAGGATTGTTAGCCGGCGGTTTTGCGGGGTTCAATATACTTCTGAGGATGTTAAAGCGGATAAATGACGGAAAGGACAGCGAGTCTAATTAATATACCGAGCATAGGACGGGTGGAAAGAAGCGGATTGGCGGTAACCGCAATCTTAATGGTCGTCTGCTATTTCATCGGCTCAAGAGATCTCGCCGTTGGAACCGCTGCGGGGGGGGTCCTGTTTACCGCAAATTTCATGGCGATAAGGTTTCTCGTCAACGCTCTCATCGCAAATTCATATCCGAAGGGTTTCGGCATATTCGCATTTATACTGAAAATGGCGGTATTCATCGCGATAGTAGTGGCGTTATTCTTATTTGCCAAAGTGAACTTATACGGGTTTTTTATCGGGGTCACGGGTGTCGTCATCGTCATAATCGGAGAAAGCTTGAGAGGGAGTAAAGATGGAACACTTTAGTTGGTTTACCCTGATGGGGCTCGGACAATACGACTATATACTCGGCTCGATACTCGTGCTTATTTTTCTTGCCCTCGCCGGGTTCTCCGTAAAGAAAGCTCTTTCAAAAGAAGGTTCGGTATTGCCTGATGAGAAGTTCTCGATCAGGACTATATTCGAGATACTCACAATCGACTTTCTATTCGATTTGTTCACGAACATGCTGGGCTCGAAAGAGAACGCAAAGAAGTATTTCCCTCTCCTGGGCGCTTCTTTTTTCTTCATTTTGTTCGCGAATTTCCTGGGGATTATCCCCGGTTTCCTGCCGCCGACCGGTAATTTCAACGTGCCCGTGGCCTGTGCGCTTGTTATATTCGTAATGTATAACTTTTACGGGTTTAAGGAAAACGGGCTCGGTTATTTGAAGCATTTCGCGGGGCCGGTGATATTTCTTGCTCCGCTGATGTTCGTAATCGAGGTGATAAGCCACTTCGTCCGCCCCGTATCGCTTTCTCTGAGGCTTTTCATGAACATTACGGGAGACCACCTGATACTGGGCGTTTTCACGAATCTGGTTCATTACATAATACCCGCGATATTTATCGGTCTCGGAATATTTGTATCTTTTCTTCAGGCGTTTATATTTACCGTGCTGTCGGCGATATACATATCCCTTGCCACGGCGCATGAAGCCGAAATCGAATAGGATTCGGGCACTAAATTTAGAAATAAATGACCTACTATACAAAAGGAGGTAAAAAATGAAAACAGCACTTTCGATTCTCTCGATAGTCGGGGTAGCTATACTCGCTGCTTTTATTCCGGATGCGGCTTTCGCACAGGAAGGGAGCGGCGGAGAGCTCACCAAGCTCGGACTCGCTCTCGGAGCGGGATTGGGGATTGGGATCGCGGCCGGTGTCGCCGGTTTGGGTCAGGGACGCGCGACCGCGGCTGCATTGAGCGGTATCGCGAGAAACCCGGGCGCAAGCTCCAAGATCCTCACGCCGATGATTATCGGTCTTGCTCTGATCGAGTCTCTCGTTATTTATGCTCTTCTCATAGCATTCCTGCTGCAGGGAAAAATATAATCCTGGTGCAGGGGGCCGACGTCGGCCCCCTGCATCCGATTAATTGATATATTCGTCCCCCGGCATTACCCTTCTACTATGAAGAAAGTCGTATCATGCCTTCTTATCGCCTTTGTCTTATTCGGTTGTGGTAAGACGACCGGTTTAGTGCAGACTGAAGACCAGGAGTCTCTCGCGAAATCAAGCGATCTCTACTACAAACTGATAATGTGGAAGTACTATGAGAAGGCATCGCAGTTCGTGGACCCCGATAAGTACAAGGAGTTCGAAGCCTTCGTTTATGCAAACCAGAAGGACCTGAATATAACGGGCTATGAGATAAAGGAAATGGTTTACATAACCGAAAACGAACCGGGGGCAAGTCCGGAGGAAAAGGAAAAGGTAAAGGAAACGGGTGAGTGCGAGATAAGGGTTCTCTTTACTTACTATAAATATCCCTCCGTTTCGGAGAAGAGTGTCATGGTGAAGGACACCTGGATACAAAAGGGGAACTTCTGGTACATCTCTTCCGATTTTGATGAAGGGACGTTCGAGTAGTTTTAGTATGTTTAGAGTAAGTAATTCCATGATGGATAGTAATCCTGCAGCAATGAGGAATTTTTATAGAAGAATTGAGGAATATCTTTCTTGCTAAAATTTTTGTTTTAGTTTGATAAGACTATGCCCTTTTGCCGCATTTTATATAGTCATCTTTTTTACTTCCGAATCCGCACTGGTTACAAAGTTGTGCCATTGCACCTCTTGAAGAAATTCTCTTACCACACTTTACGCAATTATCCTTTTTACTTCCGAACCCACATTGATCACATATTTGTGCCATTGCAGCTACCATTTATTTGCCCTCCGTTCAAATGAAACCTATTCTAAAACATTTGAGGTGACAATGTCAAAGAAAATTATTTTTATAACTTGTTAAGTTTCTCGCATGAATTAATATTCGATCCAGTATTTTAATTTATAGTGGATACTCCGAAATAACTCACATTCTATTTTGAAATCTTAACGGGTAAGGAGGGGCCAATAAAGGTTCTTCCATCCACCTCTTCGATGTTCACGCCTATAATTCCATACACCCGTTTTCCGTCTATCTGCTTGATATTTACGTCCAACACTGAACTCGATGCGCTAGCGTTCTCTGATACAAATGTCGGCTTTAGCAAAATGCCCCACAATGCAATGGCGATAGATAATAATATCAGCTTCGTGTAAATGTCTAATTTCATTTCATCTCCCTCCTGGAGTTATTTTGAATTCAACCTAAACGGCTCAAAGCCCAACCCTCCGCACTATATGCGAAGGGTATTTGCGCAAACTTATAACAACCCTACTTTCCCCCGATTTTTCATCGAGATACCGTTTGTTCTGGTTTGCTTCCATCTCGTTGTTATTTGACTAATTTCTTCGACCGGAGGAAATTCAGCAGAGCTTAAGAAATTCACGACCACATGCTGAAATGCCCCTTTCAATTCGGCGAAAGTCTCGGATTCTTCTATCAGTTTTTCGACTAAAATAGAGGGAATTTCAATGTCGATTTCTTCCAGGAATTTTGATAGTGCCATTTCTTTTGCGTGCTTGGAGGGTTTATGGATCTCAATTAAATAATCGAATCTTCCCGGACGGAGAAGAGCTTTTTCTATGACGTCCACGCTGTTTGAAGTTGCAACCAGCACTACATTCTCTACCTGATGCAATCCTTCAAATGTTTCGAGCAGTTCTCCTGCGACACTTTCGCCATAATTTGATTCATATCGATCTTTAAACCTGATGTCAATGTCTTCAATAAAAAGAACAGAGGGGAAAAGGAATTTGCAGCTGTCTAGCAGTTGAGCTAAGTTGAGTTTTGAGATCGAACGTTGATTAACCTGAACTACTGTAAAATCCTTTTCATTCATGAGCTTATTTAGGAAGCTTCTAAGAATAAACGATTTCCCAAACCCTGGCGGGGCGTAGAGCAGAATACCGAGTGTATTTGACAAACCTTTGCCTGAATATCTGGTGCAAAACTCCTGATAATTCCAGAGTTGGTTCTCGAGTACTGATATTACTGATTGAGATAATGTATGTTTAATTTTCTCGAAATCTGGCGCGTTAAAACAAGTCTCGATTTTTCGCGATAATCCCTGAATGAGTACGTATTTTTTTTTGTACTCCTGGTTAAAGGCTTCTACGAAGAGTTTATCCAGTTCTGAGCGTTCCAGTGTTGTAAATATCCGAAGCGTGAAAGAATCATCGTCTTTATCTATATGTAGGAACTCTTTCTTGCTGCGGAGAAAATATATTCCCTCCGGGTGAATTATTTCATACCCGTTCTTAAGCAGGATCGCATTGAAGTTTGAGGTTGCAAAGTAATGAAGCGGACAGCAGACATTGAATTCCTCAATTCGCTTGTCGAGGAGGGGTGACATAAATTCATTAATCTGCGATATATGGACCATTTCTAATCTCCTTTAAATTTATTTCGAATAATATTACAGGTGTAAATGGACAGTTTTTGTCCATTTAGATGTATAATCTAAAAAATATCAAGGAGCTTTCAGGAATGAGTTATTTGCCAGAACCCATCGGCAAGTTTGATGCTATCTACTACTTGATCGAATATTTAGCCAATCTCAAGTATGGAGCTACTGTCGAAGATATGGTTCAGAAACTGGGCAAAAAGGAAAAAACAATCAGGCGTTATTTAGTATCGATTGATTGTTTAGAAGGCGTCGAACTGACAAAAGAAAGAGGTCCCGACAGGAAATACAGGTATAGAATAAATAAATTTGCTGCGCCGTTCAGGCCGCTTTTTCTTAGTGCCGAGGAGGTCATTTCCTTATACTTTATAAGAGGCTTTGCTCACTTCAGAGACATTCCCCTGATACATAACAATTTGTCGGAGGTCTTTAAGAAGATACAGGTCTCCGCTAATCAAATGCAAAAACGAACCGGCAACGAATTTTATAAAAGAGTGTCCGAGCTTTTTATTCTCCCCAGGGAGCTAGGAGGGAAGGCGCATTACAAAGCCGATTACTCCGACTCTCTGAATAAATTAATCGAGGCGGCTATAGATTATCAGGTCTGTGAATTGGATTATGGAACTGACGACTTTACAAAAAAGCTGCTTATCGGACCGCTTCATTTCTTTAACTACAGGGATGCCATCTATCTTCTCTCCAAGAATATAGAGCAGTCCTCGAAGTATAAAAAGGATATTTTTACGAATCTCGCGCTTCACAGAGTCAAAGGAGTAAAGATATTAGACAAGGAATATGAATACCCAAGAGATTTAGATACTAAAGATTTCTTTTCTCGTAACGTCTTCAATTTCGAGGACGACATTTTCACAATAGTGTTAAAGTTCCCGCCGCAGATGAATTATTACGTAACCGAGCGGGAATGGTTTCCGAATCAGAAGTTAAAGCTTCTCAAAGACGGAAGCGTCCGACTGAGCTTTGACAGCGACATCAACATGATGCTCATCGGCTGGATCAGAGGATTTGGTCCTGATGTTGAGGTGTTGGAGCCGAAGGAGTTGAGAGAGACTGTGATTGGGGATTTGAAGGAATGTCTCAAGAGATACTAATTCTTGCCATGAGGTGTACTGATATGCTATAAAAATTTTATGATGATTAATGTTTTTTAATATTGGATAATCCGTATTAGTTAGCCATTTATGAGGAGGAGATATTGTGCATACTATTGGTGATTCCTTTGAGGTCAATATAAAAAATCTATTAGAATTTTTTGATGAGAAGCCGCCCACTAGTCAAGGACATGCCACGTCTCTTACCCAGATGTTTGGTGAAGATCTAGGTGCAGCACTTTTTAACCATTATCTCGATTCTCAGGGTATCGAATCCAAAGTAATTTCAGATAAGTGTACAACTGGCGAAAAAAGTGGCTCTAGACTCGACAGATGGATATTAACTAACGAAAACGGAAAAAGAGTTCTCTATCAATCTGAAATTAAAAGCTGGTCTGCACACGCTTTGGGAAAAAGTCCCATCAGTGCAATGGCTATTCCCGAAAAACTCTCCGCTTATGAAGAGAAAGAATGGTTAAGTATATGGGATGACAAAAATAGCAATTTTAAATGGCCGACATTAAGCAAAGTGCTAATTGAAATGAAGGAACCTTCACAAATCGAATACGATGAAAAGAGGCCATTGTTGATTTATTGGATTCCATTGCGTCCAAAGGGTGAGTCATCCCCGTTTTTTAATGTACAAGCAAAAAGCAACGCTTATAATAGGGTGTGGGTGTTTTCTATGTCCAGTTATTTGAGATCAATTAATAAAGATAAAATTGTTTTAAGGAACATGCCGAATTTTGCAGAAAGACTATTTTGGATTAACAATATTTTCAAACCTGCTGAAGGCTGATTGATAATACTAGAGTTACAGTCGGATTATTCTACCTCTCAAGCGGATACTTCCTCGAAACGAGCTCCAGGGCTTCACTCCTGTTTGTTATCTCCCCTTCGAGCTGAGCCTCCTCGACGAGATTCAGTATCTCTTTGAATAACGGGCCCGGGGTGTATCCCATTTCGATGAGCTCCCTCCCGCCGATGAGCGGCTCGGGTTTTATCTCCTCGTCCTTGAACTCTTCGAACTTTTGCATGACGAAGTTGTAAGCTTCCGTAGAGCCGTGGCTCGCGAGGCAGTCCGCCAGATGGAGGACCATATGCTCCTCGAAATCCGGCGTTCCTATAAACCTCTTTAACGTGCTTTTTTTCATATAGAAGACATCTTTGAACTTCAGATGGTCCCGCACAAGCTCAAAGATGAGCTCGATCTGCTTGTTGGAGAACTTGAGCCGCCTGCATATCTCTCGGGACATCTCCGCCCCGAGCTTGTCGTGACCGTTGAACCTTATCCTGTCGGAGACGGAGAACGTCGGCGGCTTCCCGACGTCGTGGAGGAGCCCTCCCATAGCCAGCTCAGGTGAGGTGAGACCGCCGGTGTTCTCGTATATTTTATCGAGCACGAGGCACGTGTGCGTGAATACGTCTCCCTCCGGATGGAATTCCGGGGGCTGCTCCACCCCGTGCATGATATCCACCTCCGGAAGAATGTAACGAAGCAAGCCCGTCTCCCGGAGAAGTCCGAGCCCGTCTCCCGGATTGCTCTGGGTGATGATCTTTACCAGCTCGTCCCTTATCCTCTCGGCGCTAACCAGACTTATCCGGGACGCGAGTTCCTTCAGGGCGCCGTATGTGTCCCTCTCGATCGCGAACCCGTACCGGGATGCGAACCTCACGGCCCTCATGAGCCTGAGCTTGTCTTCGTCGAATCTATCGAGCGGAACGCCTATTGTCCTGATTATCCCGTCCCGTATATCGTCCAGCCCGCCTACAAAATCGATGGCCTCTTCCCCGATCGGGTCGTAGAGCATTCCGTTTATCGTAAAGTCCCTCCTGAGGACGTCCTCCTCTTCATCCGTGCTGTACGTGACGTAGTCCGGATGGCGGCTGTCGGAGTAACCCTCGTCTTTTCTGAAAGTGGCGACCTCGAACCTGTAATGCCCTATCAGAACGAGGATAACGCCGAAGCTCACTCCGACGGGTATCGTATGCGGGAATATGTCCGAAACCTCTTCAGGGGTGGCGCTTGTGGTAATATCGTATTCCTTAGGCGGGACATTCATAAGCATATCCCTGGTGCACCCTCCGACGCAGAAAGCCTTGTATCCGGCATTCTTCAGCTGGGTGACGAGGTGTCTGGCTATGTCGAAGAGCTCGCTCTCAAACGGTTTGATTTTTATAACTTTCTTCATGGTTTTAAACTGACAATTTTATAGTATATTTTACACTCTGTCCTGACGAGGGTATTTTAACGCCGCTAACGGTAAAGAATTATGAGCGAAAAGACTATACCAGAACTTCTTCAAAATCGAGTAAAGGAGCACGGGACCAGGCTCCTCTACCAGAGGCGGGACGGGTGGAGCTGGAAACAATTTACATGGCTCGACTTCGACCGTAAAGTGAAGAATATAGCGGCTTTCCTTCACGACCTGGGGTTCGGGAGGGGGGACAGGGCGCTCGTGGTCTCTTCGAACAGGTTGGAGGCGATATCTTCCGAGATTGCGGTCCTGCATCTCGGCGGGGTGATCGTTCCGATGTCCCCTGACGAAAGCGCCGAGCGGGTTATCAGGGCGGCAAACGAGCTACGTCCGAAGATTGTATTCCTAGAGCGGGGGCACCCGGCGGAGGGCGTTTTGGATTCTCTCGAGGGCATGGGGAGCGTAGACAGGTTGATAGTATTCCCCGACGACAAGATAACAAACGACAGGGTTCTCAACTTCAGAGCGGTACTCAAATTCGGATTGATGAAGAGGAAAAAACTCGAGGACGAGCTCGCCGGTATCTATAAAAATATAGGACCCGAATTTCCTGCGGCGCTGTTCTTATCTCCGGGCGCGGATATATCGCATCCGGCGGAGGTCTCGGAGGGCGATTTGATGGAGGCTCTCCAAAACGCCTCTCTCAGGTGTTCTGAGCTCAATGCCGAAGACCAGGCCTTTTCTTATTTAACGGACGCGAGCCCCTTCGCGAAGTTCGTAAATTACCTGACCCTTTATCAAGGGAGCCGGGCGGCGGTCGCTGAAGACAGGAAGGATTTCTATCAGGACATAGTCGAGGTAATGCCGACAGTATTATTCGAGACGCGAGCGGGTCTCGAGGAATTATGCAGGAAGTCCCTTTCGGGCTTAAACGGCAGGCATCCTGGGAAAAAGCTCAAGACGGACCTCGGGAGCAGGGTAAAGCATGTCCTTACGGACTCCATACCGGAAGGGGAGACGGAAGCACTCATCACGAGCACCGGAGCCCTTATTATCGAAGTTCCCGAGTTCAACCTCCTGCTCGGCTAATCTTCGGTTTCGGTTACCGAGCATCTCGCCTTTCCGCTGTTAAAAGTAATCAGGACTTTGTCCCCGCGCTTGAGTTGTTTCGAAGCCTTAACGGTCTTCATCGACGGAAGCTTGTACGTGATGCTGTATCCGCGGTCGAGCACTTTGAGAGGGCTTAGAGCATCGAGCTTCCCGGCAAGCGCGCCGGTCTCCGAAACCGCGTTATCGAGCTTTATCTGAAAGAGCCTGACCATATCCGACTGCATCTGGTCGATTTCCCTCGCGTGGAACTCGACCCGGTTGAGTAGAGCGAATGCTATTTTGGCCGTGAGCTCGGCTATGTCTTGAAGGAGCTCCGCCTTTTCCCTGACCACTAATTCTGCCGCGTTCGACGGTGTCGCCGCCCTCACGTCGGCGACGAGGTCTGCGATCGTAATATCGATTTCGTGTCCCACGGCGGATACGACCGGAACCGGGGATTTCGCTATCTCCCGTGCGAGCGCCTCGTCGTTAAACGCTCTCAGGTCTTCTTTGGAACCCCCGCCCCTCGCCAGTATGATGAGGTCGATGCCGGGGAGCCTGTAGAGCTTTTTCAGGGACGATATTATATCTCCGGGCGCTTCGTCCCCCTGAACCCTCGCCGGGGAGATAAGTATCTCGAGGTTCGGAAACCTGCTGTCGAGGACTTTCAGAATGTCCTTTATCGCGGCTCCAGTGGGTGAGGTTACGATGCCGATCCTCCGCGGGAGGAAGGGCAGGGGGCGCTTCCTCTCGGGGTTGAATAGGCCCTCGGCCAGGAGCTTCTCCCTAAGCTGCTCGAGCGCGAGGGCCTGGGCTCCGACTCCCTTGGGCTCCATATCCCTCACGTTAAGCTGGTAGACCCCTTGCTTTTCGTAAACGCCTACGAGTCCCGAGCAAATGACTTCCGTGCCGTTCTCGGGGATGAATTTGATCGCCTGGTTCGCCCATTTAAAGCAGACGGCGGATATCTGGCTGGAAGCATCCTTGAGCGAGAAATACCAGTGCCCGCTCGTGTAGTTGCCTTTGAAGTTCGATATCTCGCCCGTGACCCACACGTACTCGAAACCGAGCTCCTCTTCTATCGTTTCCTTAATCCTGGCGTTGAGCGCGGATACGGTGTATATCTGTGATTTGAACAATTCCTGAAAAGAGAGAGTATCTTCCATTCGGATGTAGTATTTTGGATGGGGGAGGAATAGTCAAGGAAAATCGCCTCTCGCGGTGAGGCCTGGGGGGGGATTAAATTCTCAGAACAGCTCCGGGTGCGTATTCGATATCTGCTCTGAAAGGGCCGGGTCGAGCTTTGCGTCACGGAGGGTTTTTACCGCGGAAAGCTGCTCCGCGGTGAGCTTCGTGCATCCGGTCAGGTCCGCGCCTTCGAGCATGGCCTCCTGCAGGTTTGCGAGTTTCATGTTCACCCCCCTGAGGTTCGCCCCCGAAAGGTCGGCTTTTATCAGGTGCGCCCCTTCGAGTGTGGCTCCTTCGAGTATGGCGCCTATCAGGTTCGCGCCCTCTAAATTTGTGCCGAACAGGGTAGCGCCGCTCAGTCTCGCCCCCTTGAGTCTCGAGCCTTTACAGAATGCGAGCTTCATGTTCGCCCCTTCTAGGTTAATACCGGTTAAATCCGTGCCGACGAGGTTTGCCCATGCGAGATCGGGCTTCACGCCCGGATTCTCCTCCCGCCATTTGTTCCACTCGTCCGCCCCTTTCTTAATTTTTGCAACGTGCTCCTGGTTTGCCATATTGGGGATTACTCTGAATCTCGTATTTAGTGACTTATATGCCGGATGCTATTTTACCCTCTCGAGCGCGGGGGCTACGAGGTTGGGATGATGTTTACCTATCTCATTCGCGAGCATCCCGGTAACGTTCTTGATATCCCACTGCGCCCCTTCGGACATCCTTAAATTTATAAGGTGATAGAGCTCCCAGAGGTCGAACCCGCCGATAACGCGCCTCTGGTGGGCGTTCGTCACGACGTAGCTCGCCGTCTCGGACATGCCCTCGTTCATAAGCTTTTCGTAAAGCTTCCCGCTTTTCTCCGTCGCTTCCATGAGCAGCCCGGAAACCCCCGCTTTTACTATATTGGGCGGGACGGTGATGCCGTGAGACACCGAGGGGTCTTTGTAAATCCAGTCTGTCTTTCTGTGCCGGAGAAGCTGGTGCCAGCACGCTTCGCTTATGACGAACTCGGCCTCGTACCCGACGAGCCTGAGCGCGTTTACCGGGTTGTCGTATTTCCCGAGTTTCCCGAGCGATTTTTTCAGTATCGCGAGCTTCGAGGCGGGGTCTTGCCCTTTTAGCGCTTCGTCTATCGCGTCATACCCGGAGTCCGAGTGCTCGAACAGAATGGCTTTGATCATTTTATCGATCGCCGCTTCTTCGGGAGCGTGGGAACCCTTACCCGTCCAGTCGAGGAGGTTAACAGCCGGGCCTCCGTTTGACCGACCGGTATTGCTTTGCATGGACAACGAGTCCACAATTTTAACGAGCTCTTCTCTCGTCTCCTTGATGTATCTGTTTTCGTTCGCGTATTTCACAAGAGTGGGCACTGAAAACCTGATTTCGTCCTTTATCTCCTCAGCCCTACGTCTGACCTCTTCATACTTATTCGACAGCAGTTTCGTGAGCGAGTCCTCGATCGCCCTCGCGTTCGCGGTCATGCCGAGATTCGTAAATGTAGCGAGCGTGAGGGCGTAGCGGGCGTCCTCGAAAGCGATTTTTTCGAGCGCCCTCATATGCGCCTTCTCATCGGTACCCTCGGGCGGAGGCTCCGTTCTCTTTAAATACCCGAGGAGCTTTTCATTCAAACCGGAATATGCGGTGTAGAGGCCGTCGTTGAGCTTTATGTATTCTTCTTTAAGTGCGGGCGACCGCTCTAGTTCGCGGGGCACATAAAAATCCCCTCTCGACGGTTTCTGGTACCTCTGGGAGTACTCGGTGAACGAGAGGTACTCGTTCGAGAGCTCCAGCATCGACGAGAAAAGCCGGGATACCCTCTCTATACCCACGTGCACCGCTGCGTGCTCCGCAACTGAAGCGTGCCCGTAGTTGAGCACCCACTTTTCGTGGAATTTCGATGCCCTCTCCCTGCCGAGCTCCTCTTCCTGAATGACCGCCCCGATATTCTCCCTGAAGCTTTTCGGGCTCCTGCTCACGTAGGCGAATATTACGGCGATGACCTCTTCGGGGATATTGCTCACGGTATAGATGTCCCTGTCTGTATTGGATACGTATCTTTTTACGTCGGTCGTGAGCGGTTTTTCCTCAGCCATTTCTCTCCTCGGAATTTCCCTTTGAATTAGTGACACGGATTGGTTTCAGGAATCTTTATTATACCGTTATCGGTCAGGAGATGGTAATGCTTTCCTTCACTTTTTTTATAATGTAGCCCAGCACCTGGCCAGGCTTACCGTAAATGACAGCATCGACGTGGTCGTCGGCCGGACCTTCCTTCTCGTTTATGATCACCACTTTGGCGTTATTCTCTCTGGCGAGGTAGGGGTAGGAGGCTACGGGCTCCTTGTCGAGCGATGCGCCCGCTATGAGAAAGAGGTCGGCGCTATGGAGCCTCATCCACGCCTCCCGGGCTTCCCAGTGAGGCGGGGGCTGCCCCGGGAATGAAATCGCGGGTTTTAGCTGGTCGCTCCCGCATTCCCTGCACGCGGGCACCTCCGCGCCTTTATCCAGCATGCCCGCGATCTCGTCAATCGAATAATCCTTGCCGCAGCTTGGGCAGGTGACCCAGAGAATGCTGCTGTTGAGCTCGATGACTGTCGCGCTTCCCGCCCTGTGATGGAGTCCGTCGGCGCTCTGCGTGAATATGCAGTCGAGGTTCCCCAGTATTTCAAGCTCTGCCAGTGCCTGGTGCCCGGGACCCGGCTCCGCACTGATGAGTGTAGGGTAAATACCCATGATTTTCTTCCAGTACTCGGCCCTTACCTCCCTGCTCTCGCGGAAGTCCCTGATGTGGGGGTTGAGCCTGGGGTCAGAGAAATCCGGGAGCCCGCACTCGGCGGAAAGGTCATACCCCGTGAGGACCACGATCTTCCTCGCCTCCCTGATCCACTCCGCAACCGTCCCCGCGACATCCTTTTTCATCTGGAAAGGATTATACAATTTCCGTATAAAATATGTCAACGACGCACTTTAATGACATGAGATTATTAAGTATCCCTGATGATGCGAGTCAATTGCCTCGGGGTACGGTACAATATAGACGCGCGATTCGTAGATGCAGCCAGGGGGGACGAAACCATTAAATACAAGCCCGCGGAAATGACAGAGTTCAGTGATACGGCGCTCCAGATCATATGGGACGACGGGCACGAGAGCATCTATCTCTACGAAGACCTGAGGCAGGAATGCCCGTGCGCTACCTGCAGACAGCTCCGGAAAACAAGCAAAAGCGGCAAGCTGCCTTTCAAAAAAACGATACCGCTCAGGGTGCAGTCTTCGTCGATCAAGCCTCTCAGCATAGAGCCCGTGGGGCAATACGCATTCAGGTTCGGCTGGAACGACAAGCACGATACGGGGATTTACACATACGAATTCCTGCGGGAGCTTTGCAGCTGCGAGGAGTGCCGTTCAGGGGACTGACCATTCACTCTATTTCGAACACTATATTCACCGACGCGCTTACCGATATATCGCCCGGCTCTATGGGCGTAGGCGGCGCTGCCGGCGCTGCTTCCTTGGCGAGGGCATAGTCTCTATACACAGGCACGGGGTAATCGAATGACGGGGAAAGCTGGAGTATCCTGGTTATCTTGACGCCCGCTGCCTTTGCTAACGTCTCGGCCGTCGTCTTCGCGTCGTTCACGGCCCGGGTGAGCGACTCCCTCCTGAAATCGTCCCTCTTCGTTGTATCGAACGAGAGGCTTTCGATGTTATTGAGCCCGGCCTCTGCTGTGGCGTCGATGATATTCCCGATTTCTTTCAGGTTATGTGCTTCGACTATGATCCTGTTGCTTGCCCTGTAGCCCTTGAAATCGGTCTTGTTTGTCTGGTTGTTATATTCATGGACAGGCGTAAGGCTGTATCCTGCCGTCGAGACCTTGTCGTTCTTGCCGAGCTTCGATTTTATCACCTGTATGACCTTATTCGTCGTCTCCGCGTTATCCTTGACCGCCCGGGAAGCGTACTTCGCTAGTGTCTCGACCGATAGGGTCAGGTACGCGACGTCAGGGGCGGCGTCCGCCTTGCCGTTTCCCGTGACGCTCAGCGTGCGCTTTCCGTTCTGGGAGTCCTGGGCTTGGGAGTCGTAACCTGCCGTGTTTACTAACAATAAACATGCGAATAGAAATACCGATCTGATAACCATTCTGCACCTCGTATATATAGTACGCCTCTCTCAAGCGTATCCTATTATACTCGATATTACGATCGAATTCGGGTTTGGATTTCTCTCATTATATATAATTCGCGGAGAGGACCCCCCTCCCGAATCCGGTCTTATTTGAACGCTCCGCTGCTTCAAATCACCACCGGAATAGCATATATTTTAAAACCGTCTCTGGGGCGGCCGGTTGATTTTAGTCCTTCTTGATGATAATTTTCTAAGTCAATGATCGAGAAGAAGCTCAATTACAACTTCAAGGACCCGCAGCTTCTTAAAACCGCGCTAACGCATAGTTCCTTCGCCAACGAAACTTCCGTCGAAAGCAACGAGAGAATGGAGTTCCTGGGCGATGCCGTCCTGGGTTTCATCGTCGCACGGGTGTTATATGACCTATTCCCCGACGCGTCCGAGGGCAAGCTCTCCAAAATGAGGAGCGCTATTGTGAGCCGTATGAATTTTGCCCATTTCGCAAAAGGGCTCAAGATAGACAAGCAGATGCTTCTCGGGAAGGGTGAGGAAAACACCGGAGGGAGAAAGAGGCAGTCGAACCTCGCCGGAGCGTTCGAGGCGGTAATAGGGGCGATATTCATTGACGGGGGATACAAGAAGGTCTACAGGATAGTTACCAAACTCCTGAAGAACTGTCTCAACGGTGACGAGGAGATATTCAGGGATTATAAAACCAGGCTTCAGGAAGTCGCTCAGCGGCAGTTCAGGAAGGTACCGAAGTATAAAGTGGTGCTCGAGGAAGGGCCTCCTCACGACAAATGCTTCCACGTAGAGGTTAAGCTCGGCAGAAAGTGCATGGGCAAGGGGGTCGGCAGGAACAAAAAACAGGCCGAGCAGGCCGCCGCGAAAGAGGGACTTGAGCACATAGAAGGCCTGAATAAGCTTGCCTGAGTGCAGTAAACCTAATCGTTGTCTTTTCCTTCGAGTCCCAGCTCTTCCATTTTTTTTGAAAGCGTGTTCCTGTTGATGCCGAGTATCTGGGCCGCCTTTTTCTTGTTCCCGTTCGTTATCCTGAGCACGGCTTCGATGAGGGGCTTTTCGACCTTTTTGATGATTTTATCGTGGATGTGCCCCTGGGAATCGGCGCCGCCGGTCTCGATCAGAAAGTTGAGCTCGTCCGTTATTATCTGGTCGAACGATTCCTGCTCCTTCCTGCCCCTTCCTTCGAGATGCGGGGCAGCTTCGATCAGGGTCTCCCTTGTGATTACGCTGTCCGAGGTGAGCACGAGGACTCGTTTTATTATGTTTTCGAGCTCCCTGACGTTGCCGGGCCACCCGTAGGTGAGAACGAGCTCTTTGGCTTCGTCGGAGATAGTCCTTTTAGCAATGCCGAGCTCTATTGAGTATTTATTGAGGAAGTGCTCGATAAGCGGCACTACGTCTTCTATTCTTTTTCTGAGCGGCGGTATCTCTATCGTGATCGCGTTCAGTCTGTAGTAGAGGTCTTCCCTGAACCTGCCTTCGGCCACCTCTTTTTCGAGGTTCTTGTTGGTCGACGTTATTATCCTTACGTCGACGGGGGTGGGTTTTTCGCTTCCGAGCCTGTAGAATTTCCTCTCCTCGAGTATTCTGAGCAGCTTCGTCTGTAGCTCGGGCGGCATATCCCCGATCTCGTCCAGATGGAGCGTGCCGTTATGGGCTTCTTCGAACCTTCCCTGTTTCGAGAGAGAAGCCCCCGTGAACGCGCCCTTTTCATAGCCGAACAGCTCGCTCTCCAGTAACTCCTTCGGGATGGCCGCGATGTTCACCGCGACCATTTTGCCGTCCCTCCTCATACTGTTCTGGTGAATGGCCCGCGCTACAAGCTCCTTGCCCGTCCCGCTCTCTCCCACGACGAGGACTGTAATGTCCCGTTCGGCCACCCGTCCTATCATCTTGTATATGTTGAGCATCACCTGGGATTTGCCGACGATGTCCTGGAGGGAATCCGCATCCCCTGACTCTGCCTTGAGCATCTCGAGCTTCTTCGAGTTCTCGTAGCTCTCTATCGCTCTGTGTACGGTAATTTTTACCTCGTCGAGGTCAAACGGCTTGGCTATATAATCGTATGCACCCTGCTTCATGGCGTCTATTGCGTTCTTTACGGTATTCTGCGCGGTGATAATAATTACGGGAGGGTTTATTCCTCTCGACCTGAATTCCTTAAGCACGTCGAATCCGCTCATATCGGGCATGGTGATATCGAGGATTATCGAGGAGAACCCCTCCGACGATGCCCTCTCTAATGCCTGGGCCCCGTTCTCTGCATAGCGGACCATGTAGCCGGCTTTTTCGAGGCATTTCCCGAGCACCCATCTTATACTTTCTTCGTCGTCTACGACCAGTACCTTTTTTTTCATGTTATATCTTCTATCGCTCATCGCCTCGCGTCGTATTTTAGTTTCAATTCATATCTAAGCACGGATATTATACGCCCGAAATAGGCAGGAAAACCTTGACGGTCGTACCGGCCCCGACTTCGCTGTCTACGAAAATCGCACCCCCGTGCTTGGCGATAATCTGATACGCCAGGAAAAGTCCCAGGCCCGAGCCTTCCTTCTTGGTAGTATAAAAGGGGTTGAATATTTTCTCCAATGAATCGGGGGGCACACCGCTCCCGTTATCCCTGATTTCTATGGACATCGAGTTCTGGCCCTTGAGCCTGTGCTCCGTAATCCATCTGCTCGAGACCTCCACCTGGCCTTTGTCGGCGCAGGACTCGACCGCATTCTTTATAAGGTTCAGGAATACCTGCTTCAAGGCGTTCCTGTCGCCGTGTATAGGCGGTATGGTGACGTCGTAGTTCTGCTTGTATTGTATCCGCTTTCCCGCTTTGGACATCGATTCGAGGTAAATGATTTCCATGAGCAGCTCGTGAATGTCTATAAGCTCGAACACCTCTTTGGCGAAGGGCTCGAGCTGTTTAAGGGTATCGAGCAGGGCCCTCAGCCTGTCTGCTTCCTTCGTTATGATCTCGGCGCATTTCAGCGCCTCTTTATTCGGGGCGTCTTCGGCCAGGAGCTGTGCTGCGCCCCTTATACCGCTGAGCGGGTTTTTGAGCTCATGAGCGAGCCCGAGGACGAGGTTCTCGAACTTCGAAGCGGATATCTCCTGTATGCTCTTGCTGTTGAGAAACACCGTGCCCGACATGTCTTTTACCTGAAGTACCGCCCCTTTTAGATTGCCGCTGTTCGTGAAGAGCGGCGAGGCGACCGCCTGAATGGATATCCGCTCGCCGCTTCTGAGTGTTGGTTTTATCTCGTCGCCGATTACGGTCCTTCCCTCCCCCATCGCCATGAGCGCGACCCGGTCGATTTCTTCCGGCATGAATGCGCTCGAATGCTGTCCCCTGGCCTTCTCCCTCGAAATCCTGAAAGTGCTCTCGGCATTGTCGTTCATATCGAGCACGCGGAGGTCCTTGTCTATGATAATGATGGATTCCGGTAACGAATCGAATATCTCTTGGAAATCAATCTTTTTTGTCATGGGACTCGCGCGCCGTTAATACCGGATATATTGCCGGATTTACTTCCCCCCGGCTCCCGCATATGAAGCGTTAATAATAACGAGACGGTGACTCCGTCTCTGCGTCAAATGTCTTCGATCCTTATAAACGTGGTCTTCGCTCTGATGGTGGAGAACCTGTCTATCTCCCGGAGCGAGGAGAGGAGATTCTTCTCCAGGGCCTCGTGGGTCATTATTACCACGGGGACGTCACCGCCGCCCAGGTGCCTGCCCTTCTGTATGACAGACTCGATGCTGATCCCGTGCTTCCCCAGGCTCCCGGTGATCTTGCCGAGCACCCCGGGCCTGTCCTCGGCCTGAAACCTCAAATAATATTTATTCGTCGTATCGCTCATTTTAATCAGCTGTGATGAGCCCTTGCCGCCGTAAAACCTGGGGGGCGAAGAGTGCGCGTTCCCGAGGGAGAGGTCCTTTGCAATCTGCAGCACGTCGCTCACGACGGCGCTTGCCGTGGGCATCATTCCAGCCCCTTTGCCGTAGAGCATCGCAGGTCCCACCGCGTCTCCGACCAGATATATCGCATTGAAAGCGCCCGATACGTCGGCCAGCTGCGTTTCTTTCCTCACGAGCGCCGGGTAGACCCCGGCTACGAGTCCGTTTTCCCTCGACTTCGCGACCGCAAGGAGCTTTATCTTGTGTCCTAGCTCGTCCGCATATGCGATATCGAGCGGAGTGATCCCTCTTATTCCTTCCGCGTGAATTTTCCCGAAGCTGATGAATATGCCGAAGGAGAGCATGATAAGAATCGAGAGCTTGTGCGCGGCATCGATACCGTCTACGTCGAACGACGGGTCGGCCTCGGCATAGCCCTCTTTCTGGGCTTCCTTTAATACTCGGGCGAACTCCGATCCTTCTTCGGTCATTCTCGAAAGTATGTAATTGGACGTGCCGTTTATTATTCCGTGTATGGAGAGGATGTTGTTCGCGGCGAAACTCTCCTGTGTCGCCTTGATGATGGGAATCCCTCCCCCTACGCTCGCCTCGAACCCGATATCGACACCCTTTTCCGCGGCCGCTCCGAAAATCTCCCTGCCGTAGTGCGCGAGGAGCGCCTTGTTGGCGGTAACTACGTGTTTCCCGTTCCTGACGGCCTCCATCACGAAGTCCTTCGCGATCCCCGTTCCTCCCACGAGCTCGATAATAATCTGAATCGAGTTGTCTTCAAGTAACTCCCTTGCGTCCCTGGTCAGCTTGCCCCTGGGTATCTTTACCGGCCTTTTCCTGTCGGGGTCTGTATCGGCTATTTTTTTAAGGTTGATCCTGATTCCGGTCCGCTTTTCGATTATGTCCCTGTTCGTGCGCAGGACCTCGATGACCCCGCATCCGACAGTGCCTGCGCCGATGAGACCGACGTTAACGACCTTCATGAAATTTCTCCTTTATAATCGAGGCGAAAGTGAGTATAAGCTAGGAATTATACATTATTTTATTTGACTTTAAACGAACGAGCACTTAAATTAATACCGGTCCGTGGGGCCGTAGCTCAGCTGGGAGAGCGCATGAATGGCATTCATGAGGTCGAGGGTTCGATCCCCTTCGGCTCCACCAT
>JBGSVA010000092.1:0-13490 GCA_041753155.1 Thermodesulfobacteriota bacterium | reverse complement strand
GCAAGGAGTGGAGAGTGGGCAATGCGTTTAAAGGACAGCGCGTGGGTATAAGACCCACAGGGGAGGACGGAAAGTTAAACGTGTTCTTCCGGAACTTCAAAATTGCCCGGATCGACCTGGTCTAGTATCATGAAATACTGTTACCCATGTCTCCGAACACCTGTAACCTATGTCCCCGGTCTATACAAAAGGGGGATTTAGGGGGATTTAATATTTTGATCTTTTCCTTCGGTTTGTCATTCTGAACTACGGTTCTGAGCGTGCGTAAGAACCGGATGCCGTAGGCAGAATGCAACTATGCAAATATTCCACGGTCATTCCTTGAAGAACCCAAATTATTCAGAATCTAATCCTTTAGATTAGTAGGAGCGGCTTCCAGCCGCGACCTATCCTTTCAGTCATCCTGAATTTATTTCAGGATCTCGTTTTTTTGCATTTAATTCCTCCCTTTAGTAAAGGGAGGTTAGGAGGGATTTTCATTTTGTCATTCCCTGTCAGCTTTATCGAGAATCTAAAAATTCTGTCATCCTGAATTTATTTCAGGGTCTGAACATTTGTCATTCCCGAACGTCTTTATCGGGAATCTCGCTTTTAAGAAGCTGTAGGAGCGGCTTCCAGCCGCGACCTATCCCGCTCCGTCTTTCTCCTCCCAACCTACCCTGTCTTTGCGAGGAACGGTTCTGAACAAGTGTAAGAACCGGTCGCTGTCGGCTGATTGCAATTCAGCAAGTTCTCTAAGCGCCACACCGGATGTATTCGGCGACCGCGGCAATCTCATGAATAAAGCGAGATCGCCACGACCACAATGTTTTGTTTTTAGTATTTATTTGCCATAAGATATTGGTTCAAAGGAATCAGCCAAGGGCGACCTGCTCCTCTTATACATCGGAGCAGTTCTCGCGATGACAGAAAAAGATTGAAAGATTTTAGCTTCAACACAAGATTTTTAGCCGTCTTTCGTAAATCGCACTATGTGCGTGTACAGTCTTTTCATAAAACACACTACGTGTGTTCATCAAGGAAAAGAAGAAATAACATTTGCCTTTCTTTATCATTCCAAGCTGCGAAGCAGCCGTGGCGATCTGTTTTTTTTCATGAGATTGCCTAATCACAATAATTCGTTGCGCGTATCCGCGTCTACCCCCCGTACGCGGCAACCGTTATCTTCATCACATCGACGTTCGACTGTTTGCCCGCTGCGTTGGGCACTATAATCGGGAGTGAGACCCCGGCCTTTCTGTAAGCCTCGAGCCTCTCCCTGCACCTCTCAGCCGGGCCTACGAGCGCGACGGCGTCCAGCATCTCGTCCGAGAACACCTCAGCCGGATCGGCCCCGCCCTTTATCTTCTCGATCACGTCGCCGAAACCGTTATTCGTCATGAGCCTCTGATAGAACGGGAACCGCAAATATCCCGAGAGTCCGCGCTTGCCCGCTTTCCTCGCAAGCTCGAGGTCGTCAGATACCACGGACGGAATGCCGAGCGTGATGTCTATTTCGGACGGGTCTCTCCCCGCGGCCTTCGCGCCCTCGGCAACGTAGCCGGCGAGTGTCTTGATATATTCGGGCGTGGACATATATGGCATTATGCCGTCCGCGACTTCACCCGCTAGCTTGGCCGCCCCTTTCGTGAGTCCCGCTATATATACCGGGACCTTCGGAACCTCGCGTTTGAGTGTCAGCGCGGGCGCCGTCCCGTCCATAAACGATTTCACCGCCTTCACGTATCCCCTCATCTTCTCGACCGGGTCCCCCATTACTATGCCATACCTGTCATTCACGGGCTTGTGGCTTACGCCCAGGCCGAGCACCATCCTGCCGCCCGATATCTCCTGTATCGTCATAGCCGTAGCCGCGGCCGTGACCGCCTGACGCATGTAGATGTTCGTGATCCACGTGCCGACCTTTATCTTGGTCGTCGCCTCGGCAAAGACCTGTGCGTTAGCTAGGCCGTTATAAGGCGGAACCTCGGGCGAGAATATGGCTTCGAACCCTCCTCCTTCGGCTATCTTCGCGAGCTCGCGGAGGTCGGAAACACCGCATCCCCATACGGGCGATATCGTGGCTATCCTGGGCATAGTATCTCTCCTTTAAGTTGTAACAAGTTTTTTGTCAGTACTGGTTTATGACTTCCCTGTAATAATCGGGCCTGAGCAGGGATTCGTCCCCGCTCGCGAGCACCGCCCTTATCTTGGTCAGCACCTCTTCCTTGTCCCCGGGGAATTTGGCTTTCACCGGCAGGTAGTTAGAGATGTGGTTCGAGAAGAAGAACCCGTCCGTAAGCTCCGTGTTCTCGACGAGTATTTCGAGCTCCTTTATCATCCGGAACTTGTCCGGGAGCTCGAACTCCCCCCTCTTCCATTCCTCGTACACCGGCGCTCCGGGCCTGAGCTGAAGCGATAGCGCGCCTACGTATTCGGGGTCGCATGCGGTGAGGAGTTTTCCGGTCGCTTCCGCGTGCTCCGCGCTCCTCTCGACGCCCCCCATTCCGAGGAGCACCATGGCGGAGTTCATGACCCCGGCTTCTTTCAGCATCCCGGACGCCTTCACCGTCTCGGCGAAGTTAGCCCCCTTCTTTATACGTTCGAGCACGACGTCGTCCCCGCTCTCGAATCCGATATATACCATGTCGAGGCCGAGGTTTTTAAGCTCTTTTAAGTTCTCGACCCCTTTCCTGATAATATCGCCGACATTGGCGTACATCCTTATGCGTTCCAGTCCGGGAGCTCTTTCCCCGAGGTATCCCATAATATCGATGAGCTTCTTCTGGGAGAGTACGAGCGCGTTGCCGTCGGCTATAAATACGCGGTCGTCTATGAGACCGGATTCGGCGGCTTCGTCTATGATATGCTTCACCTCTTCCATGGAGCGGGCGCGGAACTTCTGCTCCTCCCCCCTGTACATGGCGCAGTATGTGCACTGGTTGTGGGAGCACCCTATGGTCGCCTGGAGTATGAAGCTATTCCCCTCGCTCGGGGGCCTGAAGTAGGGTGTTACGTATTCTATCATATTAATAGCATTAACTATTTTTGAGAAGTTTGCAACTCCGACACGTACAATCAATACAATGTATCAAGCGGATTATTCGACAACACTCAGCACGTATAATCATTTTACTTCAGGGCTTAGATACAGTATTATCCGGCATTTTTTTCAAAACTTTACTCAATCTACGTCCTGCAAATCTGAGTATAATTTTAAACATGTCGTATGCATCGATTATGGAGGGCATCGGGTCGCGTAGAGATAGGACGGCGAAGGTATTCACACCTTTAATGGATTTGAGCCACTCCTGGAATGTTAGTTCGCCCCTGATATAATACGCCATTGACGCCAGAAGGTCCCTTCCGAAAGAAATCCATTTTACGTCGGTACGTTGTGGCAACGTAACAGACGGCAAAGGCATGTCCAGAGCATCGCAATACATTGTATATAATATCGGTACTCCGCTGGCTTCAACTTGACCTATGCTCGTATTCGGCCGTCCAACATCCGGTTCTATCACATAATGTCTGTCACAGCTTTGATCAATTTTAATCTCGAGAGATATGATTCCCTTATAATGAATCCCGCTATATATATCGATCGATTCTCTCGGGACCGGCTCATTAAGGCAATTTTCTACTAAACTTGCTTCCCCCAATTCGATAGGCCATTGCCGCAGCTTGCGCGACGTGTGATTGATTATCGGCTTATGGTTTTTATCAAAATAGTAGTAGTATTGGTATATATCGGATTCCTTCCCGTTGACCCATTCCTGGATGATGTAGACACCAGCTGCCCTCAAGCCATTTTGGTGTATGGTGTATAGCTCTTCAGGGCTTTGTATCTTCAATACCTTATTGTGAAAGCAGCTGGTCCATGATTTTACCGACCTGGGCGGTTTTACTATGCATGGGTACGACACATTATTCGCTATCTCTTTTATATCGGATTTATCGTCGATAAAGTAGGTTGGGGGTGTCGGGAAACCGCCGCACTCGAGATATCGGTACAGCTTCACCTTGTCCATGAGCAAATCGATTACTTCGTGATCGGCAATTACGAATCCGTACCAATCCTTAAGCGCTTCTCTATATCTGGATACGGCAAAAACGCTGTCGTCGCTGCACGGAAAAAGCGCGGATTTACTGCCTAGTTTCTTTCCTAATTTTATTAACGTATCTATCAGTTCTTCATTTGACGTGTTTGAAGTCAGGACTTGTTCGCATGTATTGGTACTGCAGCAAAAATTCCGAGGGTCATCTGCGATACCGATTACAGGTATTCCGTATTTAGCCAATGTTCTGGATGTTTGTAAACCCGTAATCGAGTCAAGTTTGATTATTACGGCATTAGGTTTTTGCATTATCCCTCGGTGTTCCGGTAAGACAGTAGTCCACTTGGAGTAAATATTCGTCTGAGCATGTTATCAAGAATTCGAGGATTTCATAAGCTCGATCAATCAGTGATCGTGCATATAAATCATTTTGAAATCCCAACTATTCGCATCGAGAAGATTTAAACCCTGAAACTCCATCGTATCACTTTGCCCGCCTAACGGACGGAGCAACATAGTCCGACGCGGCTCATTTACGCTATTTATAGCTTCTTCCTCAAATCCCTTTGAAATTAAAAAATCACGGCTCTCCCTGTCCAGCATAGTCGCCCAGATCGAAATTGATCCGGAATCCATGAGCGACATCAGCGCATTCAAGAGCTCGATTCTTATCGAGGGGACGGCAGCTTCCAGCTCTAATATATTGTGTACTCCCCCCGGTTCCATACTGTATAAATGGCTTTGCAGCACCAGATAGCCTTTCAAGCCGCCGTCGTACCAGTATAGGAAAAGATATTTCGAAAGCGGGTTATTGTATCTCCAGAGAAAGTACATTTCATCTCTTACCAGGGTAATTTTATTTTCAGGAAGGGTGCTGTTAACGAGGAGAGCCATTTCTTCCGGTCTAGGTTTATTATCAAGGACAATGTGGGGAGGCAGCTGCGTCCCGGGGTTATGATAGATCATATCGATTCTTTGTGAATTGTCTCTTTTGCTCCTATTCAGGATCATGCCGATACCGGTTTTTCTCAATAATTTTCTGGCATACGGACCCGCTAATCTCCTGGCGAGTGTCATTACCCGCGATTCACTTGTCTGGAATTGCTTTTTAATATTTTTAATTTCTCCCATGCTCTTCCAGCCCATGGATAACGAAATCATAGTATTGAGCGGCGTTGCATTGAAGCTAAATTCGTATTGAACGCCCATAGTATCCAAATCTCTTTTGACGAAATTGGCTAGCTCTTTATATATACCTTTCTTCCTGTATTCTTTTAGTATTAACAAGTCCGCGGCACATAATGCATTGTAACTTGCAGATGCACTTTTTAGCTGCCATGTAGTTTCATACACACCTCTCATGGCTACGATCTCTTCTCCCGCACGAACGAAGTATATTATCGGCGGTTTGGAATGAGGCCGATCTATGTAGTTCCATTTTACGTAGGACCTGAAAACTTCGAAATCCAGACCCCAGTTGATCGTTTTGAGTCTGGCGATTTGATCTATTTGGCTTTCAAAGTCCTCAGTGTGTTTTGATATTGTGTAGTCCATTCGGTCTCGGCAATCTTACGATATAGTTAATCAATGATCATGTAAATAAATCATTTTATAATCCCAACTTTTTGCATCGAGTAAATTCAGACCTTGAAATTCAAGCTTATTATTATCCTTACCTAACGGCAGGATCAAAATGGTTCGAGGGGGGTTTTTTACGCTTTTTATCGAATTATCTTCATTACATCCCCTTGATACTAAAAAATCATAACTGTCCCGGTCCAGCATATTTGCCCAGGTCGAAATTGATCCGGAATTAACGAGCGATATCAGCGTATCTATCAGCTCGATTTTTATTGAGGAATCGGCCGCTTCTAATTCAAATATATTATGTGTGCCTCCGGATTCCATACTGTATATATGGCTCTGTAATACCAGATAGCCTTTCAATCCGTCATCGTACCAGTATAGGAACAGATATTTTGAAAGCGGGTTATTGTATCTCCAGCGAAAGTACATTTCATCTCTTACCAGGGTAATTTTATTTTCAGGAAGGTTGCTGTTAGCGAGGAGGGCCATTTCCGCCGGTTTGGGCTTTTGGTCTAACAAAATGCGGGGAGGCAGCTTCGTCCCGGGGTTATGATAGATCATATCGATTCTTTGTGAATTGTCTCTTTTGCTCCTATTCAGGATCATGCCGATACCGGTTTTTCTCAATAATTTTCTGGCGTACGGACCTGCTAATTTCTTAGCGAGCTCCATTGCCTTTGATCCGCCTGTCTGGAATTGTTTCGTAACAGTTTTAATTTCTCCAATGCTCTTCCAACCCATGGATAACGAAATCATAGTATTGAGCGGCGTTGCATTGAAGCTAAAAAAGTGTTGGACGCCCATCCTTTCCAAATCTTCCATAACGAAGTCAGCCAGCTCTCTGTATATTCCTTTGTTTCTGTACCCCTCCAGTATTAAGAGGTCCGCAGAACATAATGCATTAAAGCGTGCCGATACGCCTTTTAGCTGCCAAGTAGTTTCATACGCGCCCCTCATGGCTACGATCTCATCTCCCGCACGAACGAAGTATATTATTGGCGGTTTGGAATGAGGCCGATCTATGTAGTTCCATTTTACGTAGGACCTGAAAACTTCGAAATCCAGACCCCAGTTGATCGTTTTGAGTCTGGCGATTTGATCTATATGATTTTCAAAGTCATCGGAATACTTTAATATTTCATGTTTCATTTGGGCATTTTTGAGTCACAGCGCAGATTAAAGAAATTATGGTTTATAATTCTTCGCGAAATTTAAAATACGGTCTATGGTGTCCCATTCCTTGGCAAAGTCGAGCGTCGTCAGGTCCAGCGGAACACGGACTTCCTCCTCCACAAGCAATGCCAACTCGAGTAAGTGCAGGGATTCCAACAGTCCGGAAGTTATGAGCGGTGTGTTGTCGTTGAATTCTCCGGGGATAGACTTTCCTGAGTCTTTAATTTTTGCATCGATAAAATCGGCGAGTTTTGTTCTAAAATGTCCGGGCATTTGAGAGTCCTTAAACCGAAGTGTCGAGCTCCTTCCAGCTCACGGGTTTTGCCATTGCGACCACGACCTTTCTCTGGCCGGAGAACGGTTTCCTGCCGTGAGCGACGAGCATATTATCCAGCATCAGGACGTCGCCCGGCTCCCATCTGAAAGCAATCGTCGCTGAATCATATGCTTTCCTCAGCTCGTCAATCACATCTTTACCGATGCTCGTACCGTCTCCATAGTAGGTATTGTTCGGAAGGTCTTTCTCTTTGAAGAATTTAAGAAGCATCTGCTGCAGTTTCGGCTCGATTGCACATACGTTAAGCACGGTAGCATGATTGAGCCACAGCAATTCTCCCGTAGCGGGATGTTTCGCAACCGCGGGCCTAAGCTGTTTCGTTCTTACTTTTTTCTCGTCCATCCATTCAAAATCTGTCTCCGATTCTTTACAGAACCTTTCCATCTCGGCTTTATCCCGTGTTTGGTAAACTTCCTGCCACGTGAAGCCGAAAGGCCCGCCGGCCAGGTTTCTGACATATAAAACGCCCTTTTCCTCAAAGGGCTTTCTGATTACGGGATCAATTTGTTCATAGACTTTCCTAACATCGGCTATTGGCGTTTCTCCTCCTGTTTCCGCGGCCTCGATACAGTAAAAGAAAATTCTCATCGGAAATTTTGCGGCGAATGAGCTTTCATTATGGAGAATTATTTCCAGCTCCGGAGGGTAATTGGTAGCTGTGTATACTTTGCCTTCGACCTGAGTTCTGTGAGTGGCCCTGTCGTTATAATCAATCAAGCTGCCGTAACAGTTCTTGACCGCCGATTCGAAGTCCGCGAGCCCGTCGATTTGAAACCCCCTGAATAATATTCCCCCGCGCTTCAATAAATTCGCTTCTATTCCGTTTTGGTTTGATTTGAGAAAATCGTTTAATTTTAATCCTTTGCGCTTTGGAGTAATGACAAGCGGCAGTTTTTTATCGTTGTCAAAAAAATCTGTATTTATTTCGACGTTTTCATTAAGTCCGATTGTCATACTCTACCCTTGTTTTCCAATCGAAGGAAGGAATAGTCCGTAAACACTAATCATTATGCTTCTATCAAGAGTATTGGCGAGCAATAAAGCTTAGCAATAAAGCTTAGCAATAAAGCTTAATGTCTGAATTTTACTGGTTTGCCGGTATTTATCAACTTTCGGGCCCCATAAACAGGTCAGACTCGGGAGTCGGGCGGTTAAAACAGGTCAAGGTGTTAATAGTTTTGGGAGCAGCCTATCGCCGCCCGGAGTATGAAGCTATGGCCCTCGCCCGGGGGCCTGAAGCGGGGTGTTGCGTATTCTATCACATTATTAGCATTCACTATTTTTGAGAACTTTATAAGTAATCCGCAGTAAGCCCATAGCATCATGCACTGCTGCGTTATTGGAAGCTGCATTCCATCGAGCCGACCATATCATTCATTTAAATGGCTTTAAAGCCGCTACTCCCGAATCCTGTAAGCCGATGCCAAAAGATATTAGTGGCGCTCATAAACAAAGTGGCCTAGAATGAAGACACGTTTCAGTGTGTCCTGCATCAGGACCCCCGGTGGTCCGATGGAGGCCAAGAATGTGCCCGTCAATGAGCAACACTTAACTAACCATTCAACGGGAAAAGGAGGTATGACCATGAAGAAATACCTGACTCTTGCTTCGGCGCTCGTTGTCCTGGCTCTCTTTACAGGTCTCGGCGTAGCGGACCAGAAACCCGCGACACAAGAGAGTGAGCAAAATATGTGCTCGCAAACCAAATCGAGCTTGCTGGACCAGATACGTGCTGCCGAAGCATGTGCCGAAAAGGCCAACAAGAAGGGACGCGCCAACGACGCCAAAAACTGTTGGAATGCGTTCCCGAAGAAGACCGATGTAATGTCAGACAGAGCGCAGGCGGAGGTGATTCCCGAATCTGAGTGTCCGCCCATCGGTCCCGGGGGAGGCAGCACCGGACTCAAAATATCATGCTATCATTCAGGCTATCTGGTGTGGTGCTGTAGTGGCGGGAGGTGTTGTGATTCGGCGTATGGTGGTTACGGGTGTTGGAGCCAGTAGATCTTACCGCTTTCAGATGAATCCTGCGGGGCATATAGGGGGACGTTCCGGCTTCTGTAGCCTTGAAGTAGTAAGCTTTCCGTCGGGACACCAGTTAAACGTCCGCACGCTCGGCGAGAGGGGGATGACATTGGCCGGAGCGGCATTGGGGCTGGTCGGAGTGTTCTTCATTGCGGGGAGAACAACGGTCATGAGGAGAAGTGGATAATTTAATCCCGGGCTGGATACCATTTGAAACTCCGGCTTGTATTCATCTTTACAAAGACGGATAAGCCGTTATAATGTTGCGGTCATGAGCGAACACGAGAAAAAAGACGAAAGCAAGAACATTTTCGAGCTGAGCGAGCGCGAGAAATCGGGCGCTCTCTACATCCTGGGCGTGGTGATACTCATATTCTCGATAGTATTCCTCGCGTCCCTAACCCACTTAGTACTCCATCCCTGAGCGGTCAGGGGGCCGAAACCCACCTTATAAAAAGCGTTACGAGAGCCCCCGCATCGAGCGCTCCCCCGGCGTTGTCCCTGTAAGCCAGCGCGTTATCTTCCTTTCTGAAATTAATCTTGATGAGCTGTACGGCCGGCGAGAGCTTCCCTTCTCCGTCCTTTTCGGTCTTTCTCTTCTTCCCGATCACGGTGAGTATGTCGGGGTCTTCGTCGAACAGGATCACGATCTTCGACGGGGACGATATTGAGAACCCGCCCCTCCTGCCCGGTATGGAGAGAAAGAGGTCGAGGAAATCGGGGGCGAGCCTTTGGAGCGAGAGCCTCTTGTCCGGCGATGCGTCGTTAAAAATAGTGACCGCCCTCCGGGAGAGCACGTAGAACTCCTCTATCGCCGCCATGAACAACTTATCGGTGTCCGTATGGAGAGTACCCCCTGCGGGCCTGGCCTCCCCCTGCTGTACGCCCCGCGCGATCTCCCTGATATCGTTTTCGAAATCCTGCGCCATCGACTATCTCCGTGAATATCGGATTTTTCAAGCGGGCGCGTGACGAGCTTATCCACGCCGGTCCATGCAATGTACGGATGACAAATTATAATCGCGATAATCCGGACGTAAAGCGCTTTAGATATTAGAACACGGCTTATCATCGGCGCGCCCCGGATATTTATGTCTGTTATCGGCGCGCCTCGTGTGATAGGATATTAATAAGAGGAGCAGAGATCATGGCCAAAGAATCGATGAGAATTTCATTTATGATCGATCCAGACAAGCGCGACTCGCTCGACAAGATCGCCTGCGCTTACGGCAAGAACCTGAGCGCGATTATAAATGAAGCGATAAACCAGTACATAGACATCCACGGGCGGCACGCGAGCCTGACGCAGATTGAAGCGGATGCGACAGAGGACGGGGACTTCGCCACGGACTGAGGCGGCGGGAGAATTTCTTAATCGACCACCTGACACGGCGGCGATTGCAACAGTAAAGCTGTATCCTTCCCCCTCCATGTTGACAGACAGGACGCACCGTGCGGCGGGTCGCCGCGGACATATGAAAGTAATAGCCGTTCAACCCTTCGACAGACTTCCGGCTCCGCCCAGGCTACGCCGGACAAGCAGGACGAACGGGTTAATCACCCTCACCTTAATCCTCTCCCCTCAAGGGAGAGGAGATAAGAGAAAGGACAAGCGGGGAAGGGGCTCTGATGGATTAGAAAATGAGTTATGAATGGATCGTATACGAGCGCAGGTTCTGCGCCACACATTGTGTGTTCTTCTTTTCCTTGATGAAAAGAAGCAAAAATCATCCGACTACATAATTTGCTAAAAACCTTATGCTGAAGCTAAAATGTTTTAATTCCACCTCAATTAGCATCGTGGTTTACAGTGATGCAAGCCTTTTGACATAATTGCATTTAGGCAAGGGCGTCCGATTCCTCACTTGCTCGGAATCGTTCCCTAAAACATTTTCACGCTTCATCATGCGATTTTCTTAACGCAAATTCTGTAATGTCGGGGGAAGACAAAGGCAAATGAAAGATTTCTCCCGCTAGTCGAAATGACTGGGTAGGTTGGGCGGAGGAGGTACGGAAGGATCGTATACGAGCGCAGGTTCTGCGCGCGATTGAAATCGTGCGGAAATCTGGTACTGTAAAGTCCTGCTCACATGTTCCCGGGGAGATATTCCAATTGAAAATTAATCCGTATTACTTGAGGGCCGCGGGGATTTTTCTGCTCGCAGCGGCGCTTGCGGGGTGTGAGACCGCCGGGTCCGACCTCGGGCTCAAAGGCAGGGTAACCGCCGGGGACGAGCCCGTATCGGGTTCGAGCGTGACGCTCTACGCCGCGGGCACGATAATAGCCGAGACCCTGGGCGGTGATACGACCGACAGCGAAGGGAAATTCAGCATAAGGTTCAGACGGCCGGCCGAGAGCGGGATAATATACGCGGTCGCACGCGGAGGGACGCCGCGGGGGAACACGTCGCCTAACGACGCGATAACGTTCCTCACGGTGATCGGAGAAGTGGACGGCAGGCCGGATACCGTTACGCTTAACGAGCTTACGACCGTCGCGTCCGTATGGACTAACGCCCGGTTCCTGAAAGGGACAGCGATCGTGGGGAACGGGACGGGCATATACAACGCCGCCTCGAACGTCGGGAACTTAGTCAATGTAGAGACGGGCGGCCCGAGCCCGGTGATAGAGAACACCGTCAACGGCTCGCGCACCGGGGCGCTCGCGTCGGTCAACACACTCGGTAATATCGTCCACTCCTGCGCGGTGCTCTCGACGGCAGACGCGTGCGCGGTGCTCTTTTCGGCCGCGGCGCCTCCCGGACGGGGCGCTCCTGCGAATACGCTCGCCGCGCTCCATAGCATAGCGCTCAACCCCTCCGGCAACGTCACAGAAATATTCTCGCTTAATTCCGGAAACGATCCTTATTCACCCGTACTCGATACGCCCCCTTCCGCCTGGACTATCGCGCTCAAATACACGGGCGGCGGGCTCGACTCGCCGGGGGCGCTTGCTATAGACGCAGACGGGAACGTCTGGGTGACGAACGGCCTCATGACGGGCGCAGAAGACTGCCCGGCCGAGGGGACCGGCGTGACCAAGCTCACGCCCGACGGCTACCCGCTCTCCCCCGCTTACGGATTCACGGGCGGAGGGATAGACGGCGCGGGCTCCGGCATTACCATAGACCAGACCGGGAACGTGTGGATAGGAAACAAACGGGGCGGCAGCGTATCGCTCCTCACGCCGGACGGCTCGCCCGTTTCACCGGAGGCGACGGGATACAAGGCGAACGGCAACACGGGCAGGGTGGAGGGCACGATAGCGGATTACGACGGGAACATCTGGCTCGTCAACAGCAGGCCGTCAGACGAGTGCCCCGGTTGCGGGAATTCGCTGATCCTGTTCCCGGGCGGGGACCCCGACAACGCGGTCACGTTCGCTTACCCGGGCACCGATACGCTCGACGAGCCCTACGGCATAGCGCTCGACCTAGAAGGCGAGCTCTGGATAACGAACAGTGCGGGGAATACCGTGACCAGCATAGAACCCCTCGGAAACCCCGTGTTCCAGTCGGCGGCAGGCTCGGGCGGGATAAGCGAGCCAAGAGGCCTCGCCGTAGACAGCGTAGGGAACGTGTGGATAGCGAATCACTCGGCTAATGAAGGCTCAGCCGGCGGGAGCGTGACGCTCCTCGACCCATACGGAGAGAACGCGCCCGGTTCGCCGTTCAGGGAAGGGCTTAAAGGGCCGTGGGGTATAGCCGTAGACGGCGACGATAACGTCTGGGTAGCGGACTTCACGGGAGGCGCCCTCGTGAACCTTTGCGGGGCGAGGGCCGACAACTGCCCGCAGGGCCTGACCACCGGGGATATAATCTCCCCTGCCGGGGGATACGACGGCGGCGGGGTGCTCCGGCACGTCACTTCCATAGCGATAGACCAGGCTGGGAACGTCTGGGCGGCTAACAACGTGAACGACCCCGACGCTTGCGCCGGGATGTCTGAGACGGGGTGCAGGCAGGCGTCTACGGAATGCGGAGGGGACGGGGTGGTGGTATTCTTCGGACTTGCGACCCCGGTCGATGCGCCTATGATCGGACCTCCGAGACAGCCGTAGAAGATGGTTGAGGTTTCAGTTGTATTCCCCCCTATTGCCTATATTTAATACACACATCGCACTTTGAAATGCTTCCGAGTTCTCTAAGGCTACGCCGTACAAGCAGGACAAACGGATTAAAACCAAATCCTCCCTTGTATCTTAAGAACATTGGTAAAGGAGTATAAAATAAGAGGAGGAGCGAAGAGACGCTCAATCCTCCCTTAGTCCGAAGAGGCTGCGGGTTAGATCAGCGCCTTCACTCCTCCATGTCCGAATAACCGGACGGTAT
>JBGSVA010000091.1:0-12004 GCA_041753155.1 Thermodesulfobacteriota bacterium | reverse complement strand
TTTGCTGAAAATATCATATTAAGGCGAAAATCTTTCAATTCCACCCACACCCCTGAAAGATTTATTGACGCCTTAATAATCTATTTTCTATACGCAAATTCTGTAATGTCGGGAAGAGAAAGACGAGATTGCCGCGGTCGCCGAATACGCTCCCTCGCAAAGACAGGGTAGGTAGGGCAGAGGAGGCCGGGAAGGTTCGTATATGAGCACACATTGTGTGCCGCAAATTCTGTAATGTCGGGGAAGAAAAATAAAAACGAGATTGCCGCGGCTTCCGCGAAGCCTCGCAATGACAAAGTAGAAAATGGCGAATGGCAGCGAATCCAGGAAAAGAAATAACTCCCTTCTGTATCTGGCCCTTTTATGCCTCCTTATTTTCCTCGCACAGTCCTATTACCCGTATTTATTCCCACGTGATGCGGGGATCGTCCACAATCCGGGCAGGATCTACATCGAGATAGACGACGGGCGCTCCTCGGTCGTGAAGGCCGTCGAAAGACCCGGGGCAATCGATGAGCTCAAACATACATACAATATTGATGGCGTATTAAAGAGCGGTGATAAAGTAATACTTGATGACGGCGAAAAGGCCCGGACAGGCAGGATCAGCGGGATCAAAAGCATTTCGCTGGGCGTACCGATCGGGATAAACTCCGCTACGGCGGAAGACCTCGAAGCGCTCCCGGGCATTGGCGAAAAGCTCGCCCTCAGGATCGTCACATACAGGGATGAATACGGAATGTATAAAGACATGGACGCGCTTCTCGAGGTAAACGGGATGGGCGAGAAGAAGCTCTCACGGATAAAGCCTTATACGAATCTCGATTAGTGTTTAAGAAGGAAATCTATTTCGGTTTCAGTCTCGTTATTTTTCGATCCCCCGTATTCCTTCGGATAGTACATCCCCGAATTCTCGATCTCCTTACCGTCGATCACGACCCTGTCGCGTATGGAATCAATCACGTTGTCCCTGAGAGACTCCAGACTGTAGGGGATGTATCCGTAGGGGGTCGAGACCATTTTGATGCCGGCGGGCTGCTTGAACACCCCGCCCGGGTATTTTACGAGGGCGTCTTCCATGTAATCTATCCATATGGGGAGGGCAGCGGTCGATCCCGCCTCCTTTCTTCCCAAAGGCTTGTGGTCGTCCCTTCCGACCCATACTGCGGTCGTTATCTTGGGGCTGAACCCGACGAACCAGGCGTCCGTGTAATCGTTCGTTGTCCCCGTCTTGCCGGCCAGGGGCGCAAGCGACGTGAGCTTGAGGGCCCTCATCCCCGTACCCTCCTTCACGACGGCCTGCAGCAGGTCGGTCATAATGAACGCGGTATCGGGCGAGATGGTTTCCCTCGAATTACCCGCAGACGTGAAGTCAACCGACTGGTCCTTTAAGATACCGAGAAATTCCTCAGGCGTAAGGAAAGCGTACTTGTCCGTGTTCGCGGATATATCGGTCTTGTCCGTAAGGACCTCTTCCTTGATATACTCGGGCGCCTCGAGCGGCTCCCTGCCCTTCTTCTCGGCGAGCTCCTTCAGTATCCTGAGCCTCGCGTCCTCCCGCTCCACTTTGAGAGACTCCTCCTTCGACATGAATTTCCCGCCGGTATTGTCCTCGATAATCTTTCCGTTCCGGTCATAAATACGGAGAATAAACTGCGGCTCTACAAGCTTGCCGCCTGTCGAGAATACGTTGAACGCGTTGGCCATTTCCAGCACTGTCACATCGGAGCCGCCCAGAACGAGTGACGGATACGGCTGAAGTTTGGAGGTGAATCCGAAATTCTTCGTCGCATACTTCTGGGCATACCTGGGGTCGATGTCCAATATGAGCCTGATGCTCGCGAGGTTGCGCGACTTTGCGAGCGCCCTCCTCAGCACCATGGGACCTTCGTAGTTGCCGTCGTAGTTCCGGGGCGCCCAGTCTTTGACGACTACGGGCATGTCGTAAAGTATCGACGTCTCGCTGTACCCCTTGTCTATCGCAGCCGAATACACTATGGGCTTGAACGACGAGCCCGGCTGTCTCATCGCCTGCGTCGTCCTGTTGAACTGGGATAACGCGAAGTCGTACCCTCCGACGAGCGCCCTGATCCTGCCGTTCGACTCCATCGATATGAGAGCCGCCTGCGACACGGGTAAGTAAACGAGCGAGAAATAATGTTTGCCGTCCTCGATCTTTTCGGCTTCGACTTTTACGACGTCGCCTGTCTTGAGCTCAACCGGAGCGAGGCTAGTGCCATCATAGCCGTCTGCGGGGGCGAGCTTTTTCGAATAAGGAGACGGGACGCCCGGGACCGCTTTACCGAAAGGCGTGCTTACGGCGAATTTCAGCACCCCTTCCACGCCGCCTACTTTTACCGACGCCGTGTATAAAGGCTTGTCCGAGTCCTTCGTCTTATCGTCTTTAGTCACTTTGGTGATTACGGCGTCGTACGTCCCTCCGAGCTCCACGCTCTTTACGCCCTGCGTCCGGGCGAATTTTTTTATCTCGCTGTCGCCCGACAGGTGTTTTGAGACGAAGCTGTGTCCGTGCCTGGAATCGAGGCTCATAACGCCCCTCTTGAGCGCCCACTGGGCTTCGAGGTTGAGATCGACGTCAAGCGTGGTGAACACTGTATATCCGCCGTTTAAAAAATCCTTCACCCCCACCTTGTCCTGGAGGTACCGTCTCACGTGCTCGACGAAATAAGGCGCGAGGTCGCTGTTGACCCTCCGTCTCGGGACTATCTCTATTTTCCGGTCTATGGCGTCGAACCTCTGGTCCCTCGTTATGAAGTCCGCTTCCTCCATCTTGCTGAGGACGAGCTTCTGTCTTTCGAGCGCCCTCTCGGGATGTTTCCGGGGGGAGTAATATTCGGGTTTTTTGGGAAGCCCCGCGAGCAGCGCAGCCTCCGCAAGGTCGATGTCTTTCGCGGATTTACCGAAATAGTTCATGCTCGCGGCCTCTATTCCGTACGTGCCGTCCGCCAGATAGATGTGGTTCAGGTAGAGGTAGAGTATTTCTTCCTTGGAGAGGTTGTTCTCAATCCTGTGCGCGAGTATGGCTTCTTTTATCTTCCTCGATAGAGTCCTCTCGGGCGTCAGGATGATGTTCTTTATTACCTGCTGCGTTATGGTGCTCGCTCCCCTCACCCAGTCGCCTTCCTGTATGTTTTCCATCACAGCGCCCAATATGCTTTTTATATCGACGCCCTCGTGCTCGAAAAAGCGCCGGTCCTCGACGGCTATGAACGCGTCCCTCACATGCGGGGGGATGTCCTCGTAAGCGATGAGCTTACGCCTCTCCGCCGCGAATTCGGCGACGAGAGTCCCGTCCGATGAATACACCTCCGTAATCAGCTTGGGTTTATACCCCGTGATCGCCCTGAAATTGGGGAGGTCCCTGGAGTAGTAGAGATAGGCCCCGTACAATGCCAGCACGCCGGAAGCACTCAGAAAAAGAAACGCTACCAGAAGGAAGGCCAGGAATTTACTTTTTTTCGGCTTCGATTTAAATTTAACCTTCTTTTTTTTGGCCATTAAGGTGTACTGGGTCCCTTCATCGCGTATATATTGTTGACTTTCGGAGAATCAAAGTTAATTATACCTGAGTTGGGATTATTAAATAAATCAAATTACAGTCAAGGCAGACCGATGGAAGAAAATGGTGAAACCCTCGATTTATACATACGGAAAATTGAAGACCAGGAGCTAAAGGGCCTGCTCCTTAAACTGAAGAACGAGCTTAGAAAGCAGGACGCCTCATGGGACGGTGTCAGGACGATACTCGGGACCCTGCACAGGAAGAACAGCAAGGTATTCAGCGAAGTCGCCCCCCTGATAATAAAATAAGGCTGAGATAACAAAATAAGAGCGGTCAAAATCACGCCGTAACGACTATAAAAGCAGCAGCCCGGAACAAAATGAGCGAGAGAGTAGTCGATAACATCCTGGACCTCATCGGCGGAACGCCGATAATCAAACTGAGCAACGTGGTTCCCGAAGGCTCCGCCTCAGTATGGGCGAAGCTCGAGAACCTGAACCCGGCGGGGAGCGTCAAGGAGAGGATATGCCTCAGGATGATCGAGGCCGCGGAGAAGTCGGGGACGATCTCGCCCGGGAAGAGCGTCATCGTCGAGCCTACGAGCGGCAACACCGGTATAGGCCTCGCCCTCGTCTGCGCAGTGAAGGGATACAGGCTCATACTCACGATGCCCGACGATATGAGCCTCGAGCGGAGACAGCTCCTTACCGCTTACGGAGCCGAGCTCGTGCTGACGCCCGCCTCGGAACAGATGGAGGGGGCGCTCAGGAGGGCCGACGAGTTATTAAAGGAGAATCCCGGCTCTTTCATGCCGCAGCAGTTCCGGAACAGGGAGAACCCGGCGACCCACAGGGAGGGCACGGGACCCGAGATACTCGAGCAGATGGAGGGCGGGATAGACGCCTTCGTCGCGGGCGTCGGCACAGGGGGGACTGTAACCGGGGTAGGCGAAATACTGCGGAGGACATTCCCCGGCATATACATCGCCGCGGTCGAGCCCGAGGAATCGGCGGTACTCTCGGGCGGAAAGCCCCACGTCCATGAAATACAGGGTATCGGAGCGGGCTTTGTCCCCGAGATACTGAACAGAGAGATATACGACGAGGTCATCAGGATAAACGGTAAAGAGGCAAAAAGCTTCACCAGGGAGCTTGCGGTCAAGGAGGGACTCCTCATTGGAATCTCTGCCGGGGCGGCAGGGGCCGCGGCCCTGAAAGTCGCCAAAAAACTGGGTAAAGGCAAGAACGTCGTTACGATATTTTGCGATACCGGGGAGAGGTATCTGAGCACGGGACTTTTCGACAACGCGTGAAAGTCGTTGTAGACTTTGTAATTATCCTCTATAATTACCGAATCTAAGTTGAAAAGCCCGGGCCCGTGTGCTATCCTTTTCAAGCATAGTCTTTATTAATTTCTAACAAAATGAGGTAAAAGTGAACAGCCAGTTATTCAAGAACTTGGTGTTATGGTTAGTCATATTCGTCGCCATCATCGCCCTTTACCAATTGGTTCATACCCCCAGGAGCAACGTACAGGAAATACCGTACAGCGATTTCCTTTCGAACGTTGAAAAGGGAGAGGTTAAGGACCTGGAGTTCAAGGGGGAGGAGATCAAAGGCCAATACACGAACCCGGTCGGAGACCAGACCGTGGAAGGGTTTAAGACGATGGGGCCTGCAAACGACGATCTTATCAAAAAACTCGAAGACAAGGGAATAACCTTCAAGTTCTCGACAGACAAGGAAGGGTCGCTCACGCACATGCTGCTTAACTGGGCGCCGCTCGTGCTTCTGATCGTAATAATGGTCATATTCATGAGGCAGCTCCAGGCGGGCGGCACTAAAGCGATGTCGTTCGGTAAGAACAAGGCCAGGATGCTTACGGAGAACCAGAACAAGATAACCTTCAAGGACGTAGCCGGCATCGACGAGGCGAAGGAAGAGGTTCAGGAAATAGTCGAATTCCTGAAGAGCCCCAAGAAATTCACGAAGCTCGGCGGCAGGATCCCGAAAGGCATCCTGCTCGTAGGCCCCCCCGGGACGGGAAAGACGCTACTCGCAAAGGCCATAGCCGGCGAAGCCGGTGTGCCGTTCTTCATAATAAGCGGCAGCGATTTCGTGGAAATGTTCGTGGGCGTGGGCGCATCCAGGGTAAGGGACCTCTTCGTTCAGGCGAAGCGCCACGCGCCGTGCATCATATTCGTCGACGAATTAGACGCAGTGGGCAGGCACCGCGGGGCGGGGCTTGGCGGCGGGCACGACGAAAGGGAGCAGACACTTAACCAGCTGCTCGTCGAAATGGACGGCTTCGAATCGAATGAAGGAATAATATTGATGGCGGCGACGAACCGTCCGGACGTTCTCGACCCCGCCCTTCTGAGACCGGGCAGGTTCGACAGGCAGGTCGTCGTCCCGAGGCCCGACGTGAGGGGACGCGAAGAGATACTCAAAGTCCACTCGAAGAATACGCCGCTCGACGAAGACGTCGCGCTCATGGTGATCGCGCGCTCCACGCCCGGCTTCTCGGGAGCGGACCTCGAGAACCTCGTCAACGAAGCGGCGCTGCACGCAGCCCGGTTCGGCAGGGCGAAAATCACCATGGACGATTTCGAGTACGCGAAAGACAAGGTCATTATGGGCGTCGAGAGGAAAAGCCTCATCATCAGCGACGCCGAGAAGAAGATCACGGCGTACCACGAAGCCGGACACGCCCTAGTGGCGACGCTCACGCCCGGCACGGACCCCCTACACGAGGTCACGATCATACCGAGGGGAATGGCTCTCGGGGTAACGCAGCAGCTCCCGATCGAGGATAGGTACACACTCTCGAGAACGAGCCTTAACGCCACCATCATGGTGCTGCTCGGAGGCAGGGCCGCGGAGGAGATCGTGTTCGGGGAAAGGACGAGCGGCGCGGGCAACGACCTCGAGCGCGTTACGGAGATAGCCAGGAAGATGGTATGCGAATGGGGTATGAGCGAAAAGGTGGGCCCAATCACTTTCGGCAAGGGCGAGGAGCAGATATTCCTCGGAAAGGAGCTCTCGAGACCCAAGGACTACAGCGAAGAGACGGCAGTCGAGATCGATAACGAGATTAAAAGGATCGTAAACGATAATTATACGAAGGCAAAAGCAGTCCTCGATGAGAACATCGACCTGCTCCATAGACTGACAGAGGTTCTTCTGGACAAAGAGGTAATAGACGGCAAGGAGCTCGAGGAGCTCGTGAGGGGTTTCAAACCGAAGGATTATTCGTCCCCCTGGGAAAAACCTGCGGGCTCCGAAGGATCGTTTGCGCTCAGGAACAGCAACAGCACTAAAGACGCGTGAATAGAGATAACCGGCTTCCGTCTGTTTTTGTAAAATAGAAAGTAAAATTAGAAAATAAACTTTCCGCGACAAGAGATTTCGATAAAGACCTCTTGCTATGACGAATAGAAACCGGAAAAAGGATTTCTATGCAGCAGAAAGAAGCTGACGCTTACGCTAGACACGCCGAAAACCGCACCGGCAACGTACCGTTGCCCGATCATACAGATTACATATTCAAATGCAGGGGCAAATCGCTCCCGCTCCGTGAAAGGACCCACATCATGGGCATACTGAACCTCACGCCGGACTCCTTCCACGACGGGGGAAGGTACAGTGACGTCGATTCCGCCCTCAGGCACGCAGGCGCCATGATAGAGGAAGGGGCCGACATAATCGATATCGGGGGCGAATCGACGAGACCGGGGTCGTCAGGAGTGACCGAGGAAGAGGAGCTGAGAAGGGTGATGCCTGTGATAAGGGAAATACGGAAGAGGTTCGATACGGTCCTTTCGATAGATACGACGAAGGAAAGGGTCGCCAGGGAAGCCCTCTCGGAAGGCGTATCCATAGTGAACGACATAAGCGGGCTCACCTACTCTCACGGGCTCGCGGAGGCCGCGGCCGGGTACGGGGCGGGGATCGTGCTGATGCATACCCCCTCACGCCCCGCGGATATGCAGTATAAAACCGGTTATGTTTCTCTGATAGATGACATACTGGACTCCCTCGGGAGATCGGCCGGAAAAGCCATCGAAGCGGGCGTCGGCGCGGGGAGCATAATCGTCGACCCGGGATTCGGGTTCGGCAAGACCGCCGCGCAGAACCTCGCGATACTCAAAAACCTCGCAAGGTTCCGTGAGCTCGGATTCCCCGTCATGATAGGCACGTCCAATAAATCGTTCATCGGCGCAATTACGGGCGGGGGTACGGAAGACAGGCTCCTGGGCACAGCGGCGACCGTCGCGATCGGCGTAATCAACGGGGCTTCACTCGTCAGGGTGCACGACGTCCCGCAAATGAGGCGCGTCGTAAGAATGGCCGATGCAGTAGCCGGTAAAAATAAAAGCAGTAACGAAGGGTGAAGAGTGTTCGACGCTATACTCAACTACAGATACATATGGGACACGCTCGACATACTGCTCGTCGCATTCATCATTTACTATGTGCTGAGACTCTTAGAAGGGACCCGCGCGCTACAGGTGCTGTTCGGCTTCGTGCTATTGATAGTGCTCTACTACGTATCCCAGAGGGGCCTGTTCACGCTCAACTGGATACTGGGACAGTTCCTGGGCTCGATAATAATCATAATCGTCATACTGTTCCAGAACGATATCAGGCGGGGGCTTGCCGCATTGGGCCGCAGACCGTTCCTCCTGAGAATATCGCTCGGAAAATCGAAGGAGCTGTTTTCGGAAGAGATAGTAAAGGCGGCGAGCTACATGGCCAACCGCCGCATCGGAGCCCTCATAGCGATAGAAAGAAACAACAGCCTCGCGGACTTCATAGAGATAGGTATGAGGATAGACGCGCTCGTGTCGAGGGAGCTGATAATAAGCATATTCAACCCGTCCTCCCCTCTCCATGACGGAGGAATAATAATAGTCGGGAACAGGATATTGTCGGCGGGGTCGTTCTTCCCGCTGGCTACGGACCCGGACCTCGAAAGGGAGCTCGGTACGAGACACAGGGCCGCGATAGGACTGTCGCTCGAAACGGACGCGCTGGTCATAGTCGTTTCGGAAGAGACCGGGATCATCTCTCTCGCGGCCGGGGGCGAGATAACGAGGGGCCTCGACGCCACTTCACTCCAAAACCGGCTTCACGATTTACTGGGAATAAAGCGGCCGACGAAGAACAAACCGGACAGGATCGGAGGAATAATGGAAAAGGAGGAAGGTGAGAAGGCGAACACCTGATCCGGCCCAATGGCAGACTGGTCGATAGGAGTATTCGGTTCGAAAGGAGACAGCGGCAGGGAACAGGAACCGTTCATAAAAGACGCGGGCAAAAAAGTGCTCGCGCTCTTGATCGCCCTCACGCTATGGTTCGTCGCCAACCTGCAGCACGACGTCGAGAAGTACGTTTCTATCGATATAAACTACGCTAACCTTCCGAAGGGGCTGATCATCGTCAACAACCCGCCCGAGAAGCTCAACATCAGGGTGAGAGGCCCGAGGAGTCAGCTCTCTTCAGTGTCGCCCAACGACATGGTCTTCACCGTAGACCTGTCTAACCTGACGACGGGCACTTCCATGTTCGAGATAAGGACGGACCAGATAATACCCCCGCGCGACGTGCAGGTGACAGCCATAAGCCCTTCCGAGATTAACCTCGACGTGGACAGGCTCGCGCAGAAGAAAGTCGGCGTCGAGCCCTACATAGAGCCGCCCGATACCGGGTTTGAAATCATGGGCACTACCCTGGTGACGCCGGAATCGGTCGTTATCAGGGGCCCCGAGAAGCTGCTCAAGAGGATCAAGAGCGTCGGGACAGACCCTGTTTCCCTGAAAGGCGAGAAATCGAAATTTACTATCGAGGTGCCTCTCCGCTCCCCCTACAGCCTGGTCGAGTTCGCGGGCGGAAATACAGTGAAGGTCACGGTCGATATATCCGAAAAGATCATGGAGAAGGAATTCAACAACCTCGACATCAACTTCGTCAACTTCGACGATCTCGAATATGAAACGGACGAGAGCATCGTGACGGAGCTCGCTTTCGAGGGACCTTTCAGCATCATTAACAACCTCAACAGTAAGGATATAGACTTATACGTGGACGGGAGCGGCATAAAGAACTCCGGGAGCGGGAAGACACACAAACTCACGGTCAGCGTCGATTATCCGCACAAGGACGTACTCAAGCTGACGAAGCAGTCACCCAAGACCATCGCCGTGAAAACGAATTAGCAGGAGGATCGATTTGGAGCACAGGAGAAAAAGCCTTTTCGGGACTGACGGCATAAGGGGGGTAGCAAACCGCCACCCTATGACGCCCGAGATGAGCCTCAAGCTGGGAAAGGCGCTTACATACCTGCTCAAGCAGGGGGAAATTACCCATAAGCCCAAAATCGTAATCGGTAAGGACACGAGACTGTCAGGTTACATTTTCGAGCAGGCGCTCTCGTCTGGTATCGCCGCCATGGGGGCGGATGTGCTGCTTGTCGGGCCCCTGCCCACTCCGGCCATCGCCTTCATCACACAGAGCATGAGGGCCGACGCGGGCATCGTCATATCCGCATCACACAACCCGTACGAGGACAACGGTATAAAGATTTTCGACAGACACGGTTTCAAGCTCCCCGACGAGGAGGAGCTGAGGCTCGAGGAGATGATAGAGAACGGCGGAGGAGAACACCTGGTCGCCACGCCCGATGATATCGGGAAGGCCCACAGGATAGAGGACGCGCCGGGGAGGTACGTGGTCTTCGCGAAGAACTCGTTTCCGGGCGATCTGACCCTCGAAGGGATAAAGATAGTCCTCGACTGCGCGAACGGGGCGGCGTACAAGGTCTCGCCGATCATATTGGAAGAGCTGGGCGCAGACGTGATAACGATAGGAGTGCATCCGGACGGCAGGAATATAAATACCGAGTGCGGCTCTCTCAAACCGGAGCTGTTGAGACTAAAGGTGCTCGAAACGGGCGCCGACCTGGGTATCGCGCTCGACGGGGATGCGGACAGGGTTATATTCTGCGACGAAAGGGGCGAGATCGTGGACGGAGACAAGATCATAGCGATATGCGCCGACGAGATGATAAAGAACGGGAAGCTCAGGGGGAATACGGTCGTTACGACGCTCATGAGCAACATGGCGCTCGAAAATTTCATACGGGGTAAGAGCATAGATTTCGTAAGGACCGAGGTCGGAGACAGGTACGTGGTAGAGGCAATGAGGGCGAGGGGCTCGAACCTCGGCGGGGAGCAGTCGGGGCACATAATATTCCTCGACCACACGACGACCGGGGACGGGACACTCGCGTCGCTCCAGGTGCTGGCGATAATGAAAAGAGAGGATAAAAAACTATCTGAGCTCTCCAAAATTATAGACCTCTATCCGCAGCTCCTTCTTAACGTGAAGATACGGAAGAAGAAAGAGCTCAGCAAGATAAAAGGGCTCTCCGCGCTCCTCGACAGGAACGAAACCCGCCTCAGCGGGAAAGGCAGGATAAACATAAGGTACTCCGGGACGGAGCCCATATCGAGGGTTATGGTCGAGGGCGAGGACGTATCGCTCATAAAAGAGATAGCCGACGAGCTCGCCGACGCGATCAAGAGGGACATAGGGGCTCCAGCCTGATGCCGAGATTGAACGTGAACGTAGACCACGTGGCGACCGTGAGGCAGGCGCGTGGAGGGAACGAGCCCGACCCGGTTCTGGCCGCATACCTCTCCGAGCTCGGGGGGGCGCACGGGATCGTCGTGCATCTGAGGGAAGACCGGAGACACATACAGGACAGGGACCTGCGGATACTGAGAGAGACCGTAAGGACGAAGCTCAATATGGAAATGGCCTCTACCGATGAGATGACGGCCATAGCCCGCGAGGTCAAACCCGACATGGTCACGCTCGTTCCCGAGAAGAGGAAGGAGCTCACGACGGAGGGCGGACTCGACGTCGCGGGCAATTTAAAAGGCGTGTCCCGCACCGTCAAGGCGCTGAGAGACGCGGGTATATTCGTGAGCCTCTTCATAGACCCCGACGCAGAGCAGATAAAGGCTGCAAAGTCGACGGGGGCGGAGATGGTGGAAATTCACACCGGCTCTTACGCCGACGCCGTGAGCGAAACGGTAAGGGAAGACGAGCTGAGGAAGATTAAAAGGGCCGTAAAGAAGGCTTCAGGGCTCGGGATGAGAATTTCGGCCGGTCACGGGCTCAACTACGTGAACGCTGGGCCTGTCGCGCTCATCGGAGGGATAGAAGAATTCAACATCGGGCACAGCATAGTGTCGCGGGCGCTCATGGTTGGGTTTGAAAACGCCGTGAGAGAGATGGTGAGGGTTATTAAATAATGTTTGGAAAAGACAAGAACTAAATCCACCCTTGTATCTTAAGAACATTGGTAAAGGAGTATAAAATAAGAGGAGGAGCGAAGAGACGCTCAATCCTCCCTTAGTCCGAAGAGGCTGCGGGTTAGATCAGCGCCTTCACTCCTCCATGTCCGAATAACCGG
>JBGSVA010000090.1:0-5339 GCA_041753155.1 Thermodesulfobacteriota bacterium | reverse complement strand
GAAGCAAAAATCATCCGACTGTACATAATTTGCTAAAAATCTCATATTAAGGCTAAATTCTTTCAATTCCTCCCACACCCCTGAAAGAATTTCACGCCTTAATAATCTATTTTCTTAACGCAAATTCTGTAATGTCGGGGAGAGAAAGACCTTCTGGATCGATAGGTATATTAAGGTAAACCCCCCCCCGAACTATTTTGGCTCGGGCATTGTCGTGCCGGAAGATTATAGGCTACGTTGCCGCTGTTGAGAGGGCGTCCGAGTGCTCGCTTGCTCGCATTCGTTCCCCACTTTAAAAAGGGGGGAGGGAACTATTTATTTATTCCTCCATCGTCTCGCCCGAGCCGCCGGCTTCCTTGGGCAGGTCCTTGAACTTGGGCAGGCCGTCCTTCATAGGCAGCACCGTTTCTTCATAGAAAACGTGCATGGCCGGCTTGAAAGTGAGGTCCGGCAGTAGGGCGGCGTACACGTCTGTGAGAGTGAACGGCGGATGGTCGGTAAGCAGGTGGCCGCCGCAGGACTTACACCACTTGCGGAAGCTCCTGGGGGTCTTGTTGTACGTGCCGACCTGGTCCTCGCCCTTCGTCACCTTCACTGCGTCGGGTATCCATAGCGTGAACGAGTTCACCGGGCCTGCGGACCAGTGCCTGCACGACTCGCAGTGGCAGTAGCCCATGGCCACGGGCTCGCCCGTTACCGATATCTCGACCGCCCCGCAAAAACAGCTCCCCGTGTAGGTTGTATTCTGATTCATATCGCGCCTCCTTATATGTATCTACATGCGTTGTTATTCGAAATCGACCGAAGACTGCGGTTTCCTGTTTACGTGAAGAGTGAATATGTCGGGCCGCGAGTAATGACCCGCGACGTCGAGCGCCCTCTTCGCGCTCCCGACCTTGCTGCAATCGACGTCGCAGTAGAGTATCCCTTCTTCCTGCCGCATCGGGCCCGCTGCGATCTCTCCTCCCGGCGCGACGACGACCGAGTCGCCGGGGTTTACCCATTCCTCGGGGTCGGGGTATAGCGCGGATCTCTCGGGGAAGTCCTCCGGTATGTCTTTACCCCTGAGCACAGAGCCGCACCCCGCGACCCAGCAGCGGCCTTCGCGCGCGATGTGCTGCATCGTGCCTATCCACCCGTCCCCGTAATCGTACGTGGGCGCGACGTATATCTCGACTCCCTGCGAATACATCGCGTACCTGGCGAGCGGCATGTAGTTCTCCCAGCATATGAGCGCGCCTATCCTGCCCGCGGGAGTGTCGACGGCTTTGAGGCCGCAGGCGTCGCCGAAGCCCCAGACCATGCGCTCGGCGACCGAGGGCATGAGCTTCCGGTGGCGGTTGAGGAGCGAGCCGTCGGGGCCTATCACGACCGTGGTGTTGTAGACGGTCGCCCGGCTCAGGCTCGCGTCCCTTTCGTCGAGTCCGCAGACGACCGTTACCTTGTGCTTCCGCGCGGCTTTGGAGATCGGGGAGAGGTCTTCGCCGTCGAGACTCACGGAGTTCTCGAGGAGGCGGGAATAAAGCTCGTCCGAGAGCTTCCAGTCCTTCCCCGGCTTGAGCCGCCATATCCACGCCGGGTAGCCGGGTATGTATGCTTCCGGGAAGAGGACGAGCTGGGCGCCCCCTGCCGCGGCCTCGCCGACGTAGCTGGCCGTGTTCTCGATCGTCTCTTTCTTGTTCAGGAACACGGGCGGTTTCTGAACTATCGCAATCTTGCCCATTTGCCTAGCCCCTCCGGACACATAATATAGACAAATTCGGCGAAATGACAAGAGGGGAGGGGGGAGTTGTGTCTAAGGTCACGGATTGTGACCTTCATTTTTTGTCATCCTGAACTTGATTCAGAATCTCGTATTTTATCATTATCTTGAAGTCACAAAATGTGACATCAAGTTTCAAATGGCTTCTCTGTATCTAATGAAGCTGTGGGGCATTTCGTCGTAGGTTCGCTCGCCGAGCTTCCTCCCCGTCCTGTGTTTCTGCACTCCGCCCCATTGCTTGAAGAAGAATGGAACATCTGACCTGCGGCACTGATCGAGTATCGAAGTTACCCATTCGATTTTCATCGGGCGAGCTTTAGGGCCGGATTCTCCGCCCACGATCACCCAATGGATGCCGTCGAGATTTAGGCTGTCGAGCGGGCCGATCAATGGTTCACAGGAAAGGAACCTGACGTGAGCTGGGACACCCCTCAAATCCTCGATCCTTTGAAGCACCCTTCCGTCCTCAACGCTCACGCCCATCCATACGTTTGGTGACCAGAGCAAGTCGCCTGCCATTTCCCGGAGCCTGCCGCTGCGCTTTGTGAGTATTTGGTACACGTGTTGGGGGGACTCGCTCATCGTTACGAATATTTTCTCGATGAATGAAAAGGGGACTATATCGTGGAAGAGGTCACTCATCGAATTGACGAAGATGACCCTCGGTTGCTTCCATTTGAGGGGGAGAGTGATAAGGTCTTCGTGGAGCGTAACGGAGAAGCCGTTTTGATAACGATGGTTCCCCATTGCTTTCAGACGCTTCGCCAGTCTTTCGGCGTAGCAGAACTTGCACCCCTGGCTTACCTTGTCGCAGCCGGTGACGGGGTTCCATGTAGTCTCAGTCCATTCGATTTTGGAGTTGGTGGCCATGACTATTTTCTCTTGTTCAAAAATTTAACTATTCTTCCATTCCCTAATGTTAATTTGCCATTTCTTACTTGTCGTTCACTGGCCGATTTATCAACTTTTATCTTTCCTTCTTTTTCAAGATGAAGTAATGCATCTTTATAATTTGAGAGCGTATAATGTCTTGTAGAGGTTTCTCCTATGTCATGTTCTTCGTATATCTGGGATACTAATAATTCTCTTCCTTTAAAATGAGTTAACAACATCACTTTCAGTTTATCCAATGGACCATAGGTATACGGAAACGGTAATTCTGGCTCAGTTGTGGTTTCAGAGTTGAACTCGAAAGAAGCAACGCCTTGATTATGCGAGTTACTATTTTTCGCTAATATTTCTTTCATTACTCTATAGCCTTTAATGTGTTTGCTTACAAAGATTAAATAGTGGCTAGTTCTTTCTTCACCATAATGCGGAAATCGAAAATCTAAAACGTAATTACCACCAATTTCTTTAATAGCATCTACTAAATAGTCTAATATTAATCTCTCTCTTTGCCTAGGAGCTAAATCTTGTACTTCCATGTTTAATTTTTTGAGTCGAGATGACCCAAATAATGTTTCCATGTGAGATATCATATATTCATTGGATATAGCGCTATTGATTCTCTGGTAATTGAAGAAAAAAATTCCATCACTGCCCCAGTCTTTTAAAACCGAATGAATCAAAGTTAATGATAAACCTTTATAGCCAAATGGATCAATGAAAAATAGAGTAGGTATAAGTTCTGTTTCGGCTAACTTAAGTTCATCTATGATTTTTGAATCTTTATCCATAGGTATATTTTTGTAAACAGGCTTATAATGTAAAGTCTTAAATCCCTCCAACAGCTCAATATTGCTTTTTAATTCGTTTATGTAGTCGGGATTTTCGTCATTAAAAATTGATACTAACATTTTGGACTTATCTGGGTGGTTGATTGCTTTTTCCATAACGAGTAGTGGTGTACTCTTTGTTCCGTCTTTATATACTCCAGGTCCAGCAAAAAAATCTATGTATAAAAATCTTCTATCATGACTCTTAATTGTAGGAAGTAAGATAGTGGACCAAGTGTCAAAATAGTCCACAACTAGTTTTGCTTTAAGCAAAGAAGATCGAGTTGGTTTTTTAAAAAAATCTAACTCTTTGCTAATATCTCACCTCCTATGTTCATAATTACACTCATCATTATGAACAATTTCAACTGCTTACGATATTAGCATTAATTATGTTAATTTCAAAATCGTTTATTGTAGACTCCCCCTCACACATTCTGGAATACCCATCTCACGCGGCCGACGATGAGATTCCGGTCGAGCTCGTCGAGAGGGACCGGGTAGTCGGCGACCATCTGGTTGTCGCTCTTGATGATGATCTCGTTGGGCTTGATCTCGAGGCGCTTGACGACGTAGCCCTCGTACGGCAGGTGGAGGCAGTAGATACCGTTGCTCACGATCTTCTTGTCGTTCGGGTCGAAGCCCACGTACGCGCCGTTGACGATGGTGGGATACATGCTGTCCCCCTCGACTTTGAACCCGTTCGTGTAGCTCCGGACTAATTTCGCCGGGAGCGTGACGCGCTCAATAGGCTCGGCGTCGGGAGAGGCGAGCGGATTCCCCGCGCCTGCGAGCTCCCATATCTTTATCTCGACGAGGCTGTCCCCGCCGAAGACGTTCGAGATGTCGGGGAGGAACATATCCCCCTGGCCGCGGCGGAGCCACCTCGGGCTTATGCCGTATATCTTCTCGATGACTTTGAGAAAGTGATCGGGCGGGCGCGTGCGCCCCGACTCCCAGCTCAGCACGGTGTTGAGCGATTTCCCTATCCCCTTGCCGAATTCCTCCTGGGTGAGGTCGAGCGCCTCCCTCACGAGCTTCAGCCTCTGCCCTATTTCATTATTGTGATCCACTTTTACCCCCTATTTCACAATTCTGTGAATTTTCCTATTGACAGATTCACAGTTCTGTGAATATAATATACATAGACAATATGACAATAGCAATATTAATACACAATACTGTGAATTGCAAGTGTGAAATGGGCGAAATTGGGAGAACGGTTGAAATGGATGATAAAAGGGCGCGAATGAAGATTAGGGGAGATGAGGCGGGGATGGGGGGAATGGATTCCCGATTAAGGCATTCGGGAATGACAGATTAGAAAGAAGTGAAAGGGAAAATCCACCCTAGCCCTCCTTTACAAAAGGAGGGGAAGAAAAGGAAAAGCAAAGACGAGATCCTGAATATTTTGGTTTGATAAACGAATATGCGGAGAATACTGACTTCATTGGATTCAGCCAAAGGCGTCCGTTTCTTGCGCACGCTCAGAAACGTAGTTCAGGACATGGTTCAGGATGACGGATTAAAAGAAGTGAAAGGGAAAATCCACCCTGACCCTCCTTTACGAAAGGAGGGAATGATAAGAAAAGGCAAAGACGAGATGCTGAAACGAGTTCAGGGCATGGTTCAGGATGACAAGGTAGAGGGAAGTCGGGTGATGACGGAAATTATGATGACGGAATTAATAAGGAGTCAATGGAGTCTGATGGGAAGAATTGAGCATATCACGACGCAGCAGATAATCGGGGAGTGGGGGAGCATAGAGAATTTCGCGGCTTCGCACGGGGTGAGCCCGGCATCGACGAAGATGGTGATTTACGTTGACGGGGCGAAGAGCAGGCCCGTAGAGGAGGTGT
>JBGSVA010000089.1:0-4988 GCA_041753155.1 Thermodesulfobacteriota bacterium | reverse complement strand
GTTATACTGGCCTAAGATACCGTCCGGTTATTCGGACATGGAGGAGTGAAGGCGCTGATCTAACCCGCAGCCTCTTCGGACTAAGGGAGGATTGAGCGTCTCTTCGCTCCTCCTCTTATTTTATACTCCTTTACCAATGTTCTTAAGATACAAGGGTGGATTTCTTCTTTCTTTTAAATCCCCCTTCATCCCCTTTACAAAGGGGGAAAATAGAGGCAAGGGACGAGATTTCTTCGTCACTATGTTCCTCACGATCACGGAAATCAGAGAGCGCTGTGACAGCAACGAACGAAAATAGAAAATATAGCGGATAACAGGAAGAAATGTTATTAACCTAATATGCTTAGCAGGGTAGCGAATTCCATATACTGGATGTCGAGATACATGGAGCGCGCCGAGAACGTGGCGAGGTTCATCGAGGTGAACCTCCACCTGATGCTCGACATGCAGACGGAGGAAGGGCAGTGGGAGGCCCTCGTCAGCACCACGGGCGACCTCGAGATATTCAGGGAGCGCTGCGGCGACGAGGCGACGCGGGAGACCGTGCTCGACTTCCTCACGTTCGACAGGGAGAACCCGAACTCCATACTCTCCACGCTTACAAAGGTCAGAGAAAACGCGCGCTCGATAAGGGAGATAATCTCTTCCGAGATGTGGGAGCAGATAAACAAGTTCTATTACTTCGTCAGGGACTCCGCGCTGAGCGGCGTCGCGGCGGAGACCCCGCAGGACTTTTATCAGAGGGTCAAGACCGAGAGCCACCTCTACGCGGGCATAGCCGACTCGACCATGAACAGGGGCGAGGACTGGCACTTCGCGCGCCTGGGGAGGCTCCTCGAGAGGGCGGACAAGACGTCCCGTCTCATAGACGTGAAATACTTCATACTCCTTCCCAAGCCCGAGTACGTGGGCACGCCTATAGACAACATACAGTGGGCGGCGCTCCTGAAATCGGCGAGCGCGCTCGACATGTACAGGAGGAAGTACGAGCAGATAACGCCCGAATCGGTGGTGCAGTTCCTGCTGCTCGACAGGCACTTCCCGCGCGCGATACTCTACTGCGTGCTGATGGCCGAGGCTTCGCTCCATTCCATAACGGGCACGCCCGCGGGCATGTTCCGGAACGAGGCCGAGAGGCGGATGGGCAGGCTCCACGCGGAGCTTACCTACGCGAGGATAGACGATATAATAAAAAAGGGGCTCCACGAGTACCTGGACAATTTCCAGACGGAGCTCAACAGCGTCGGGGACTCGATAAGGGATACCTTCTTCGTGCTGAGCCCGGGCGCGTCAATCACATCGGGAGGTATGGAAGAGTGACGTTCTGCGTGGGCATGAAGGTGAGAAAGGGGCTCGTGGGCATCGCGGATACGCTCGTAACGACGGGTACCGAGAGCATTATGGCGAGGAAGGTGACGATACATCAATACGGCAGGCACTCGCTCTTCCTCATGACTTCAGGGCTCCGCTCGGTGAGGGACAAGGCGCTCACGTATTTCAACGAGGTGCTCGAGCAGGACGACAACACGTTCGACAAGCTCTACATGGCGGTGAACGCGTTCGCCGCACAGGTGAGGCGTGTCGCGGACGAGGACGGGAGGGCTCTCGAGGAGGCGGGGCTCCATTTCGACCTCTTCTCCATCATCGGCGGCCAGCTCGAGAAAGACACCGAGCATAAGCTATACATGCTCTACCCGCAGGGGAACTGGGTCGAGGTGGGGCAGGGGACGCCTTATTACCTGATAGGGGAGTCGAGCTACGGGAAGCCCATCATGGACAGGGCGCTCTCCTACGAGCTCAACATGGAGACCGCGCTCAAGATCGGGTACCTCGCGTTCGACGCGACCCGGACGAGCGCCATAGACGTCGACTTCCCGATAGACGTCGTGCTGTACAAGGCCGACACGTACGACATAGTGGAGCACAGGTACGAGAGGGCCGAGCTGATACGCATATCCGAATGGTGGCAGAAGACGATAAGAGAAGCGATAAGGGAGCTCCCCCACGACTGGGTGGAGGGGGCTTTCTCGAAGCTGGGCGGCGACGGCGCGAAATAGAAGATGTTAAATAATTCGCGGCTGGAATTTGCAGAGATAAAATGTAATCAGGGGGAATTAGTATTTCCCCGACATTACAGAATTGGCGTATAGAAAATCAGCTGTTAACGCGTTAAGAAATGTTTCAGGGCTGGGGTGGAATTGAAACATTTTAGCGTTAACTTGGGATTTTTAGCCAATTCTGTACAGTCGGATGATTTTTGCTTCTTTTCATCAAGGAAAAGAAGAAAAATATATTGCTTTCAATATATTCGGTTTTGTCCTCGATTTACTCGGCATCGACAGAAATGACATACGACGGGAGTTCGACAATGAATATAAAGATAAGACACACGACCAGGTACAAGTACACTGACAGCGTGTTCCTCGACCCGCAGACTATAAGGCTCAGGCCCAAGAGCGACGGATCGCAGAGGCTCATAAACTTCGAGATAGACATAGACCCCGTCCCCGACGGCATCGCCGACATAGTGGACGTCGCCGGGAACGACAGCACGTGCGTGTGGTTCTCGGGGAAGCACGACCACCTGACTATCACGACCAGGTCGGAGGTCGAGACTTTCAGGGTGAACCCGTTCGATTACATAATCACGGAGCCTTCCGTGACGAAGCTCCCCGTGTTCTATCCGAAGTACTACATCCCCTCGCTGAGGCCATATTTCACGCGCAACACCGAGCCCGAGGGGCAGGTGGACCAGTTCGTTGCCGACGTGATGGCCGAGTCGGGCGTTGAGACGATGACGTTCCTCAACGTGCTGAATAACCGCATATACGAGGGCTTCGAGCAGCTCGTGAGGCACGAGGGGCCGCCTTACCCGGCCGAGATAACGCTCGGGACGGGCAGGGGGTCGTGCAGGGACCTCACCGTGCTCTTCATGGAGGCCTGCAGGGCGGTAGGGATCGCGGCGCGGTTCGTGAGCGGGTACCGGGAGCACGAGATGATAACCGAGGAGAGGCAGCTCCACGCGTGGGCCGAGGTGTATATACCGGGCGGCGGGTGGAGGGGCTACGACCCTTCCGAAGGGCTCGCGACCGCGGACCAGCACATCACGGTGTCGGCAGGGGTCATACCGGAGGAAGCGGCTCCGATGACGGGCACGTACAGGGGGTCGGGCGCGCGCTCGATCATCGACTACGAGATAGAGATCGCGAGTCAATAATTGTTGTATTCGGCTGAGACAGGCATTAGAATTTTGCAGAGGGAAGCGGGACCGCATTCCCGAAGGAGCGGAAGACAATGCCTGTGACAAGTAAACTTAAAAAAACTTTCCTTACACTCGTTATGATCCTGTCTCTCGGCGCGGCGTTTGCGATAGCGGACGACGACGTCGAAGAGATTCCTCTGGCGCCAAACGACCCGGACATAACGGACGTCTGCACGCTCTCCGACTGCAACCCGGCGAAGCCCTGCGCCGACCCCGACGAGAACTGCTACACCTTGAACGGCGTCTTCTACTGCTGCACGGCTGCCCCCGACCCCGGGATGGAGGCCGTGGGGGATTGATGTACAATTCGACCCTTCGACGAGCTCAGGGCGAACGGGTATTGTATCGCGGCTGGAAGCCGCTCCTACGAGGTTGATGGTCTATTTTGTAGGAGCACCATCCTGGTGCGATTCATTTTAAATCCACACTTACCTTTTGGACTTCAGCAACAAGGAGCCAAGGGTTAATTTTCGCAGGTGCCTTTATTGAGATGGCGTCCGAATGCTTACACGTTTGCATTCGTTCTTTACGAAAGGAGGGAATTGAACAATTTAAAGAAGAGAGAAATATTCTTTTCCCCCTTAGAAAAAGGGGAACAATTCCGAGCAAGTGAGGAATTGGTCGGTATTGGCTGATAGCGAATAAGTATCTTCATCGAAGTGACACACTCGGTTAAACCAAATTCAGGGGGATTTAGATTTTCAAGCTTTGTGCAGTTGTAAAGATATGGATTCCCGCTTTCGCGGGGATGGCAGATACGTAATGTACCCCCTCACCTTAATCCTAATTTGGATTAGACGACATTTAGCCTGAAGTTGATTGGCTACATTAGTTTCGTTGTAGCTCCCACCGGTTCTTGCGCACGCTCAGAACCATTCCACGCTGGGGAGAGGAAAAATAATTAAAGACGTAAAGAAAAATCCTCCCTGACCTATTTGGATTTAGCCACATTTAGCTGGAAGTTAATTTATGTCGGTGCCGTTGTTGTCATCGCGTCCGAATGCTTGCTTGCTCGCATTCGTTCTTTTTCTAAGGAGGGAATTGAAAGGCAAAAGATGAGATGCTGAAACTAGTTCAGCATGACGTGTATGGAGTTTATTGAGCGTTGCGCTCCGACATCATCTCCGCGCGTACTTCGTCGACGAGACCGTCGGGGAGGGAGCGGAGTGCGACGTAGACGAGCGCCGGAAGGATAATGGCGTCGTCCAAGTATCCGAGCACCGGGATGAAATCGGGGATTATATCGATCGGCGAAAGGGCGTAAACGACGGCCGCGCCGAGGCAGATGCGGGCGAGCCGGGGGCATCGCGGGTGGGTGATCACGCGCCTGTAGACCCTGACTTCGTTTTTGAAGCGGGACACGAGGGACTTGATGGATTGGCGACTCATAATGGAAAAGTATATTGGAATTTGTTGGTATGGGAATGGATGAAATGAAAGACTGGATTCCCGATCGTGGCCGGGAATGACAAAAGAAAAGTCAAATATATTTCTCTTCTTTTCCTTGATGAAAAGAAGCAAAAATCATCCGACTGAACATAATTTGCTAAAAATATCATATTAAGGCTAAAATCGTTCAATTCCGCCCCATGTAACATAGTAGTTTGGTGATGTCCGGAGTTAATTACCTTCTTGCTGAAAGGAAAGGGCGTCCGATTCCTTACTTGCTCGGAATCGTCCCGTGAAAGATTTTCACGCCTTAATAATCTATTTTCTTAACGCAAAT
>JBGSVA010000088.1:0-6086 GCA_041753155.1 Thermodesulfobacteriota bacterium | reverse complement strand
AAAATCTTTCAATCTTTTTCTGTCATCGCGAGACCGTATTGTGGTCGTGGCGATCTCGCTTTATTCATGAGATTGCCGCGGTCGCCGAATACGCTCCCTCGCAAAGACAGGGTAGGTAGTGCAGAAGAGGTTGGGAAGGATCGTGTATGAGCACACATTGTGTGCCGCAAATTCTGTATTGTCGGGGGAAGAGAAGGCAAAAGACGAGATTGCTGCGCTGCGTTCGCAATGACACTCGTAATTGTAGGAGCGAGTTCCCGGATCGAGTCCGGGACAGGCCAGCCGCGATTGAAAGACCGGATTCCCGATCGTCGTCCCTTCTTCTCAATTACGAAAAACCCTCCCCCCTCCCGGACGTAGATTAGGAAGGGGGAGGCCGTAGAAGAGGTCATTGTTTCCTTACGTATTTGTCGTTCTGATTGCCATCCTTCTTCTCAACAGAACAGCCGCCGGCACGAGCGCGAGAACGAACAGGCTTCCCAGGCCCGATTTATCAGCACCGCTCCCCGCTAAGGCGCAGCCGCCGCTGTCCGTGCCTCCCTCGCCGTTACAGACGAACTGTGTATCGGTGATTTCCTCCGCGTCGAGTATGCCGTCCCTGTCGAGGTCGAGGCCGGAGTCGACCCTAATGCCGCCGTCTGCGCAGTTCTGTCCGGCGGGCTCGATATTTATGTCCTCGAGCGAGTCGAAGCCGTCCTCTCCGTCATCCCCGTCTTCTCCGTCTTCTCCGTCGTCTCCATCCTCGCCGTCGTCCCCGGGCGGTCCGGGTGGGCCCGGCTCGCCGTTACAGACGTATGTCGTGTCTGTCACTTCCGGGTCGTCTAGCGCTCCGTTCTGGTTCGTGTCGCGCCCGCTCTCTATCTTCGCGCCGCCCGCCGCGCAGTTCGCCCCCGCAGGCTCCGGAGTGACTCTGACGAGAGTATCGGCGAATGAGTTTATGAAGAGACAATCGACAGTGTCCCCTTCAGCGGCTATGGTGAAGCCGAGTGTCCCCGCGAGAGTGTCTATATTCGAGACGTCCGGAAGCTCGCTGCAGAATATAAACAGCTCCTGGTCTGCCGGAATGTCCTCGGTGATAGTGTAGTCGCCGACGGGCGCAATACAGCTTACGCTCTCCCCGTCGTCAAGCATGAACGCAGGGGTTATGCCGCAGTCGAGACCGGCGAACCCCGTGGAGGTGAACGAGAAGTCAACGCCGCCCGACGGTATGGTCAGCTTCGTAATCGTAACGCGCGACGGGCCGCTCTCGTATGCGCCTATGTCGCACCCTGCTCCCTGCGGTCTCACGAACCCCCTCTGGTCGGTTGCGGGTGGCGGGCACAGTGGATTCCCCATGTCTATCGCAGGGCTGTTGAATAAAAGCGCTATCGTCTCCGTGAGCCCTCCGTTATCCATAGGCCCGAGCGGGTCGAGGAGAGGGTCAGTGTCGGGCATGTCGCCCGTTACGGAGCCGTCGAAGCAGCTGTCGTCGTTCGATATGTTGTAGCCGAGAGAGATTACCGGCACGCTACAGTTCGCGGAAGAGGAGCTGTTCTTTATTATCGAGTCGCTGATCGTAACGTTAGATACGATGTCACCTCCTAAAGTATCTCCTGACGCCGTACATCCCGTCCCCGTGCACCTGACGAAGTTCGAGTCGAACGTGCAGTTGGTGCATGATATATCAGTCCCTCCCCCCTGGCCTATAGCCCCGCCGTAAACAAAACAACCGTCCCCGTTGCACTCCGCAAAGTTCTTATAGAACGTGCAGTTCGTGAATTCGACGGTGCCTATGCCCCCGTCTCCCAGAACTCCGCCGTAAGCATTACCACCGTTTGCCCGCACGTAGTTGGAGTCGAACGTGCAGTTGTTGAACTTGAAATCCACGATGGCGCCGATCCCGATAACTCCCCCAAAGATCAATCCATTTTCCGACTCTACGAAATTAGACGTAAACGAGCTGTCGTTCACTTCGAGGGAATTAGGCGTGGCGGCAAACCCGAATACAGCCCCAAGGGCAAGGGGGCCGCCAGTGAGGACCATGGAATTATTCGTAAAGGAGCATCGGTTAACGGTTAGATTTACATCCGCTACTACTATCGATATGATACCGAGGCCTAGAATAGAATCTCCCGAAACGGTGTTATCCTCGAAAACGCAGTCGTTTAATTCCATATTCACGGCGTCGTTTAACAGTATCGCCCCGCCCCATAAGCTGCCGACGCTCCCGACACCGTTGCCGTCCGCAATCCTGAGACCCGATATAGTCATCTCGGTCCCGCCGTTTATAAGGAAAATCCTCGACGCGTCGTTCCCGCTTACGGTTATCACGCCGGCTCCCGGCCCCATGATGTCCACGTCGTCCGTGATCTCCATATCACCCGTCGTAAGCGTGATCTGACCCGTTAGCCCGGCCTGGAAATCTATCACGTCCACGACGCCCGGGCCGTTGGCGTTGGCATTAGCGTCGAGGATCGCCTGCCTGAGCGACCCCGCGCCCGCGTCGTCGAGGTTAGTCACAGTGAATGTGACTGCGTAAGAACTTACCGATAAAATCAAAAACACCGCGAACAGAACAAAACCGCTTACCGCAAACCTTGAGAAACCTTTAGCCTTGGTCATCTCGGTTACCTCCTCATGTGGTTTTTTTACTGCTCCAGATTTTCAGTCTCTCTCATAACCGATTCGTTTCTTTCCCGCCCGGATACGGCAAACTATTGCTCCGACGCGAAGAAATCCCGTGTCCTTATATATCACCTCCAGGTGTCCCCATCGAGGGAACGCTCGTACTCGCATGGCGCGCTTCGTGTAATTCAATTTTGTTGTTATGGTTGTATGAAGGATTAAACGGATTGGACTGCTTCGGGGAAGGGTTGCGTTTCGATATACCTCTACATCGTATCGGTATATCGCTCCTTGGGATGTCCCCCTTGTCCGTCCCCCGCGAGAGTCCGCCGTTTATTACTGTTTCATGCCCGGCGGTATGGATCTTTCTATGATGCGTGAGAAAATGCGGATCAGAAATATATAGTCTGGATGTTCTCTTGAGATGCATATCTCTCAGGGGTTGGTACTCCCCGGCGGTATTCAGGGTGCAGGACGCATTTTTGAAGAGATGGTCGGGAAGCGGCTCTCTTCCCGTGCCGCCATCGACCATAAGCCCGTTATTGCGGAACCAGGTCCGGGGTACGACAGCGTCTTCTCTGACGGTGACTACGGCAGCGCCGACTGCAGCGTCCCACACGCAGAGCACAAAAAAAGAGATAATCGCGAGCGCTGCGGTGAGGCAGGAGCTTCTGAGACCTGATATCGCGCCGGTAAAATGAAGCGTGCAGCTTATATCCGGGAAATCGGACGTAAGTCGAATATCAACCCCCCCCTTCTCTTGTTCAAGCCCCAAGGCAAACAGAGAAGCAAAACTTACCCGCCGATTTCAGAAGGGAGACGTAGGAATAGCGGTCCCCGCTTCAGCAACCGGCTGCCTCAAGCTGATATTATCAGCCCTTAGGCCTCTGGCTTTGCGTCCCGACTTTTCAGACGGTTTGCCTTTTTTGGCTCTTACCTCTTCTACATTAATAACTATAACGTCGATTTTACCGGCGGGGGTGAAATGGGCAAATATTTTTTATAAATAATGCTAAAGGTATTTAATTAAGGTGACTGGGCTTTCATTAAACGCAATTTGTTATCATCCGTAATCATTCTGATAATTGTATCGCGGCGGCAGGGGGAGGGACTTCTGATATTTACCAAATATTTATAATTTATTGGATATTTATTATGTGCTGAAAGGGAGATGGGATCTTCGTGCCGGAGCCGGACTGCTTGATGATATGATTACATCATAAAATTGTAGGAGCGGCTTCCAGCCGCGATTGAATGAAACCACAAAAGACGAGTCCCGATTAAAGCACTCGGGAATGACAGGAAGATATTTATAGTACCCCCTCACCCTGGCCCTAATTTGGTTTAGGCGACATTGAGCTTGAAGTTGATTGGATACATCAGTTCCGTTGCAGGTCCGACCGGTTCTTGCGCACGCTCAGAACCGTTCCACGCTGGGGAGAGGGAAATTTATTGGGGTGGGGATTCTTATTTTTATTTCATGCTTACGGTCTCGCTTCGAATATCAGGTTGAACGGGGTCTCGGCCGCCCTCCTGAACTGCTTGAAGCCGCCCTTCGTTACGACTTCCCTGAGGCGCGCCTCACCGGCCTGGGCGCCTAATGCCGCGCCTACTTCCTGCGCAAGCGACGCCGGGGTGCAGATGAGCGTGGACGCCCCGAAGTACGCCCTGCCTACGGGGTTGAGGTTGTCTTCGAGGTTGTCGTTCGCGAAGGGCTCGACTATCATCCACGCGCCGTCCTTCGAGAGCGACTTCAGCACGTGCGCCGAAGCCCCAGCCGGATCGCCCATGTCGTGCAGGGCGTCGAAGAACGTGACGAGGTCGAAGTCAGTACCCGGATAATTTGTCGAGGCCGCTACCTCGAAGGACGTATTCCCCGACACGCCCGCGTCCGCCGCCGCCTTCCTCGCCCATTCTATCGAGGGCTTGTGGTAGTCGTATCCGATGAAAGTGGACTTGGGATACGTCTTCGCCATGAGTATGGTCGACGCTCCGTGCCCGCACCCGACGTCTGCGACCAGCGCGCCCTTCTTCAGCTTCTCCTCCGTTCCGTTGAGCGACGGGATCCACGCGCTTACCAGGTTGGCCGCGTAGTTGGGCCTGTAGAAACGCTCGGTCCCCTCGAAAAGCCCGTGGTCGTGCTCGTGCCATCCGAAACCGTTGCCGTTCCGGAAGCGCTTCTCGATCTCCGACTGTGACTTCACCGACGATACCGCCATATGAAACGCTCCCGGTAAGAACGCCGGGCTCGTTTCGTCGGCGAGCATGAACGCCTGCTCTTCGGAGAGATGGAACTTCTTCGTCTCCGGGTCGTAAGTAACGTAGCCGCCCGCAGCCTGGCAGGAGAGCCATTCCCTCACGTACCTCTCCGCGGTGCCCGTCTTCCCGGCGAGCTCGGCCGGGGTGAGAGGGTCCCCCTCCGCGAGCGCCTTGTAAAGCCCCAGCTTGTCACCTATTACCACGAGAGCCGCGTGGAACGTGGCCCCGAAATCCACGACCGCTTTCCCAAGCAGCTCATTGAGTTTATCAAGATCTATCGACATTTTACTTACCTCCTGGGTGGAAATTGAATTTGAATATAATAAGTGCATGGGCTGTGCCAGTCAAAATTGAACGTTAGATTATTCTGTGATGACCGGTTATTAAGCGAATTGTCGTGTCATATGACACACCGTGAGATCTGGCGGAACGTGAGAAATCACGGTGCTTAACCGTGAAATATAACGTTTTGCCAGATTGGTCAATTGTATCGGCAGGACCGGGCGGACTATTCCGTAAATTTGTCAGGGAAGCGGACAGTCCCGAGCCCTGCGATATTACGCGAATACTGGAAAATGAATAAACGCGGACGCTTGCCGGGGGTAGCCAGGCGGCATCAAATATGCAAACTATTATTAGTATAAAACTGATCGCACAGGGGAGGTAAAAATGCAATTTATGATTACTCAGATTCATGATCCGCAGGATTGTCCCAAGGACATAGGCGGATTTAGAAAGATGTTGATAAACGAAAAGGTGAACGGGCTTAATTTGAAAAACGTGTACGTCGAGCACGGCTCACATACGATCGTCTATATAGTCGAGACCGACAGCTACGACAATATCGTCAAGTTCCTCGAGCCGGGGATGATGACGTGCACCTCATCCATCTCACCTGTATCTTCGATGGCCATGGCAGAGATATTGAAGAAGTGATAGCTGATGCGGTGCTTCAGGATGTAGCCGCGGCGATCTCTATTTTTCCTTAATTCCCTCTCCCCATTTTGGGGGAGAGGGGAAGGGTGAGGGGGTACCGAAATCATGTCTTAATTTATCTTCTCGCAAGGGACGACACGGCGATCTGTTTTCGTCTTGAGATTGATATGCTACTTAATGTATTATTCTTCTTTTCCTTGATGAAAAGAAGCAAAAATCATCCGACTGTACATAATTTGCTAAAAATATCATATTAAGGCTAAAATCGTTCAATTCCTCCCACACCC
>JBGSVA010000087.1:0-13580 GCA_041753155.1 Thermodesulfobacteriota bacterium | reverse complement strand
AGACTCAACGATAGACCACGGGCCGTGTTAGACTACGAGAAACCAGATGAAGTTATTAACAGACTCGTTGCGTTAAAAGTTTGAAACCGCCTTGATGAAAAGAAGCAAAAATCATCCGACTGTACATAATTTGCTAAAAATCTCATGTTAACGCTAAAATGTTTTAATTCCACCCACACCCCTAAAACATTTTTTACGCGTTAACAATCGATTTTCTTAACGCAAATTCTGTAATGTCGGGAATACAAAACCATTGCTGAAGCAACATGTGTTGCCTGCGGGTGCTCACCCGCCGCAAATTCTGTAATGTCGGGAAGAGAAAGGCAAGATTGCCGCGGCTTCTGCGAAGCCTCGCAATGACAGGAAAATAAATGTACCCCCTCACCCTTCACCCTCTCCCTCGGAGGGGAGAGGGCAATAAATTTGAAAGGCGAGATTGCCGCGGTCGCCGAATACGCTCCCTCGCAAAGACAGGGTAGGTAGGGCAGAAGAGGTTGGGAAGAATCGTGTATGAGCACACATTGTGTGCCGCAAATTCTGTAATGTCGGGAAAGATAAATCCCACAGTATTACTCGTCATCCAGGAGAATTTTAGCCCCGGGTTATTTAACATCTACAGGTACCGCCCATTTCCTCTCTTTGGACATCAGAGCCTCATACACTCTTATTTTATCCTCGTTATGGAGCGTGAGCGCGATATCGTCGAGGCCTTCGAGGAGTGTTTTCTTCTTGAACGGGTCTATGTCGAACCCGGCTTTCCACCCGTCTTCACCCTCTATGCTCTGGGTCTCGAGATCGACCGTGAGCCTGTAGCCTTTCTTGGCGTTCACCCTCGAGAAGAGCTCTTTTACCAGGTCTTCGGGGAGAGCTATCGGGAGTATGGCGTTCTTGAAGCAGTTATTGTAGAAGATGTCGGCGAATGAAGGGGCTATGATTACCTGGAACCCGTATTCCCTTAACGCCCACGGGGCGTGCTCGCGTGAGCTGCCGCTTCCGAAATTTTGTCCGGCCAGGAGAATATTAGCTCCCTTCAGGTGCTCCTTGTTAAGCTCGAACTCGGGGTTGAGCGTGCCGTCCTCGTTGTAACGCCAGTCAAAAAACAGGAACTCTCCGAACCCCGTCCTCTCTATCCTTTTTAAAAACTGCTTCGGTATTATCTGGTCGGTGTCCACGTTCATCCTGTCGAGAGGGGCGACCACCCCAGTAACTTTTTTAAGCGGCTCCATGTGATATCCCTCTTTAGATTTCCTTTTGCAGGTCCCATTCCCTTACGTCTACGAAGTGTCCTTCTATCGCCGCGGCGGCGGCCATTATCGGGCTCACAAGGTGAGTCCTCCCGCCCTTGCCCTGGCGTCCCTCGAAGTTCCTGTTGGACGTGCTCGCGCACCTCTCGCCGGGCATGAGTATGTCCGGGTTCATTCCGAGACACATGCTGCATCCCGATTCCCTCCATTCGAATCCGGCCTCCTTGAAGATCTTGTCGAGGCCTATCTTTTCCGCCTGGAGTTTTACGAGCTGCGACCCCGGGACCACCATGGCCCGCACTGTGGGCGACACCTTCCTGCCCTTGACTATCTTTGCCGCCTCCGTCAGGTCCTGTATCCTCGAGTTCGTGCATGAGCCTATGAAAACCCTGTCGACCTGTATATCCCGTATCGGGGTTCTGGGTGTGAGCCCCATGTATTCGAGCGCGCTCACTGTCGCCTTCCGGTTGTTCTCGTCGTCCATCGCGTCCGGGTCGGGCACTGTGCCGGTGATGTCGGTGACCATGCCCGGGTTCGTCCCCCAGCTCACCTGCGGGGCCATTTTCGAGGCGTCGAGCGTAATGGATTTATCGAATACCGCCCCGTCGTCGGTCCTGAGCTTCCTCCATTCCCGGACGGCTTCCTCGTATTCCCTGCCCCTGGGGGCGTATCTCCGCCCTTTTATATATTCGAATGTTTTCTCGTCGGGCGCGATCATCCCCGCCCTTGCGCCCGCTTCGATCGACATATTGCAGATCGTCATCCTTTCTTCCATCGTCAGGGCCTCGATCGCGGGGCCGCGGTACTCTACCACCGTCCCGGTTGCCCCGGCCGTGCCGATGTGACCTATGATGCTGAGGATTATGTCCTTGGCGGTCACTCCGTAGCCGCGCGTTCCTATAACCTTTACCTCGAACTCTTTGGGGAGGCTCTGCCTCAGGCACTGCGTCGCAAGCACATGCTCGACCTCGCTCGTGCCTATCCCGAAAGCGAGAGCGCCGAACGCGCCGTGAGTGGAGGTATGGCTGTCCCCGCAGACGATCGTGAGACCGGGTTTGGTCAGACCGAGCTCGGGCCCTATGACGTGTACTATGCCCTGCATCTCGCTGTTGATGTTGAGGCCGAAGAGCGTCACGCCGAACTCCTCGCAGTTCTTCCTGAGCACCTCTATCTGCTGTGCCGATATCGGGTCCTCTATGGGCAGCGCCCTGTTAGTCGTAGGCACGTTGTGGTCCATTGTGGCGTACGTGAGTTCGGGTCTCCTTACCCGCCTTCCCGAGAGCCTCAGCCCCTCGAACGCCTGGGGCGAGGTGACCTCGTGAACGAGGTGGAGGTCGATGTAAATCAAGGTCGGCTTCCCGGGCTCTTCGTTCACCACGTGCGCTTCCCATATCTTCTTGAAAAGTGTTTTTTCAGACATGTCTTTTCCCTATTCTTAGCTTATGTTCAGAACTAAATTATACATAATAAAAAGTAGTTATACAGGTTGGTATACTACGGCACCTTAGCTGTCTAGTTGAAATATAAGTACTAACTCCTATTAATCAATAAGGGTTTATCCGGAGAAACGCCCGTTCAGACCTTAAACGCCGTCCTTCCCGGGTATACAGCCCCGCTCCCCAGCTCTTCCTCAATTCGGAGGAGCCGGTTGTATTTGGCTATCCTGTCGCTCCTCGACGCGGAGCCCGTCTTGATCTGTCCCGAATTCGTGCCGACCGCTATATCGGCGATCGTCGAGTCCTCGGTCTCCCCCGAGCGGTGCGAGATTATATACGTGAATCCTGCCTTCTCGGCCATCCTTATGGTGTCGAGTGTCTCGGTGAGCGTTCCTATCTGGTTTACCTTTACGAGGATCGAATTCGCGGACTTCTCCTTTATCCCTCTCTCGAGCCTCTCAGTATTGGTTACGAACAGGTCGTCCCCCACGATCTGCACCCTCTGCCCGAGCTCCTTCGTGATCATGCGCCAGCCTTCCCAGTCGTTTTCCGCGAATGGGTCTTCTATAGATATTATCGGGTAGCGCCTGACCCAATCGCCGTAGAGCTCGATGAGCTTATCCTTTCCGAGCTTCCTGCCCTCGACCGTATATTTGCCGTTATCGTAAAATTCGCTCGACGCCACGTCGAGCGCGAGCGATATCCCGGTTCCGGTTTTATAACCCGCTTTTACGATCGCCTCCGATATGCACTCGACCGCCTCCTCGTTCGATTTCAGGCTGGGAGCGAATCCCCCTTCGTCCCCGACCGACGTCGAGTAGCCTTTCTTCTTGAGAATGGCTTTTAAGCTGTGAAATACCTCTACTCCCGCACGGATCGCCTCCCTGAAGCCCTTGAATCCCAGGGGGACTATCATGAATTCCTGAAAATCGAGGTTGTTGTCGGCGTGCGCTCCTCCGTTTACTATGTTCATCTGCGGCACGGGGAGTGTATTGGCCGTTATTCCCCCCAGGTATCTGTATAACGGTATGCCGAGGGAATCAGACGCCGCCCTTGCCGCGGCGAGCGAAACCCCGAGTATCGCGTTCGCCCCGAGCTTCGATTTATTGGGCGTACCGTCGAGCTCAATCATAAGCCCGTCGATGAGGCTCTGTGAAGACACGTCGAACCCTATTAATTTTGGTGCGATGGCTCTGTTCACGTTCCCGACCGCTTTCCCGACGCCTTTCCCCATGTACCTCTTGTTGTCTTTGTCCCTCAGCTCGATTGCTTCGTGCTCTCCGGTTGACGCCCCCGACGGGACGGCGGCCCTTCCGAAGGCACCGTCATCGCATAGAATATCCACCTCGATCGTGGGGTTCCCCCTCGAGTCCAGTATTTCTCTCGCATTAATAGAAGCTATCGTAGACACTGTATAATCCTCCCGCAGGTGCGAATCATGGCTAAGGGAAATTACCACATGAGCCGGCACCTATCAAATCGGCATATTTTATCGGTTATTATTAATGTGCCGCCGATTCCAGCTAACCGTGCGGAATACCATATTGCTAAATAACACGGCATTCGCAGGGGACGGTTTATTGATTTTTGTTGGAAATATATTATATGTTCGGTAAAATCTTGTACTTTAAAAATAATTCTCCAAGGAAAAATGTCTATGACGCTTGCCCGTAAATTTAAATCGTTCTACATCTTCACATTAATTTCGCTGACCGCATTAATCGTTTCATGCGCAGTGGGCGATGACAAGACGCCCGGAACGATATCCGACCTGACATCCGATGAAATCACGAGACTCCTCGGCTTTACCGCCCCGGGAGACAACGGCCAGAGCGGGACGGTGACGATTTACTTCCCGAGGTACTACAGCGACGAGCAGGTGGCCGAAATACTGGGCGTCCCCAACCTGGACGGCGTGCCCTTTCCCGAGATACAGGAGGCGGTCATAGACAACTTCAAGGATGCGACCCAGGTGCCCGACTTCCAGGTGCCCCAGCCCGCGGGAAACCCCGAGACCTTCCTCTCTCCGAGGCTCGACATCACGGGAGACACGAGATATTTCTATTCCATACGCAGTAACGACGAGACCGGCAGTTCCTCGCAGCCCTCGAACGTGGCCGAGCTTTCGACCCCGCTTCAGAACGTAAGGTATGTTAGCGGCGAGCCGGGGAGCTGTCTCGGGCAGTCCGTTGCCGCGGGGAATTACAACGGCGAAGAGATAACGCAGAATGTTTGTATAATCGACGACAACAGCAATAACTGCTTCGGCGGCGGTCAGGATATAGGGATTAACGATATCGCGGTCGGAGACCCGTGTCTCGGCATCGTCTATATATTCTTCGGCCAGGGCGATCTCACCGACGACGGAAGCACTACAATCGATGTTGCCGACGCCGACGTTACGATCATAGGCAACGCGTCGGACGGCTTCGGGGCATCTCTCGCCACGACCAACGATTTCACCGGCGACAGTCAGGCGCAGGAGCTCATCATAGGGGCGCCCGAGTTTAACGGCGGCACCGGAAAGGTATATATCGTCCTCGGCAGCAGGCAGATTCCGTCGGTGATTGACCTCATCAGCGGCAGTGAAGACCATTTCGAGATCGTCGGGGAGAACCCCGGGGATAACTTCGGATTCTCGGTCTCACAGGGAAGCGGGGTGACGAACGGAAGGGGCGTATTCATAGTAGGGGCTCCCTTCTACAGCTCCGAGACCGGCCGGGTCTACGTTTTTAAGGGGGGCGACCTTGAAAGGAATATAGAAGTACCGGCGACCAATGCGAAAGCCATATTCACGGGACAGCAGGCGGGCGGGCTGTTCGGTTTCGATATAGCACTTCTCGGGGATATCGACGGCGGGTCGGACGAATTCGGAGTCGGAGCACCCGGTCTCGGCAGGGCGTATGTCATCTTCGGCAAAAATAACCTTCAGGGCAGGGACCTCGCCACCGATACCACGGACGTCCTCATACTCGAAGGGAGCGCCGCCGACGGTTTCGGGACAAGCATATCGGGGGACGGGGATATAGACGAGGACGGGCTCGAGACGGACGACGTGATCGTCGGCGCGCCCGGGGCGAACAGCGATACGGGCTCCGTGTTCCTTTATTCCGGCGAAGACCTGGAGACCGCTTTTAGAGACGGCACCGTTCCCCCTGTCGAAACCGTATTTAATGGCCTAAACCCCGGAGACCTCTTCGGCACAGAGATAAGCGTATTCCCGTTCCTTACGCCGGAGTTGTTAGAGCAGCAGAGGAACACCGCTATCGTGCTCGAATATAAAGTCAGCAACGCTGATTTCGGAGTCGGTGCGCCCGGAGTTCCGAACGGGGCAGTTTACGTATTTTTCGGACAGGACAATTTCCCCGCCGCGGTTTCCGCCGGTGAAGCGGACATCACTCTCACCGGGCAGGACGGCGATACCGCCTTCGGAAGCGTTGTCGAAGTGCTCGAAGACGTAAACGGCGACCAGCAAGACGATTTCGGGGTCGGCGGTGCGGGCTTTATAAACCTCTATTATTAATACCGCTCTCCCTGGCGGGAGCGGGGTTCTTACTCGTATCTGAGCGCCTCGATCGGGTCGAGCTTCGATGCCTTCCTGGCAGGATAGATACCGAAAAATATGCCGATCAGCGCGGCGAAGCAGAACGAGACCAGTATAGATTCAGGCGATATTACGCTCTTCCATCCGGTAAATGAAGACCCTATCCTGGACCCCAGCACCCCTGCCGCAATGCCTATTACGCCGCCCGTGAGGGAGAGCAGCACGGCCTCTATCAGGAACTGCATCATAATGTCCTTTCCCTTGGCCCCGACCGCCATCCTTATCCCGATCTCTTTCGTCCTCTCTCCCACCGATACGAGCATGATGTTCATTATCCCGATCCCGCCCACGACGAGCGAGATCGAGGCTATGCTCCCCAGGAGCACTGTCATGATGTTGGAGATGGCGAATATCCTGTCTATAACGCCTAACTGGGATTTTATATAGAAGTTGTCCTCTTCGTTCTTGTCGAGCTTGTGCCGTTCCCTGAGCACGAGTTTTATCCGGGATTCGGCGACGGGTATGTCTTCGGGCGACCCAACCGATACGGATATCGACTCCAGCGTGTCCGTACCGAGTATCCTCTTCTGGAACGTCGTATAAGGGATGAGCGCCACGTCGTCCTGGTCCCTCCCCCCGCTCGTCTGCCCCAGGGTGCCCATCACGCCTATCACCCTGAACGAATCCTTTCCGATCCTGACCGTAAGCCCGACCGGGTCCCTGTATCCGAAGAGGTTCGATACCACCGTCCTCCCGAGCACACAGACATTCTCGGTCTTGGCTACGTCTTCATTGTTGAAGAAGACCCCTGCGTCGGGGTACCAGTCGTTTATGAATACGAAATCGGGGCTCGTCCCGACGACAACCGTGAACCAGTTCCTGTTTCCCCACACCACCTGCTCGGGGGCGTCTATCATGGGCGAGACGTACTCCACTACGTCGAGCTTCCTTATGGCGTCCGCGTCGTCCGCAGTGATGTCGATCGCGTTTTCCTGCACCCCGACGCCCCTTTTCCCGGGGCTGATGAACAGTGACTTCCCGCCCAGGCTCGTAAGCTGCTCCTCGATCATCTTGTTCGCCCCCTGGGTCAGGGAGACTAGTGATATTACTGCCGCGACGCCTATGATGATACCGAGCGTCGTAAGTATCGACCTTACCTTGTTTGATCGTATGGCTCTCGAAGAGACCCTGAGCGCTGCCAGGAAATTCATGTCTCTACCGTTCGCGCGGCTCTCACGCCCCTGCCGTCTTTACTCTTTTCTTCGGTTATGGAGCCGTCCTTGAATACTATGGTACGCTCGGCGTTCTCCGCAATATCGTGCTCGTGCGTGATTATGATGATAGTTTTGCCCTGATCGTTCAATGATCTGAATATCTCCATTATTTCACTGCTCATAACGGTGTCGAGGTTCCCGGTGGGCTCGTCTGCCAGTATTATGCTCGGGTCGTTTACTATGGCGCGCGCTATTGCCACACGCTGCTGCTGGCCGCCCGAGAGCTGTGAGGGGTAGTGTTTCTCCCTTCCGCCGAGCCCGACTCTCGAGAGCGCCTCGTATGCGAGCCTGACCCTCGTCCGCGAGGGCGTGTTGTTGTATATCATCGGCAGCTCCACGTTCTCGGCGGCGGTCGTCCTCGCAAGGAGATTGAAGCTCTGGAACACGAAACCGATCTTCCTGTTTCTTATATCGGCGAGCGCGTCCTTCTCCATCTCGGAGACCTTGCTGCCGTCGAGGTAGTAGTTCCCGCTCGTAGGCTTGTCGAGGCACCCGATGATATTCATGAACGTGCTTTTCCCGGAGCCCGAGGCCCCCATTATCGATACGAACTCCCCTTCCTCGATATCGATGGAAACGCCCCTCAGCGCATGTACCTCCGTGTCTCCGAGCTTATAGACCTTGTGTATGTCCTTCGTGACGATGACGTTCCCGCCCATCCGTCAGAATCTCCTCGGCTGGGGCAGGTAGGACGAGCTCCCGTTCGATTTGGAGCCGGCTACGGCCTCCACGATCACCTTCTGTCCTTCCTTGATATCCCCGTCCAGTATCTCGGTGTAAATGTCGTCGCTGACCCCGGTCTTCACGGGGAGCGCTCCGATCTGGCCGTTCCTGAGGGTTAACCATACGTACGAATTATCCGAGAGCTCGTCGGGTCTCTCCTTTATATCGGCCGAAGAGGGCGGGATGAACCTGAGCGCCGCTGTCGGCACCCTGAGCACGTCCTTCTTGTCGGCTACGACTATCTTCACCTCGGCCGTCATCCCGGGTTTTAACTTCCGGTCTTCGTTCCCGGTCGCTACCACTACGTTATACGTGACGACGTTGTTCGTGATTATGGGTTCGTTCCTCACCTGCGAAACCGTCCCCTCGAACGTCTCGCCGGGATAGGCGTCCACCTTGAAATAGGCTTTCTGGTCCGTGACGAGCTTCCCTATGTCGGCCTCGCTCACCTTCGTGTCGATCTTCATCTCCGTGAGGTCGTTCGATATTACGAAGAGGGCCTTCCCGCCGGGCGTGACGGATTCTCCGGCGTTTATGCTCCTCGAAAGCACTATGCCGTCTATGGGCGACCTGACCACAGTATTTTCCAGATTGGTCCTGGCGATCTCGAGCGCGACCTTCGACTGGTCGAAAGCCGCGAGCGCCCCTGAATATTTCGACTGCGAGTCGTCGAACTCCTCTTTGGGAATAAGCCTTTTTTCGTAGAGCTCCTTGTTCGCCTTGTAAAGCGAGCTTGCGATGCTAAAGTCCGCCTCGGCCTTCTTCATGCCGGCCTCGGCCCGCTTGAGCTCGATCTTAAGGGGCGCCGGGTCGATCTCCAGAAGCGGGTCGCCTTTCTTCACTTCGGAGTTGAAGTCGGCGTTAATATTGCTTACCGTGCCCTGTACCTGGGAGCCGACTCCGATTGTTGTGAGCGGGTTCAGCGTACCCGTTGCGGTAATGAGGGATATTACGTCGTCCCTGTCGGCCTCGGCGGTCCTGTAAGTGATACGGGAATCGCTCCCCCCGAGGAACCTGGGCACCACGAAGATACCCAGCAGCAGTATTACGATCAGTCCCGCGACCGTCTTCTTATTTATCCACTTCATCCGTTCCGCCTATGGCGCGCTCGAGTCTCGCGGCCGTGATATTATAATTGTAAATAGACTGCATGTATGCCGCTTTGCTCGAAGAGTAGATGGCTTCCGCCTCTGCGAGCTCGAGCTCGGACGCCCTCTCGAGCCTGTATCTTTCCTGCGCCAGAATGAAGCTCCTCTCGGCCGATATCCTCGTCTTCTCCGTTATCTGTATGTTCTCTTCCGCGAGGTCGAGATCGAGCCTGAGCTGTTTAACCTCAGCCGCGATCTCGACCTTCGCCGTCTCCATCTCCGCCTGCGAGCGCATAAGCTTCGCCTTGGCGTCCTGTATGTCGGCGAAACGCGAGAACCCCTCGAATATCGGGAACTGGAGCCCTACGCCGGCAATGAAGCCGGGCGTTTCGGCCCCTTCTCCCTTGAACCTGTAGGCCGTCCTTCCGAATAGCAGGGGATAAAACTCCTTTTTCGTCGCCGCGAGGTTCGCCTTCATGGAGGCCTGCTGCGCTTTGAGGCTCTTTAATTCGGGTCTCGTGTCGAGCGCCCGGTCTATCGAATCCTCGAGGCTTATATCTTTTTTCTTATATTCGAGCGAATCGACGAGCTCGAAATTGAATTCGCCTTCGAGGCCCATTGCCGTCATGAGACTGTCCTCCGCTATCTCGAGGTCGTTCCTCGCAGCCGAGAGCTCCATCTTCGAGTTGCCGAGGTTTACCTCTTCCTTCGTGACCTCTATCTGCGAGATCCTGCCGGCCTTATAAAATCCCTCAGCGCGCTCGAAACGCTTTTCCGCCTCCACCGCCTTTTTTTCGTATGCTTCTGTAATATGCGTTTGAGAGAGGACGGTGTAGTAGCTGACGATCGTATTGAGCTCTACATCCTCCCTGGTCGTCTCCCCCTGGTACTTCGAGGACTCGAGCTGCGCCTTGCTCGACTTCACCTTATTCGACGTCCGCCCGAAGTCCCATATCATCTGGTCGAGGAAGAAGCCCGATTCCCGCCCCACGAACGGGACGATGATCCTCGTGTAGATTTCAGGATAATAGGGGGCCTGCATATTCCTGACGAACGCCTTCGATATCTCGACGTTCGCTTCTGAAACTGTAATACCGGGGTTCTTTTCAAGCGCGGTGCCGACTGCGTCTTCGAGTGTCAGGACCTTTTTCTCCTGAGACCCGGCAGTACCCAGGCTTGAAAGAATCATAAAAAAGACGATAAATCCTGTACCCAGGGTCCTCATATCATATCCTTATTAAAGCAATAATATGACGCTAAAACATATCCGATGCAACACTCCCCTTTGTTGCAACATCCCCGGAGCTCCCGTAAAATACCCAAATGCCCTTCGGCGTATATATACATATACCTTATTGCGTAAAAAAATGCCCCTACTGTGATTTCAATTCCTGGGGCATAAACGGGGGCTTTCCCGAATCCGAATACACGGAATCGGTACTCGGAGAGCTTGAGTTTTACAGGGGGGAGATCGAGGGGCGCGGGCTAAACTCCATCTTTTTCGGGGGAGGGACCCCGTCTCTTTTCGACCCCCGGAATATCGGAAGGATAATTTCGAAAATTTACGGGATGACGGCGCCTCGGCATGATATCGAGGTATCGCTCGAAGTAAACCCCAAAACTGCCGACCTCGGGAAGCTAAAGGGGCTCCGCGACGAGGGTGTGAACAGGATAAGCGTCGGGGTCCAGTCCTTTTCCCAAAGGAAGCTCGACTACCTGGGAAGGATCAACAGCCCTGAGGACGGCAGACGCATACTCGATGAGGTCGTGTCGGCGGGCTTTGAGAACTATAACTTCGACCTCATGTACGGCACGGGAGGCGAGACGCCCGATGAATGGCGGGGAGACCTCGAAGAAGCGGTCCGTTTCGGGTCGAGCCACATATCCGCCTATTGCCTCACCATCGAGAACGGCACCGAGTTCGGCAGGCTGTTCAAAAAGGGGAAGCTCATTCTGCCGGGAGAGGACGATCTCTCGGATTTCATAAGCTATACGACAGAATTCCTCGGAGGGGCGGGATACGGGCAATACGAGATTTCAAACTATGCGAGGCCCGGATTCGAGTGCAGGCACAACCTCCTTTACTGGAAGGGGGAGGATTATATCGGACTCGGCGCGGGCGCGCATTCCCATCTGAAAAGTACAGGAGACTCCCCATGGGGTCTCAGGTGGGCTAACGTAAAGCCCCCGACATCCTATATGAAAGCGGTCGGAGAGGGAAAGAGACCCGTCGTCTTCTCGGAGCGCCTCACGAGGGAAGAGGCTATCGAGGACAGTATCATTATGGGTTTCAGATTGAACGAAGGGTTAGACATTCTGGGACTGAGGGATAATTACGGCGTCGCGCCCGATCCCGACCGTATAGACTCCCTCAGGGAAGACGGGTTCCTGGAGCTCTCGGGCAATACTATCAGGCTCACGAAAAAGGGGACGCTCCTCTCTGACGAGATCATAGTCAGGCTCGTCGGCTCCCTCGGATAGCTCGATCAATCTTTCTTTATTACGTGCCTGACTCCCCCGGACTCTATAATATAAAAGTCCCCCTCCTTCCCGGCGTATTTCATGAGCTCGTAGCTGGCGGGCCTCGAGAACCTGGCTTCGTATCTCTTATCTTTTACCTTCGCGTAGGGGACGTCATCGGCGGTCAACCGCAGGGAGCCAAAGTCGAGCATCTCCTCGGTCTCGTCGTTCAGCTTCAGGTGGAACTCCTCGCCCCGCCTGTAGACCATCATGACGACGTATGGGGTGTCCTCCACCTCCACGTAAAGTCTCCCGCTCCCCTCGTCGACGAAGAACTTTCCCTCCTCGTCCCTGTCGAGGAGGCGGTTATTGTAGAGGTATGTCCCCCGGTGCCTTATCTTTATCCCGTCCTGGAACCAGTTCCCCGCCTTGTCTATGAAGAACCTGTATTCCACGACCCCGTGCTTACGGTCCTCTGCCATGGGTATCTATTATAACGGAGGAGGCCCGGACAATCCCGTAACGGCTCTCATTCCCCCATGACCTTTACGATCACCCTCTTTCTCCTCCCGCCGTCGAATTCAGCGTAAAATACCCGCTGCCAGGGCCCGAGGTCGAGCCCCCCTTTCGTAACGGGCAGTATGACCTGGTGGTGCATTATCAGGTTCTTAAGGTGCGCGTCCCCGTTGTCCTCGCCCGTTCCGTGGTGCCTGTAGTCACGGCGGTAAGGGGCCAGGTGCTCGAGCCATTCCCATATGTCTTCTATGAGCCCGTCCTCGAGGTCGTTTACGTATACCGCCGCCGTTATATGCATCGCGGATACGAGAGCCAGCCCCTCCTTTACACCGCTCCTTTTGACTATGTCACTGATTGTATCCGTGATGTGCACCATCTCCCTTTTCCCCTTCGTATTGAACCATAAATACTCGGTCAGGCTTTTCATATTATCCTCCTCCGTATGTTGTATCATATGAGTGTAATTCCAGTCAGGGAGAGATACGAATATGATAATAGAGCTGAGCGTAATCCCGATCGGGACCGGCACCTCGCTCTCGGAATACGTCGCCCTGGTGATGAGGGTAATCGAGTCGAGCGGCCTCAAATACGAATCCCATTCCATGGGGACCAATATCGAGTGCGGGTGGGACGACATCACGCCCCTCGTGAGGAAATGTCACGAAGCGCTCAGGGCGAAGGGTGTCGAGCGTATAAGCACCACGGTCAGGATAAGCGAGAGGACCGACAAGCCCTATACGATGGAAGGGAAGATGAAGAGCCTCGGCGAGAAGCTGAATATCGGTTAAATGTCGGGGTATAATCTTTTATTCATTGGTGCGGTAAACCCCGTTCGTCATTCGGCGCACATTCTGTGTGGCTTGCCGATTAAGGATTTCGGGAATGACAAAGAAATGAGGTAGGCTATTTTTTTTATCCTTCTTTTCCTTGATGAAAAGCACACGCAGTGTGTTTCATGAAAAGACAACTACAATATTATTTTCTTCTTTGTCTGGATACAAAGAAGCAAAAATCATCCGACTACATAATTTGCTAAAAATCTCATGTACTCGCTAAATCTTCCAATTCTACCCCAAATTGTGGTGTAGGCTAATGATTCGTGATTATAATTTCGTACTTGCTGATAAGGTTAGGGTGTCCGTTTCCTCACTAGTTCGGAATCATCCCGTGGAAGATTTTTAACGCTCGTACAATCGATTTTCTTAACGCAAATTCTGTAATGTCGGGAAGAGAAAGACTGAGATTGCCGCGGTCGCCATTTTCCAATGCTCATTCCCTAGGATAATGAACATCCC
>JBGSVA010000086.1:0-62468 GCA_041753155.1 Thermodesulfobacteriota bacterium | reverse complement strand
GTAAATAAGTCAATATATTTTATATTGTTTTTGAGGCTGCTTGAAAACTCCCGGCGGGTTATGTATAAATTCTATAATGATTACACCACAGGAAAGCCTGTTCGGGGCCATCAAATATTTCCAGACACGGTTCACGGGACGCCCCAAGCTCGTCAACCTCGAAATAACGAAGCTCTGCAACGCCAAGTGCGATTTCTGCGACTACTGGCAGACGAGGCACGAGGAGCGTATATACGATTACAGGCCGGTAATAAAGCTGATAAACCCCCTCGTCGTCGTTATTACGGGCGGCGAGCCTATGCTGAGAAAGGACCTGCCCGATATAGTCAGGCAGGTGAAGGAGTCTTCCTATTTTATATTCACGTCTATGGTCACGAAGGGAGACCTCCTGACCGTGGACAAGGCGAAGGAGCTCTACGACGCCGGGATAAACCAGATAGCGATATCGCTCGACTTCCCGGGGAAGACGCACGACACCTATAGAGGGGTGCCCGGACTCTGGGACCACCTCTCGGAGCTTCTTCCCGTGCTCGGAAAGAGATTCCCCAAGGGGAAGGTGACCCTCAACACCATAATCATGGAAGACAACATCGACTCCATACCCGAGCTCGCGGCGAAGGCGAGGGAGTGGGGTATAGGTATCTCGTTCAGCTCGTATTCAGTAATGAAGACGAACAACGAGACCCATTTCGTGCATCCGAAGGAGCTCGAAAGGGTGAAGAAGCTCGTGGACGAGCTCATTAGGCTGAGGAAGACGTGGAAGGGGACGATACTATCGACTGAGTATTACCTGAAAGAGATACCGAGGTATTTCGAGACGGGCGGTATACCGGGATGCACGGCAGGGATAAGCCACATACAGGTTACGCCGTCCGGGCATCTAAAACGGTGCTCGGAGATGCCGATTACAACTCATTACTCCGAATATTCCCCGAAGCTCTACGAAGAAACCAAATGCACCGCGTGCTGGTACGCGTGCCGCGGGGAGACCCAGACGCCCGCAAGCATCAGACGCGCGCTCGAATACATGGGCGTGTGGGTGTGAGCGGAACGGGATGGGGTTTCCTACCTCCGTAGGAGCGCCATTCCCGTATCAAGTACGGGACAGGCCTGGCGCGACTATCAATTATCATCGCAGCTGGAAGCACACCTACTATCTATTCCGGGATGTGACAGTGTGGGGTGGGGCAGATGGAATCACTCTAAGGTCGTAGAATCACACTACGTGTGTCGCGGCTGGAAGCCGCTCCTACACTTGCTGGGGATGGAATCTTAAATCACCCCTTCACCCGCCAGATCGTGCCTTCGGACTTGTCTTCGAGGAGTATGCCGCGGGAGCTGAGCTCTTCCCTTATCTCGTCGGCGCGCTTCCAGTTCTTTTCCGATCTCGCGGAGTTCCTTTCCTTAATAAGCTCCTCGATCTCGTCTTCGGTGATGCCGGCTGATTTTTTCTGGAGCTTTATTGTCTGGAGGTATTCTTCGGGCTCGTACTCGAGTATGCCGAGCGTCTTTCCGAAATTATCGATTTCTTTGAGCGCCCCTTCGAGCGCGGGTGTCCATCCCCTGGAGTCTATGGACCTGTTCATGGCGCGCGTGAGCTCAAACAGGTTCCCGATAGCGTCTGCAGTGTTGAAATCGTCGCACATGGTCTCCACCCATTTACGGCTGAAAGAAGCCGCTGCGCCCGCGAGCTCGGCGTCGTCCTCGCTCCCGTTCTTTCTCTGGTCCTTCGCACGCTTGAGCGTGATGTAGAGCCTTTCGAGGGCGGCTTCTGACTCGCCCATGGTCGTGTCCGAGAAGTCGGCCGGGTTTAAGTACTGGTGCGAGAGGAAGAAGAGCCTTATCGCCTCCCTGTTCCACATGGTCACGGCGTCCCTGACGTTCAATATGTTGCCGATGGATTTCGACATTTTCTCGCGGTTTATCTGTATGAGGCCGTTATGCACCCAGTACCTGGCGAACTCCTTTCCCGTGGCGGCTTCCGACTGGGCGATCTCGTTTTCGTGGTGAGGGAATATGAGGTCCTTCCCGCCCCCGTGTATGTCGAAGCTCGGCCCGAGGTACTTCATGCTCATGGTCGAGCACTCGATGTGCCATCCGGGGCGGCCCTTGCTCCAGGGGCTTTCCCAGAAGGGCTCTCCCGGCTTGGCCCCTTTCCAGAGGGCGAAGTCGAGCGGGTCTTCCTTGTTCTCGTTGATGTCTATCCTGGTCCCGGCGAGCATGTCGTCGGGGTCTCTTTTGGAGAGCTTGCCGTAGCCCTTGAATTTCTTCACCGAGAAGAATACGTCGTCGCCCGACTGATAGGCGTAGCCGTTGCCGATTATCCTCTCTATCAGGTCGATAATTTCCGGTACGTGCTCGGTAACCTTGGGCTCGACAGTGGGCCTCTTCACGCCTATCGATGCCATGTCGTCCCTGTATTCCTGTATGTATTTCTCGGATATCTCGTGTGCGGGGATGCCCGTTTCTTTAGCCCTGTTGATTATCTTGTCGTCTATGTCGGTGAAGTTCCTGACGTAGGTTACCTCGTAGCCCACGTGGGAGAGGAACCTCTCGATGACATCGAACGTGACTGCCGCCCTCGCGTGTCCGAGGTGGGCGGAGTCGTACACGGTCGGGCCGCAGACGTACATCTTTATCTTGTTTTTCTCGTGCGGTACGAGCTCTTCACTTTTTTGCGTGAGCGTGTTGTAGAGGGTAATTTTCTTTTCCATTGTTATTGCCTATAGTCCGGTTGGGGAGGTTTGCTGAGGGTCTGTTCCAATGTCTTAAATTATAAATCCCCTATTTTGACTTAAACAACAAAGTCACTTCGATTCGAGACTCTGTTGCTTTTATCCGAATTCGACCAACTCCTCCCTTGGTCGGATTTGTTCCCCCTTTTCCAAAGGGGGAAATGCCTTTAATTCCCTCCTTAGAAAAAGAACGAATGCAAGCAAGTGAGCATTCGGATGCCCTACCAATAAAAACACCGTAATAGATTAACTCCCGGACCAATCCTGCTAAATATAATTAAGGTTAGGGGGGATTTAACTGAATTAGATTCCCGATTAAGGCATTTGGGAATGACATATATATAGCCAAGTTCATGCTTCCCCAACATCAAATCAAGTCCTCCCCTCCGTCCACCTTGATTACGTTTCCCGTAAGCCAGTGCGTGCCCGCGACGGATAAGGCCGCAATCGCCTGTGCCACGTCGGACACAGTAGTGAGCCTGCCCGCCGGGTTTACAGCCATTGCGTGCTTTATTATCTCCTCGTTTCCGGGGATCTTGCTGAGGGCGGGCGTCTCCGTGACTCCGGCCTGTATCGCGTTCGCCGTGATCTTGTGCCTGGCGAGCTCGACTGCCAATTGACGTATGTGGGACTCGAGGGCCGCTTTCGACGCCGATACCGGGCCGTACGTGGGCCATACCCTGTGGCTTCCGGCGCTCGTCATCGCGAATATCCTGCCGCCTTCGACCATCATTTTCCTGCCGACAATATCCTGCGTCCAGTAAACGAGCGAGTGCGCCATCACGTCGAGTGTCATGTCCATGTTCTTGTTCGATACCCTGTCCTTTTCGGATTCTGCGATGTACGGCTTAAGGGTTCCGAAAGCGAGGGAATGCATGAGCACCTTTATTCCCGAGGGGTTTTTGTGCTCATCCAGTATCTGCTCAATCTCGCCCAGAGTCTCGGAGCGCTGCTCCGGGTCTGCCGCGTTTATGTTGAAGAAGGCCGCCTCTCTCCCCTTTTCTTTTATCTTCACTTTTATTTCCTCGACCTTCGGCATGGTGGATTTCCTGTCGAGGTGGACGCCGAATATGTTCATTCCGTGCGACGACAGCTCGAGAGCGGCCGCCTCGCCGAACCCGCTCGACGCCCCGAGAATTAGTGCCCAGCTGTTCTCAAGTCCGTGTCCCATGCCCTGTAAATCCCCCTTGTCGGTTATTTAATCCTTTAAATTTGCAGTAGAGATATTACGTACTCTGGGCGGAATTTCAAGGCGGGGGGCCGGCAGAAAGTCTAGGGCTGTCATTGCGAGCAACGATTCCGACCGATTGCTCACTTGCTCGCAACCGTATCAGGAATGACATAATCATTTTCCCCCTTAGAAAAAGGGGAACTATTCCGACAAATCGGAGGAATCGGTCGATGTCGATTAACAGCAAAGAATTACCTTAATCGAAGTGACACAGTAATTAAAACCAAATTCAGGGGGATTTAAAACAGAAAAGAAAAATAAAATCCTCCCTTGCCCTCCTTTTTCAAAGGAGGGAATTAAAGCAAATAATAGATTTCTCCCGTTTTCGTTTTATAGCTGAGACGATGTGAAAAGAGCTTACTTGCGATTAGCTTAGGGTGTTCTCCTTCTCGCTTGCTCGAAGCAGTAGTCGAAATGACAGATATGTTAAAACCGTTCGTACTGAGCAGGAGCCTATCCTGAGCGTAGTCGAAGGATCGAAGGATTGAACGGGCGGCGGGTCGCCGCGGACATATGAATTTGCTGGCATGTCAGAGGAGTGTCCGTAGAATCTTATACCAGTGCAGGTTCTGCGCCGCACACTGTGCGTGTGTGCCTTGACAACGCACCCCGTGCGTGGAAACTGAATTGGGTGAGGGGTCTTGCATGAGTCAAATTAAATATTCATCAGTAATTACGCGAGTCGGCCAGGTTTTCATACTGTCTGGAGAGAAGGGAGTTACGAGGATTATATTCGGCGAGAAGGAGTTCAGGAATTTTCTCGACGGACTCAACGGGGCGCGGGTCACGGAAGGCGGTGCCGCGGCCGGTATGGCTCACGAGCTCGAGCTCTACTTCGACGGCAAGCTATCGGAATTCAAAACCGGGATAGAAATACCCGAGGGCACCCCGTTCCAGATGGCTGTCTGGAGAAAGCTCCTCGACATTCCTTACGGCGAGACAGCCACCTACGGGGAGGTAGCGGAGCGAGTCGGAAAGCCCGGAGCCGCGAGGGCTGTCGGGAACGCAGTCGGGGCCAATCCGATACCGATAGTCATACCCTGCCACAGGGTGCTCGCCTCGAACGGGCTCGGCGGATACTCCTGCGGCATCGACATTAAAATGGACCTCCTCAGGTTAGAGGGGACGATCTCTTAGGTGAAAAAGGGGATCGCCAGACTCATTGCCACGTTCTTCTACGTCGGGTATTTCCCCTACGCGCCCGGCACCCTGGGGACTCTCGCTGCCGTGCCTCTCTACTATCTTGTCTCCGGGCTCCCGTATTATTTCTACGTCACGTTCACGGTCCTGTTCATAATACTCTCCGTGTGGGCCTCTGGTATAGCCGAGGGTATATTCGGAGAGAAAGACCCGGGCTATATAGTTGCAGACGAGGTGTCCGGGTATCTCGTTACGATGGCGCTCGTCCCCCTAACGCTCACTAACGTGGTGATCGGTTTTTTCCTGTTCAGGTTTTTCGATATAGTGAAGCCCCCTCCATCGAGACAGTCGGAGAGGCTCGAAGGCGGGCTCGGGGTCGTTATGGACGATGTGGTCGCTGGAGTGTACGCGAACATCCTGCTTCAGATTATCGCGAGGTTTTTGCTGTAGCTGATTTTCTCCGGCAGTTGAATTCGGTTTCTCTGCTGGTTTATTATCATGATTATTACTGACGCACTTATGATTGCCGCAGTCGCCGGATTAAGTTACGGAGTTGGAAGGAATCGTAGGAACACATTATGTGTGTGAAGATTGAAATCATAACGACGGGCGACGAGCTCATGAGCGGACTCACGCAGGATAGCAACTTCTCCTGGGCCGGGGAAGTGCTTGCGTCGCGGGGGTTCGCGGTGGAGTTCCATACTACGGTAGGGGACGAGAGGGACGATATATCTTCCGCGCTCGGGATTTCGTCCGGAAGGGCGGACGCCGTGATCGTTTCCGGGGGCCTCGGTCCCACACCCGACGACCTCACGTCGGAAGTCGCGGCTGATTTCTTCGGGGTTCCGCTCGAGCTGAACATGCGGGCGGTGAGCTCGATCGAAGAAAGGTTAAGCAGGAGGGGCAGGGTGCTCACCGACCTGAACAGGAAGCAGGCGTATCTCCCTCGCGGATCGAGGGTGCTGATTAACCACTGGGGGACTGCGCCCGGGTTCAGCCTGGAAAAGGACGGGACGGTGTTCTATTTCCTGCCCGGGGTGCCCAAAGAGTTCCGGGCGATGATGGACGAGTACGTCATCCCCGAGCTCGACCGCAGGGACACGGGGAGGAAAAAGGTAAAGTCCATGCTCGTCAGGACATTCGGGCTTCCTGAATCCGAGGTCGCCATCAGACTGGAAGGCATCGAAAGGGAGGGGATAAGGCTCGGGTACAGGGCTCATTTCCCGGAGGTGCACCTCCGCGTCACGGCGTATGGTGAAACTCCCGGGGAAGCCGGGGAGCTGATCGAGGGATTTACCGGCGATATTAAATCCAGGCTCGGCTCATACGTGTTCTCGACCGGGGGAGAGACGATGGAGGAGGTTGCGGGCAAACTTCTGCGAGAGCACGACATGACCCTCGCGACTGCGGAGTCGTGCACGGGCGGCCTTATCGCCCACAGGATTACGAACGTCCCGGGGAGCTCGGATTATTTCCTGGAAGGGGTAATCTCCTACAGCAACGAGGCAAAGGAGAAGATACTCGGAGTGCCGAAGGATTTGCTGGACGCACACGGAGCGGTGAGCGCGCCCGTGGTCGAGGCGATGGCCAGCGGCGTGAGGAGGCTTTCAGGCGCTGATATAGGGGTAGGCGTATCGGGAATAGCAGGGCCGGGCGGGGGAACTGCTGAAAAGCCCGTCGGCACGGTTTTCATAGGTATAGATTCGGACAAAAGGGGCGTGCGCTCGGAGAAATTCCTCTTTCACGGGTCGAGGGAGGAGATAAAACTCGTCTCGTCGTCTCACGCACTTAGTTTTATTATGCAAATTTTTTTAAATAACGTATAATCTGGAGCTACTATGGCAAAACAAACATTTTCACCCGATTCATCGGAAAAAGAAAAGACGATAGACCTCGCGATCTCTTCCATCGAGAAGCAGTTCGGCAAGGGGGCTATCATGAGGTTGGGCTCCGGGGCGCCGTTGCCCCAGCTCTCCGTAATATCCTCGGGCTCGCACGGGCTCGACATAGCGCTCGGGGTGGGGGGATACCCGAGAGGCAGGATAATCGAGATATTCGGCCCCGAGTCCTCAGGCAAGACGACGCTCGCGCTCCACGTCATAGCGGAAGCCCACAAGAAGGGCGGGATCGCCGCGTTCGTCGACGCCGAGCACGCGCTCGACCCGAATTACGCGCAGAACCTCGGCGTAAAAATAGACGACCTCCTCATATCGCAGCCCGACTTCGGGGAGCAGGCCCTCGAGATCGTGGACACGCTCGTAAGGAGCGGCGCCATCGACGTCATAGTGCTCGACTCGGTCGCGGCCCTCGTACCGAGGGCGGAGATAGAGGGCGAGATGGGTGACGCGCACGTCGGGCTTCAGGCGAGGCTCATGTCCCAGGCGCTCAGGAAGATCACGGCTACCGTAGGCAGGTCGAACACGCTCGTCATATTCGTGAACCAGACGAGGATGAAGATAGGGACCCTGCCGTATATGAACCCCGAGACGACGAGCGGCGGAATGGCCCTCAGATTCTATTCGTCCGTAAGGATAGACGTGAGGCGCATCGGCTCCGTCAAGGAAGGGGAAGAGGTCTCCGGGAACAGGGTCAGGGCCAAGGTCGTAAAAAATAAAGTATCTCCTCCATTTAGAGACGCGGAATTCGACATAATGTTCGGAAGCGGCATTTCCCAGACGGGCGAGCTCGTCGACATGGGCTCCAAGATGAACATAGTCGAGAAGAGCGGCACCTGGTTTTCGTACGGCGGGGAGAGGCTCGGGCAGGGAAGGGAGAACGCAAGGACTTTCCTCAAAGAAAATCCGGATATAGCCGAAAAATTAAAGAGCGATATACTTACCAAGACAGGGGTCATAAAGACGGAGAAGCCCCAGGAGAAGTAGATGGGCTCGATGAATATAGACGATATCCTCCGCGCCGCGGTAAGGGTAGGGGCGTCCGACGTACATATAGGTACGGGGAGACACCCCATACTGCGCGTGGAGGGGAAGCTCACACCGGTAAAGAACGCGCCCAGACTCACGGCGGACGACGTGAGGGACATGGCGCACCAGATGATGAACCCCGCACAGCGCGAGCGGTTCGAGACGCTCTACGAGATGGACCTCGCCTACAGCATAAACGGCCTCTCCCGGTTCAGGGTCAATATTTTTCAGCAGAGGGGGACGTTATCCATAGCCATCAGGGCGATCCCGTACAACATACTCAATTTCAGCTCCCTCAACCTCCCGCCCGTTATGGAGAAGATAGCGAACGAGGAGAGGGGCCTCGTAATCGTCACGGGCACGACCGGCAGCGGTAAGTCGACCACGCTCGCGGCGATAGTCGATTACATAAACAAGAACAGGGCGAGACACATAATTACAGTCGAGGACCCTCTCGAGTATATGCACGAGGACCATACGAGCTATATAAACCAGAGGGAGATAAACATTGACACGCTGTCCTTCGCGAACGCCATGAGGGCCGCACTCAGGGAAGACCCGGACGTGATACTGGTAGGCGAAATGAGGGACCTCGAAACGATGGAGATATGCCTTTCGGCGGCTGAGACCGGGCACCTGGTGCTCACCACGCTGCACACTTTGGACGCTCAGGAATCGATAAACCGCATGCTCACGATATTCCCGCCGCACCAGCACAACCAGGTCAGGTACCAGCTCGCGCAGGTGCTGAAGGCGATTATATCGCAGAGGCTCGTCCCTACGTCGGACGGGAAGTCGCGCGTGCCCGCGGCCGAGATACTGATTGCGACCGAGAGGGTGAAGGACCTTATCTCCGACCCGCAGAAGACGTGGGAGATCAGGCAGGCCATACAGGAGGGGAGCCTCCACTACGGCATGCAGACCTTCGACCAGTGCCTCTACGACCTTTACAAGAGCGATAAGATCACGTACGACGAAGCGATGAGACAGGCGACCAACAGGAACGACCTCGCCATGAGGATAGAAGGCATCACATCGGGCTCGGGCTCACTCATAAGGGAAGAGACCTTCGGGCGCCAGACATCGAAATAACTCCCATCTTTCCGTTCTGACGAATGCGCGGGTGCGAGCGCACGCTCCTTTCAGTTCATCGGGCAATCCGTTATAATTTCATATAGATTAATAATATTGATGATGAAAGTACTCGCAATCGAGACATCGACGTATTCGGGCAGCATAGCAATCTCGGAAGACGACAGGGTTTTGGGGGAATATTATCTGAACATGGGCCCCACACACTCGGAGAGGCTCGTGCCCGCTATAGACAGGCTCTTGGGAGAGCTCGGGATCGGGCGGGAAGAGCTCGGAGGCGTTTCGGTATCCCTTGGTCCCGGTTCCTTTACGGCGCTCAGGGTGGGCATCTCGACGGCCAAGGGTCTCGCGTATTCGCTGGGTATCCCCGTCGCCGGGGCCTCTTCGCTCGAAATCCTCGCCATGAATCTCCCGTTCTCGCCATTTCAGATCTGCGCGCTCACGGACGCGAGGAAAGGGGAGCTCTACGCGGCCCTCTTCAGGACGGACGGGGGCGGGGTCTCGAGGATTACCGAAGATGCTATCCTGTCGCCTGCTGCGCTTATGGAAATAATAAAGGAAGAAGCTATATTTATAGGCGAAGGCGCTTTACTTTATAGGGATTTTCTGGAAGATATTGAGTTGGGGAGGGAGGCTATACGTATCTGCCCTCCTTATTTGAACTACCCGAGGGCTTCATCCCTCGCATATTACGGTTTTAAAAGGTTTATGGAAGGGCGCTCGGACGAGGTTCTGGGCCTCGCGCCGATGTATATAAGAAAACCGGACGCAGAATTAACAGCAAAGGGGAGACAAGATGACCGAATCGGACATAATTGAAAAACTGCTCGAAGCGGACGAGGAGTTTAAGCGCTTATACTTCGAGCACAGGGAGCTCGACGATGTCGTCAGGAGCCTCGAGAGTAAAGACACTCTCTCTCTCGACGACGAAATGGAAGTCAGGAAACTGAAAAAGGTAAAGCTTTCGCTCAAAGACAGGATGGAAGCGAAGATTGCGGGATTGAAGCATAAATAAAACTGCGCGCCGCTCCGTGACGATAAGCGGCCCGCATAAAACACGGGGGTAATTTTAAAATGGCAAGAATGATCGGTGCCGAGATGTTTTTCGAGACTCTGATACACGAGGGCATAGACGTGGTGTTCGGGCTGCCTGGGGGATACGTGCTCAAAGTGTACGACGTAATGCCCAAGTACTCGGACCGGATCAGGCACGTTCTTGCCAGGCATGAGCAGGCTGCCACTCACATGGCGGACGGCTACGCGCGGGCGTCGGGCAAGCCCGGGGTCGTGCTCTGCACGTCGGGCCCCGCCGCGACCAACACCGTTACGGGCATAGCCACGGCGCAGATGGATTCCTCGCCCGTCGTCGTATTCACGGGACAGGTCCCGCTGCCTTATCTTGGGAGCGACGCGTTCCAGGAAGCGGACCATATCGGAATAACGCGCCCCTGTACCAAGCACAACTACCTGGTCAGAAGGACCAAAGACCTCCCGCGCGCTATCAAGGAGGCGTTCTACATCGCGTCAACGGGCAGGCCGAGCCCGGTGCTCGTCGACATGCCCAAGGACGTCCTCATAGGGGAGGACGAGTTCGTGATACCGGGCGAAATAAACCTGAGGGGGTATAAACCGCCCAAGAAAGGCCACCCGGGGCAGATAAAACGCGCGGTCGATCTGATTCTCGCCGCGAAGAGGCCGCTCATATTCGGAGGGGGCGGGCTCCTGTGGTCGGGGGCTTCCGAGGAGCTGAAGGAGCTCGTACACAGGCTCCAGATACCCGTAACCCTCACCCTCATGGGCCTTGGCGCTTTCCCCGCTGACGACCCGCTCTTCATAAGCATGCTCGGCATGCACGGCTCCTATGCGGCGAACATGGCTGTCCACGACTGCGACCTCGTTATCTCCATAGGCGCGAGGTTCGACGACAGGGCTACGGGCGGCAATTTCGCCAAGTTCGCGCCCAACGCCAAGATAATCCACATAGACATAGACCCGGCGACCATAGACAAGAATATAGTCGTACACTGCCCCATCGTAGGGGACGCGAAGGAAGTCCTGAAGCAGATGCTAGAGATGCTTCCTGCGAAGGTGAAGACGAGCCGGAAGGAATGGATGGGGCAGATAAAGGAGTGGGAGAAAAAACACCCGCTCGCATACAAACAGGAAGGCGACAAGATACTGACGACATACGTCATAGATACGCTCAGCAAGATCACAGACGGGGAGGCGATAATCGTCTCCGACGTCGGACAGCACCAGATGTGGGTCGCACAGTGGTACAGGTTCAAATACCCGAGGACGTGGATAACGTCGGGCGGCCTGGGGACGATGGGTTTCGGGTTCCCGGCGGCCATGGGGGCGAAGTTCGCGCGGCCCGACAAGATGGTCGTATGCGTATGCGGCGACGGGAGCTTCCAGATGAACATGCAGGAGCTTGCTACCGCCGTCGAGAACAAGATGGACATCAAGATTATACTCCTCAACAACGGTCATCACGGCATGGTCAGGCAGTGGCAGACCATGTTCTACAACGGGAACTATTCCGCGTCCAAGTTCGACGTGCTTCCGGATTTCGTCAAGCTGGCCGAGTCCTTCGGCGCGATCGGTCTCAAGGCCAGGAGGCCCGAAGACCTGGAAGCGACTCTCAGGGAGGGACTGTCAACGGAAGGCGTGGTGCTGATGGAGATCTTCGTTGACGAAAACGAGCTCGTTTACCCGATGATCGCACCCGGGGGCGCGATGAACGAAATGATACTCGGTCCGGAGGGCGTACATCTCGAGAATATGGCCGAAGCCGCCGATATGGCTTAACGGGAAAGATCGTGTATAATGAGTGAGCTTTCTTTATAAAGTAGGGTACTCTTTTGTCTTTTTCCCCTATCGGAAGTAAAGTTTCAGTCGATCATAACCGGAGGTTTATTACCAGTGAGGCACACCATAACGCTTCTTGTCGATAACGAATCAGGCGTCCTTTCGAGGATCGCCGGTCTATTCAGCGCCAGGGGTTTCAACATCGAGAGCCTGAACGTAGGAGAGACGCTCGACCCGGAGACGTCGCGTATAACTCTCGTAACGACCGGGGACGATTTCATAATCCAGCAGATAATCAAGAGATTCAACAACATGGTGAACGTGATAAAGGTGAGCGACCTCACGGACGAGGTGCGCGTGGAGAGGGAGATGGTGCTCGTGCGCATGGACGCGAGGGACGAAACGAGGGCGGAGATACTGAGGACGGCGGACATTTTCCGGGCGAAGGTCGTGGACGTCGGGCCCAAGTCCTACACGCTTGAACTTACCGGTGACAAGGATAAAATAACCGCCTTTATCGAGCTTCTGCACCCCATGGGAATAAAAGAGTTCGCCAGGACCGGAACAGTCGCCATGAAGCGCGAATCCAAACTCACGAAGCATAAAGGAGAGGAGAAATGAAGGTTTACTACGACAGCGATATTAATCTGAAAAAGCTGAAAAAGAGAAAGATAGCGATAGTCGGATACGGGAGCCAGGGACACGCACACGCCCAGAACCTGAGAGACAGCGGCATGGACGTAGCCGTAGGCCTCCGGGAAGGGAGCGGGAGCTGGGAAAAGGCCAGGGAAGCCGGGTTCAATGTCCTTCCCGTGGACGAGGCCGCGAAGTGGGCGGACATAGTAATGATACTCGCGCCTGACACGAGCCAGGCGGGGATCTACAACGAAGGCATCTCGGGAGTGCTCGAGGCCGGGAACGCCGTCGCGTTCAGCCACGGGTTCAACATACATTACGGGCAGATAGTGCCGCCGCCCAACGTGGACGTATTCATGGTGGCTCCGAAAGCCCCCGGGCACACCGTCAGGGGGCAGTTCGTCGAAGGGGCCGGCGTGCCGATGCTGGTGGCGATCCACCAGGACGCGACGGGGGAGGCGAAGGAGATTGCGCTCGCATACGCGGGAGCCATAGGCGGAGGGCGCGCAGGAATAATAGAAACCACGTTCAAGGACGAGACCGAGACCGACCTCTTCGGGGAGCAGACCGTACTCTGCGGAGGGCTCACAGCCCTGATCATGGCGGGGTTCGAAACCCTCGTCGAGGCCGGATACCCGCCCGAGATGGCGTACTTCGAGTGCTGCCACGAGGTGAAGCTCATAGTCGACCTCATTTACGAGGGCGGCATATCGAATATGCGCTATTCTATAAGCGACACGGCGAAATACGGGGACATCACGAGGGGCCCGAGAGTCGTCAACGAAGAAACGAAGAAGGAAATGAAGAGGATCCTCACCTCCATACAGAACGGCGAGTTCGCGAGGGAGTGGATACTCGAGAACAGGGCCGGACGCCCCGTCTATAACGCCCTGATGAAGAAAGGGGAGACCCACCCGATAGAGGACATCGGCGGACAGCTCCGCAAGATGATGAGCTCTCTATTCAAAAAGAAGCTGGTCGACAAGACTAAGAACTGATGGAACGAAAGCGGTCTCCCATAGCCACCGAGGGTTTCACCTACCTCGGCATACTTGCAATACTCGCCTGGGCCGCCGCCATATTCAATTTCACGATACTATCCGTTGTTTTCGCGGTCCTCGCCGTAATCACCCTCTTATTCTTCCGCGACCCGGAGCGCGAGGTCCCGGACGACCCGGACTCCATCGTTTCGCCCGCCGACGGGAGCGTCGTCATGGTGGAGGAGATTTACGAGAGGGACTTCCTGGGCGCACCCATGACGAGGATAAGCATCTCGCTCGCCCTCTACGACTGTCACATCAACAGGATGCCCGTCAGGGGGAAGGTCGTCGGGACGAAATACTCCCCCGGGAGCTTCAATATCGCCCACATGCCGGACTGGCTCTTCTCCGACGGGATGAAGAGGAAGTCCGACGACAACGAGAGGCTCTCCACGCTCATCGAGACCCCGGAGGGGGAAAAGATAGTCGTCTCCCAGATAGCGGGGTTCCTCGCCAGGAGGATAATTTCGTACGCGGACATCGATATGAAATTTCAAAAAGGCGAGAGGTACGGTATGATTAAGTTCGGCTCCAGGGTGGACGTCTATCTGCCCGAGGGGTGTATAATAGAAGTGAGCGTCGGAAACAGGGTAAAGGCCGGGGAGAGCATCATAGCATGGCTAGACGGGAACAAGGCGTGAGAAGGAAAAAATCGAAGCGGCAGAAAGTCATGCCCGTTCTGCCGAATATATTCACGACGGGCAACCTGTGCTTCGGTATCCTGTCCATACTGACCTCGATAGAGATAGTCTCGGCCATGGGCGCGGGGAGCGCTACCGACCCCTGGGCATTCAGTAAATTCTGGTGGGCGGGCGCCTTCATAGTCATATCCTTCTTTTTCGACACACTCGACGGGAGGCTCGCGAGGTTCATAAAGCACGAGAGCAATTTCGGCCTTTCGTACGATTCCATCTCGGACGTCGTATCGTTCGGCGTGGCCCCTGCGGTGCTCATATACGTCTGGACGCTCATGGACAAGGGGAAGCTCGGTCTGATGGCCGTCATAGTCTACGTCGTCTGCGCCGCCCTCAGGCTCGCCCGCTTCAACGTGCAGTCGGGCACGGTGGAGAGGTTCAACTTTACAGGGCTCCCGAGCCCCATAGCAGCGGGACTGATGGTGGCCCCGCTGATGCTGCTCTCGTCCCTCAGGATCTGGCCCGACGAAAGGGTGCTCTGGTATTACCTGATTGCCGCCCCCGTCATAGGACTACTCATGGTGAGCAACGTAAAGTACTCGAAGCAGCCCACACTAAGGCTGGGGGGGCCCTTCAACGCCCTCGTCGTCGCTGCGATAATAATCGCGGCCGTGATAACCAACCCGGAGATCATGTTCATATTCCTCGTCTACCTCTATTCGGTCTCGGGGCTCGTGCTCCATGTCCTCGGGTACCTGACGGGGAAGCACGGGGCAGAGGAACAGCCTGTACCGGGGAAACCGGTCGATTAATTAAAGTCGTAACCACTATTAATCACACAATATATTATACTTTAATAGTTTTTCGTCCTTGATAGGGGGATAATTCCCGTTATCTTATTACGGGTACAAACCCCACAATTCGACATCCAAATACGAACGCAGAGCGGAGTCGCCGATGACAGCAGGTGTTAAAGAGAGGCATGTCTTTAAGGGAATTTACAATTCAGACAGGGGTCGCGCGCGGATCTCGATACTTTCCGCGTTCCTTGCCGTCATTCTGGTTATTATGGTAGCTTCTTGCCACAGAGAGGAGAACGAGATGGATAACGAAAGTCTGAAAAAAGAGACTTTAAACGGGATTACCAGATACAAGCTCGATAACGGAATGACGATCATACTCGAGGAGAACCGTTCGGCCCCGGTAGTGGCGGTGAACGTATGGGTGAAGACGGGGAGCGCCTGCGAGACGGAGGGGGAATACGGCCTCGCGCACGTGCACGAGCACATGGTATTCAAGGGCACGGATAAGAGGGCTGTGGGCGAGATAGCGAGGGTTATAGAGGGGAGCGGCGGGGACATAAACGCTTTTACGTCTTTCGACGAAACGGTCTATTACGTAGTCATAGCGAGCAGGTTCATGGATACTGCCCTCGACGTGCTGTCGGACGCCATGGAGAACTCCACGTTCGACCCGGAGGAGCTCGAGAAGGAGCTAGAGGTGGTGGTCGAGGAGATAAGACGGGGGGAGGACAGCCCCGGCAGGAACATAAGCGAGAAGTTGTTCTCCACGGCCTTCACCGAGCACCCCTACGGGAGGCCCATAATCGGTACGGAAGCGTGGGTAAAGGCTTTTAACAGAAAGAAGGTCACGGACTTTTATCATAAGTGGTACGCGCCCAACAACATGGCGCTCGTCGTGGTAGGCGATTTCGATACGGCGAAGATAGAGCCCAGGATAGAAGAGACGTTCGGCAAGCTCCGGAGGAGAGACCTCCCGGAGTGCAGCATACCGGACGAGCCCGAGCAGAAGGGCATGAAGGCATTCGTAATAGACAAGCCCCTTCAGGAGGGGTACTTCTCGCTCGCGTTCCACATACCGAACGCCAAAGGCGAGGACACCCCCGCCGTGGACGTGCTGGGCAACATACTGGGCGGCGGGGAGAGCTCGAGGCTCTACAGGAACATTAAAGAGGAAAAAGGGCTTACGAGCAACGTATACTCCTACGCATACACTCCGATGAGGGAAGGGATTTTTGCCGTGGGCGGAACGCTCGACCCTTCGGAATCGAAGGAAGCGCTCAGGGAGATAATGAAAGAGGTCGTGAGGCTCAAATACGAGCCAGTGGGCGACGTCGAGCTTTCGAAGGTCAAGCTCAACATTGAGAGCGACGCCGTATACACCAAGGAAACGATGCAGGGACAGGCTCAGAAGCTGGGCTTCTTCGAGATAGAGACGGGCGATTTCAGGTACGAGGACGAGTACCTCGACAAGGTGCGGAAAGTTACGCCCGAGGATATTATGCGTGTGGCGAATAAATACCTCACGATCGATAACCTCACCGCGGGCTTCCTGCTCCCGACGGGACAGAACGCCTTGACGGAAGACGAGATAAGGGGGATAGCGAAGCAGGCATCCGGGGAGGTTTCACGGGAAACGGCCCGGAACGAGGGCAACGGCCCGGACGCTGCAATTACAGGCGAGGAGCTCACGGAGGAGATAATAATTCCGTCGGCCGGCATGAATACCGGGGACAGGAACACCCCCGCGGCAGGAGCGGAGGCGGTGAAACCCGCCCCGGGCGAAGTCAAAAAATTCGTACTCGATAACGGCATACAAGTGCTGATCAAAGAGAACCCGGGCGTGCCCCTGTTCGCCGCCAGGGCCGCCTTTCTGGGCGGCGTCAGGTATGAGGACGAGAAGACCCAGGGGATGTCCAATTTCATATCCCGTATGTTCACGAGGGGGACGGAGTCGAGGAGCGCCGCCCAAATAGCGGAGGAAATCGAATCGATAGCGGGCGAGGTGCAGGGGTTTTCAGGCAGGAACAGCTTCGGAGTCACAGTCGAGTCCCTGAGCCAGAATTTCGGCGAGGCCATAGACATATTCGCGGACGTAATACTCCGCCCTTCGTTCGAATCCCAGGAGGTCGAGCGCGCGAGGCGCGAGATACTGTCCGAGATAAACAGGGAAGGAGATAATCTGCTGAAGACCGCTGTCAATCTCTTCCTCGCCACCCTGTATGCGGACCACCCGTACAAATACAATCCGCTCGGCACCGTGGAAACGGTGACCGGGTTCGACGGCTCCGATCTAGGGGAGTTCTATGCTAAATACGTCAGGCCCGAGAACATGGTCATAACGATCGTTGGAGACGTGGACGAAAACGAGGCCCTCGAAGCGGTCAAGGAGAAATTCGGCGACATGAAAAAAGGCGCTTCCCCCGCGCCCGGGATAAAGCCTGTAACCGCGCCTACGGCGATAACCGAAAAGACGGAAACAAAGCCCGAAAAGGCCCAGACCCATATCATAATGGGGTTCCTCGCGCCCCCGATAAACACCGAGGACGAGTACGCGTTCGAGGTGCTGAACACTATACTCTCGGGGCAGGGCGGCAGGCTCTTCATCGAGCTCAGGGACAAGAAGAGCCTCGCATATACCGTGACCTCGTTCTATACGCCGGGGCTCGAGCCGGGTTACTTCGGCGTCTACATAGGCACCGCGCCTCAGAAAGAGGACGAGGCCGTGAAGGCGATCAAAGATCAGCTCGAGCTCGTGCTTAAGGACGGCGTGACGGACGAGGAGATAAAGCGCGCCCAGAACTATCTCGTAGGGAGCTTCGAGATAGGGCTCCAGCAGAATTCCTCACAGGCTGCCAAGATCACGTTCGACGAGCTCTACGGCATAGGTTGGGAGGAGTATAAGAGATACCCGCAGGAAATATTCGCCGTTACGAAAGAGGACGTGCAGAAGGCGGCCGGGAAATACATCGACCTCGACAAGTACACACTCATAATCGTAAAGCCCGAGAACGCGACCCAGGGGTGAATATGAATGCGCTCGTATTGTTCTTCTTTGCGTGTTGAGTACTTCACGATAGGACCGCGAAATTCCGCCCGCCGGATCTAGAGGCGATTGAATACGATGCGCATTCTTAATAAAAACTGGTCGCGCAGCTTCTGACGATACACATCGCAGGTCATGGCGTAGATGAGCCGGTCATGGAGTCTGCCCATGCTCTCGAGAAATCGATCAAGGGTCCGTTTTTTTTCTCCAGAGAGAGATAGCCCGAAAATACGCCGGAATTCCTCCGCCTGCATTACGAGGGGACGGGACTTGCGCTCCTTCAAAAACAACGAGAGCTTAGTCCGCCAGGTCCCGAAACTTCCGATTGGCATGCCAAAGACGTTCCCGGAGTGCATTCTATACAAGATTCTCGGCTCTTGATCGTAGATAACGGTGCCGAAGGCGGAAACTACGAGGTACATCCACCAGTCGTGGCTGTACGCATACCTGGGCAGCTCCCTGAGCAGGGTCAGGCGAGCCGCCTGATTTATCATCGCCGTACAACCCGGCACCTGGCCCTCTACCAGGGCATTACGAAAAGAGAGAGCCTTACGAGGAACGGGGGTGTATCCCAGAGGCTTCAAATCCTCATCCACAACGGCAAGCCGGGAGCAGTAGAGAGCAGCGGTCTCCCGCGGCTGCCGGCTCAAAAGCGCAACCGCTTGCGAGATCTTATCCGGAAGCCATACATCATCCTGGTCGCAAAAGGCGAAATAGGCAGCATCCGGCGACGAGAGTTCGAGCAGCTTGAAAAAACTCTGCATGAAGCCCACGTGGTCGCCGGGCATGAATTTGATATTTGCGCGTGAAGCTGCAAATTTCCGAAGCAGGTCTACGGTGCCGTCGCTTGACCCGTCGTCGCGAATAAGGATATTCACATCCGGATAATCCTGGGCGATGAGGCTCTCGAGCAGGGGCCCGATGTATGACAATCCGTTGTAGGTTGACAGAAGCACTTCGACAGTCATAGGGACACGGTTATCGTCACCTCCGCCCTTCTTGACGGTCACGGTGGAATTCGACCTTACATAGACGCTGCGAGGATTTTCCGACACCTGAGGCATACCCCAGCATTTCACCAGCGGCGCTTACGTAAAGTCCCGCAATTACTAGAGCCAGTAGTATCGGCAAAGAGTGATTTCCGCGGACCGGTCGGTGCAGATTTGGCAGAATGCGCCAGAAGCGGAGAATCGGTATGAAAGGCGAACCCAGGGTGTAGGTCGCGCGTCGAAGAGGCGACCAGCGGCGTGCGCGAGTCGCCGCAAACACGCGGCCGACGTGAAGCTGCTCCCGCATGAAGGGGACAAGTTGAGTAAAGTCTTGATGATGTGTCCTCGCGGCCGGCTCCAGGTAAAGCTGATACCCCCGGGCTCGCAAGTCCCAGTGCAGCAATGTCTCGATCTCCAGCAGGGCGTCAAGCTCGGGTCCGTATTCCAGAAGAAGCCGGCGTTTATAAGAGCTGTTGCGTAGGGGCAGATCATCCACGACCCCGGCGCGGACGTGTTCGACATGACGTCCGGCCATGAGACCGGTTGCTCTGCTGATTACGCTGTCCGGGTTAGCGTTGACGATGTGCGGGCCGACGGCTGCCCAAGGCCGTTCATGGGCTCTGATCAACGCCTCTGCCCAGTCGGGCTCGGGGAGGGAGTGATCTTCCGAGATCGCAACCACAAGTGCGGCCGCTTGGCGGATCCCCGCGGCACGTGACCTGGCGGTAGAAGAAATCTCGCCCACTTCCACGATTCGCACTCGGAAAAACCCTTGAAGCTCTTCTTCGTCCGGACTGAGGTTGTCTGACGAAGGCGCGACTATGATAATCTCCAGCCGGTCCCTGACTGTCTGCGCCTGAAGATGCTGCATGACCTTCCTGATCGTCTCGAAGGTATCCGGCGTGAGTACCACAACCGACATGTCGGGAGTTACACGATCACTCATTACAGGTACCGGTGGATTTTCAACGCTGGACGAGTGTAGCACAGCGCCTCCCGGCGGTCAATCCGGCGAACGAAGGCTGAGCTAGTCGGGAAGAACCGCCCTTGAAATTTTAATTTGTATTAGTGTATAATGGGGGCTTAAAGAGCCCGGGGGGACAAATCCAAAGTCCTAGTCTCGTTAAAGGAGGATTTGATGATAGAGGTATGGAGAGTCTCCCCCCCCGGACCCAAACTCGACTATTACGCTAATAGTATAGCAGACTTTTTTCAGGTGTAATCATTTTTCCTTCCTGTTGTCGGATTTTCTCATTAAAAAAGATTATATAGGGCATGCATGTATATACGGCTGTGAGCCGCGCTCCGGTTCATTCTCCCGCCGGGGTTTTTATGTCCGTTGTAATGTTATCGGACAGGCGCCGGAATTATTTCACACATCCTTAATAAAAAGTATCTATTATATAAAGTGGATAGGGGCATCTCACGCGCTGGCACGGGATTTGCACCCCTTAATATCAAATACAGAAGCGGGAGGTAGTGATATGAGGGCGAACGTATTCAAGGACGTGAACAAAGTAGGTCTCGAGGAAAAGGCGATACCCAAGGCGGGGCCCGGGGAGGCGGTGGTAAGGGTCACGCTTACGACCATATGCGGGACTGACGTGCATATCATGAGAGGCGAATTCCCTGTGGGGGTCGGGCAAACCATTGGGCACGAGCCCGTGGGCGTGATACATGAGCTCGGGGACGGGGTTACGGGGTACGAGCTCGGCGAGCGGGTCGCTATAAACGCGATCACCCCATGCGGGATGTGCGAGTACTGCCTCTCCGCAAACTGGGCGCAGTGCGGCGGGTTCCTGGGCGGCTGGAAGATGGGGAACACTATAGACGGCTGCCAGGCGGACTACGTGAAGATACCGAGCGCAATGGCCAACCTGGCGAGGATACCGGACGAGCTCTCGGACGAGGACGTGCTCCTGACGACGGACATATTCTCGACGGGACTCTCGGGCGCCGAGAGCGCCGACATTCAGGTGGGGGACATGGTCGCTATATTCGGTCAAGGGCCCATAGGTTTGGGTGCGACCGCGGGCGCAAAGCTCAAGGGGGCATCGCTCATCATAGGCGTCGATACCATCCCTTCGCGCATGAAGATGGCGATGAAGATGGGGGCCGACGTCGTGATCGACTTCAAGAAAAAAGACCCCGTGAAAGAGATACTCGACATGACGAAGGGTAGGGGTGTGGACGTCGCGATCGAGGCGCTCGGCACCCAGACGACGCTTGAGAACTGCGTCAAGGCCACGCGCGTCGGCGGGACCATATCGAGCTTGGGCGTATATCCTGCGGACATGCCGAATATCGGCGTCCCGAACCAGGCTTTCGGGTTCGGCATAGCGGACAAGAATATCGTGTCCACTCTCTGCCCCGGAGGGAAGGAGAGGATGCGAAGGCTGATGGACCTCGTCAAGAACGAGCGCGTTAACCTCCGCCAGCTCATCACGCACCGGTTCTCGCTCGACGAGATCGAAGAGGCCTACAAGCTCTTCTCGTCCCAGGCCGACGGTGTGATCAAAGTCGCTATACAGCCGTAGGGAGTTTTTCAGACGCTGATAAATAACATTACGTAAGTGTTCGGACGCCGTTTTCCTTATGCGAATTCGGTGAAGAGCTAGTTGTTATATTTTACTTCCCATGAGGATTAAAGCGTCAAATTTGTCAACAACCCGGGATTTGTTAATATAAACATCGACTTAAAATACCTATAGGTCGGCAAACCTTAACTGCTCCTTGCAAATAAAAACTTATACTGAACAATTATAGGCAGCTCCTGAAACCATGTTTGAAATAATAATAGTCATAATCGGCTTGAGCCTGTTCGAGATAATATCGAGCATAGACAACGCCGTCGTGAACGCGCACGTGCTCGCCACGATGACGGACCGGTTCAGGCGTTTCTTCCTCATATGGGGGATGCTCATAGCCGTATTCCTCCTCCGGGGCGTGCTCCCGTTCCTGATAGTATGGATCGCGAACCCGCATTTCTCGTTCATCGAGCTTTTCAAATTCACGTTCTCGGGGGACAGCAAGCAGATCGAGAGCTCTCTCGCGGAGTCGAAGGCCTATCTACTCGTGGGCGGCGGGATGTACCTCTTTCTCGTTTTCCTCGCGTGGCTTTTTCTCGAGGAGAAGAAGTACACGTTCCTCGTAGAGCACTTCATACACAGGCACTCGGTCTGGTTCTACGCTATAACTTCCATATTCTTCACGGTAATCGTATATATATCCCTCCAGTTCGACCCGTTCCTGGCGTTCGCCGCTTCGATCGGGACAACGGCCTTCTTCATAACCGACGGGTTCAAGAAAAACGCCGAGGAGAAGGAGAAGGAGCTTCTCGACCCCAACATGAGCGGGTGGAGCAAGGTCTTCTATCTGGAAGTGCTCGACGCCTCGTTCTCCATAGACGGCGTGATAGGCGCGTTCGCCTTCACCATGTCCGTTCCCCTCATATTGATCGGCAACGGCATAGGCGCGTTCGTCGTCAGGGAAGTGACCGTGCGCGGAATAAACTGGATATCGAAGTACGCGTATCTCAAAAACGGTGCGATGTATTCGATCGGGATGCTGGGAGCTATCATGATACTCGAGAGCTTCGGCGAGGAAATTCCCTTCTGGATCGCCCCCCTCAATACCGTAATACTTCTCGTTATATTCCTCTTCCTCTCGTGGAGGGAGATAAAGCTCGCCGAGAAGCTCGAAGCGGAAGGGAAGGGATAGAGAAGGGCAGGGAGACTGTAAGGTCTGGTACTTCTGGATATGAAAGACCTTGGAGTATGAAGCGGGCAATACTATCACCGGGATATACAACAAAATGGGAAGAGATTTTAATAGTTGAAGATTTTTCTAATGACAGTTAGATTTGATGAGCAATTGGTAATGAGTAATCCATATAGAGAGTGATTATCAATGTCTGAAATATCATTCGATAAGTTCCGATATTGGTTAATTTCCATTGATGTATTAGAAAAACCGCCTGAATTAGATAAACAATTTTTTTTCTCAAATAACCAGCAAATTAGATTGGATAGAGTCAATGTATTCTGGTATGAGCTAGATGACAACCTGGTAGGTAGCAATTCGATCCGTAGGGTTGAGCTCAACGAAGAAGTAGAGGGGATTTCGTTCATATATCTGTATGTGGTTAACGCCCTGAATGAGAGAATAATTGTTAGTATTAGCGAAATAAATTGTGAACAAGCAGATAAGATAATTGGAACAGATTGGCAAGAAGTTAACCGTTTTCAGAAGTCTCTATTATGGGAAACTCATTATCCTGAATTGCTAGGCAAAAATGTGAAAAGTATATTTTATAAATCGGTACAACAAGGACTTGTAATATTAGATTTACCACTGATTATGTATTGCGAACCACGAACGGAAGAACGTATAACATTTAAGGATGATGTAGACTTAAGTCAGAAAATTGATCATCTTATGAACGAGAATGATTCACTATTTGGTTGGTTTGAAGTCCTTAGACCATATAGTATGTTATGTCCAATTACACTCTATAATCAGAAAAAAAGTGCAATTTTAATTAATACAGAACCTATGCAACGGGATGATCAAAATCTATATTTCCCCTATTTGTTACAATTATTTATACAACAAATTGCTATAACCAGATTAACTAAGCATCGGATGCATCAAATTGATACTTGTAAGTTAGCAAACTTTAATGCTGATTCTTTCCAAAACGCATCAATAAATGATATTGCGAAACAAAATGATCTATTAATGAACGCTGTGTATGAATTCAATGATATACATATCTCTATTCTCAATGAAATTGGTGAGATTAGAGAAATCGACTTCACAATGAATCATTACTTACGAAGAACCTGGAACTTTGAGCTTAACAGTAATGGTATTGTTCCTTCTTTTTTTAAAGTTGTTTCTGATATCGACATACTACAGGAGCAAACTAGGCGAATAGATTTCATGGGGGGAATTTTATCTAATTACTCGCGAGGAATGATAGACGTTAAAAGTGCCATTCTCAATCTTTCTTTGCAAAAAAGATTAGTAAATCTCACTTGGGTGATCTCATTATTAACTATAATCATCTTATTATTAACAGCTATTTCAGTATGGGACAATTCCAATATTCACTTGATATGGGATAGTTTAATCAATTGGTTTAACGGATTGTTCATTTGGCTTAAATCTTGAGTTCATGTTATTTAAACGACTACACTCTTCCCTCAAACACATCGGAAATCCTTTTATAGAAGATCAGAGGCCTTATAATGGGGAGCATCTATCTCGCCACGTATCTTACAGGCTGCCTCCCAAAGCCAGCTTTCAAGAGTATTTATGTCAAGCGTTCCGTTTGGTGGCATAGAAATTCTCCGTTTGCGTGAAGACCATATTAATCTAAATGTACTTTAACACTTTCACATTATAAGGTGCTATTCCAATTCTAAAAAGATTCAGAATAGTTAGAGCAATCACACCTCATTATTATTAATGGGTTTTTTTGATCTAATTAGTTGGAAGGATCTTGAAATTATTATATAATCAGATTTCTGAGATTCCAAAGTGGGGGTAAATGATATGCCATCATACTGGTGGGAATGTGAAGAATGTGAACATGAATATGGCTTTAATGAAGTTACCAAAAGCAAGGGGATCGTTACATTTATTTGGGATGAATTGTTGCCATCAAACTGGAATCAGGACCTGCTTCTCAAGCGGTGTCCCAATTGCAATAACGATCATCTGAGATTGGCCTACTTGTTCCCCAGATCGGATACCTTGCGTCTTCGAGTGATTCATATTGTTGGTTTAGACATACGTGAGCAAAAATATTTACCTATGATGTGGGAAACGTATTTTACTCACAATCCGACTGAGAATGTATTTGACTTCAAATATATGAACGGACGTAATAATCGGGGGTTGAATAAACCAGCAGTATTAAGTAAAAACAATCTCAGTCAAATATTCTCTCTCTATAACGAACGTACGGGAAATATTAGCTTCCCATAATAGTCTCAAGATTCGTATAGGTTTATTAAGTGTCGTGTAAACATGAGTACTTTCAAAGAGATTGCTTACGAGATATTAAGAGATGCCGGGAAGCCCCTACATTCTAAAGAGATTACCCAGATAGCTCTAGGGAAGGGTTGGTTAAAAACTGCAGGGAAGACACCAGAAGCTACAATGAATGCTCAGCTCATAGTCGAGGTTAATAAGAAGAAAGATAAGTCTCTTTTTATCAAAACTGCACCATCCACATTTGCACTTAATCCGAACGTAAAGAAGAAAGTTAAACAGGTTCGGAGGGAAGCTAAACAAGAGGAGAAGCAGTATAAAATCTCCAGGGATATAACTACGAGGCAAAAAGGGGACATCGCTGAAGCTCGCATTGCTGAACTTATTACTCTCTATGGCGATACATCCCTGGCCTGTTATAAACCAATATCGGATGACGAGGGCATAGATTTGATAGTCAAGGAACGGAATAGTCTCAAGACCATCTATATCCAGATAAAGAGCAGATTTGGAGACAATCCTAACAGCACTTTTACAGCTACTGTAAAGACATCGAGTGTTTCAGACAACTATTCCATGGTAATGGTTTTTCCCTATTTTAACACAATGGATGGTGATTTATGGGATTATCTATGGCTGATTCCAGCCCCCGACTTCCTAAAACAGGCAACTAAGCTCATGGGAGGTAGGAACTTAGGTTTTGTAGCGGGGAGACAACGGAAGGAAGGTAACAAGTGGGATAAGTATCTTATTGATAAAAGGGATTTGGCTAATGAGATCATAGCCCAGTTAAAAAGGGTATGATGAGAGAAGCATCAAGGCTTATTACATCTAAACTATTCCATATATGGACTGACGCTTTCCATGCCCGCCCTGTAGCAAGGCAATCTGATAACGAGGGATATAGGGAGCAGCACACTTTCGTCTCCTTACGAATTTTACAAAACTCACAATTATACCTAATGTCAACTGGATAAGTCTCTTTAAAGTCGTCCCTATCAAACTTCACTAGTAAGTACCGTCCTCCTAACGTCACACTAAACTTATTATTGCAATCACTAAAGCCAAAATCCCCAAAACCCACTCCCTATATTTATTGAGTATGCCTCCTGTACTTAACACCTTAAAATGTGGTGGGTCTAACATAGTTAATGATTCACACTCAGAACATCTTAACCCAGGAGATTTATCTCTGTTAAAATCCAAATTTTCGTTGTGTAGCGTATTCCCACACTTATAACACTTAAAAGGGCCACCTATAATTTGGATTGTCTTCTTCCTTAAGAAATTACTCATCTTCGCCCCTCCATCATGCTTTGTAATTAAACATGATTTTATCGAGTTCAGCTAGGAATCCACTAATTATCGTGATGGATTGACAATAGTAATATGACTATATAATATATAGGCATAATGCCAAAAAGATTCAGGTCTAATATGGTTCATATTTACCTCCATCCTGAAGAAGATAAATTCCTTAAGAATTTTGCGGAAAGGAATTACTTTACCGTCTCAGAGCTAATCAGAGGATGGATTCATGAGGTTATGAAAAGAGAGGGATATAAAATAAAAGAGCCCTCATTGCCTGAACCATCGAAGAGGGGGAGAAAGGCGAAGAGGTAATATCACGATTAAAAAATAAAAGTTGGTGGGCATAACGGGAGTTTACAAGAAAAATAATCGCTAGTTCGTGGAGGCGGGGATAATGAATATAAAGTATCATATCATGGCAATAGGACTTGTTATAGTCCTTATAGTAGGTTTTATTGGCTGGTTATTTTTTCTGCAGGCAGTTGTATGGTGGTTAGATGATTGTGGATATGAATATACCTGGTGTTTGCCAGTAATTATTGGATTTGTTGCACACACTTGCATGTTTTATTATCTTGGAAAGACGTCGGGAAATAAAAATACAAAAGCTAGTTAGGATAGAATCTATGCAAGAATTAGAAGGGAAAATAATAGCAACACATGAAGAGTGAAAACAATCTCTTAATTCAAATAGATGAAATTATAAACGAGCTGGAAAACGACCTTGAAGTGAAAAGTGTCACATATAACAGGCTCATAAAGCATTTCGATTTAATGAAAAAGTCAGAAAGTATATTAAAAATGGTGACAGGCAGAAGTTCACCTGAAGTCAAAAGAATGTCAAAAACACTAGGTGAATTTTGGATGGTTGATTTTCTTCTTGAAAAAGAAAGATGGCAGAAAGAAAGAAAAAAAATGTCAAGCCACACGAAAGAAGATACAGACAACACTAATAGAAGTCTGATAATCAGAAGAGACCAATATATATTGAATGTTTTTAAAAGGGTTAAAAAAACTCGTTTTAAGTCTTTTACCTCAACAACTTCACAAATCCAAGATGCTGAATATATCTTAAGCATATCGAACAAACATAGTTTGCTTCAGGCATCTGGAATTATTATTACTAATTATATTGCGTCATTATTGACAGGTTTACTCGAAAAAGAACTCATAAAATTTAAAAACGATGACTTAATACATCTGAAGGATATTTTGATTAGTAGAACTACTAATCCGAAATTGAAAGTATTTTTGAGAAAGAGTCATCGAAGATTTGAGACTGTCCACGATGTTAGGAACCGTTCTGCACATATAGACAGAGCAAAACTTACGAAAAGAGAAGTTGAACAAGCTATAGAGTTTGCAAAACTATTGAGAACCTATAAATAATTAGCGAGTAAATGGGTTTGTGAAAAAAAACAATTGGCGCACCGCTTATACATCCTCCTAAACCCGATGACGTTGATTTTGGGAGCAGGGTCATAATAGTAGACTCTTTCTGGATGTCAGTGCTGTGGCGCCGGCCGGCTTTTTTTGAGCTTACTATCCTTCGCGTCAATCGTCCGGATGTATGTACTGTATGACCGTAACAATCGACGGGAAGCGCTCCTCGTGCCACACTGCGACAATGCCTCCGTCCGGCGCCTGCGCAATATCAGGGGCGAACGATTTCACCGCTTTCGATATGACTGCGGGCTCGCCGAAAGTCCTCCCCCCGTCCCTCGACATCCGGAGGTATACGCTTCTCCTGACCGCCGTCGAGTCTTCCCACGCGAGCGCAACGTCACCGCGGCCGTTTACGGCCATGAGCGGGTGGAGCAAGGTCTTCTATCTGGAAGTGCTCGACGCCTCGTTCTCCATAGACGGCGTGATAGGCGCGTTCGCGTTCACCATGTCCGTGCCACTCATATTGATCGGGAACGGCATAGGCGCGTTCGTCGTGAGGGAAGTGACCGTGCGCGGAATAAACTGGATATCGAAGTACGCGTATCTCAAAAACGGTGCGATGTATTCGATCGGGATGCTGGGAGCTATCATGATACTCGAGAGCTTCGGCGAGGAAATTCCCTTCTGGATCGCGCCGCTCAACACGGTTCTTCTGCTCGCAATATTCCTCTTCCTCTCGTGGAGGGAGATAAAGCTCGCCGAGAAGCTCGAAGCGGAAGGGAAGGGATAGAAAAGGGCAGGGAGCGGTACAGAGGATAAGCGCTGGTTTGCCCTATCGCCTGATTAATTTTTTTCACGCTCTATACACGAATACCCCTCAAGTTAGCACCTCACACAGCCTGTCGATCTCCTCGTTCCTGAGCTCGATGAAGTTCGCGGTTTCGTCCATTATGAACCTGATCTCGTCTTCGGTCTCGGCGGCGAGACTCATATCGTAGTCCTTTCCTGTAAACACGTTCTGAAATCTGTAGTAGTTGTCCCCCAGTATCTGAGTGAGGTGGTAATCGACCGCGTCGTTCATGCCGTCGAATATGACGTCCAGCACCGGGAGCGCCCAGTCGATCTTCCCCCAGTTCCTGGCCTCTTCGTACGTTATCTTTTTCGTGTTTTCCCCCGTTCCGAGGGAGACGACCATAAATTCATCTTCCCCGGGGAAGATCCTCGCCGCTTCGAGGTATGCCGAGAGCGCAGGGTTGTTTATGAACACTCCGCCGTCTATGAGTGTGTGCCTTACGCCGTCGAGCTCGAGCACCGCAGGCTCGAAGAACCCGGGAGCGGCGGACGTGGCCCGCGCGGCCTCTTTCATCCTGACGGGCTTGTGCTTTTCTTCCCAGCTCCTGAACACGAACGGCTTCCGGCTCTCTATGTCGTACGACGTGACGAGCGTATTCGTCAGGCACGAATCGAGTGTTGTTTCTCCCAGGTAATCCTCCAGAATTCCTTCGAGAATATGGTGGGTGTACTCCGCGTCGATATATCCTCCCATCGTGCTCAGTTTTCTCCAGAGGTTTATACGGAAAATATCGACCCCCTTCGTTTCGTATAGCTCTTTGAGGGCGAGCGCTCTATGAAGAGGTCTGCCGTCCTCACCGGGCACGCTGAGTCCGAGGGCTATTATTCCCCCCGTGGACGTGCCGGCCGTGAGGTCGAATATTTCGGCTATTCTCTTCCCCGTTCTGCGCTCGATCTCGGCGAGGACTGCGGCAGGAATAATGCCCCGTATCCCTCCGCCGTCTATGGATAGGACCCTTTTCATAACCCCCTCCTGCATTCATCTTATCACAAGAGGCGCTCTTGTCGCCACTTCAAAAATGACATTATCGGATTACACATTGATTTTGAGGGATGCGATATTATAATAGAGAGCTGTTTAAAAAGTATTGACAGCCGGGCTTCCCGGTCGTGTTTCTAATTTAAACTAAAATTCAGGTATTCTAAGTACTCTTGATAGTGGTGTGGGCTGTTAGCTCAGTTTGGCAGAGCAGATGACTCTTAATCATCGGGCCGTGGGTTCGATTCCCTCACAGCCCACCACATGCGAGAGTGGCGGAACTGGCAGACGCGCAGGACTTAGGATCCTGTACCATCCGGTGTGGGGGTTCGACTCCCCCCTCTCGCACCATGATTAACCCCTGGAAAAATTTATTTGGATAAATCCCCGGACGACCTTATAATCGCATAAGCGAATGTTATGCTGCGTGGCTGATGAACTCATTATCGTTGAGGAGCCGGGTCTTTGAGTATTTATTCAGGAAAGATAATGCCGCTCGTTTGCGGATTCTTGTTTTTGTCTCATCTTATCATTCCGGTGTACGCCGAGATTAAAGAATATGACCTTGAAATAGGCTACAAGACGGTCAACTTCACGGGCGCGAACAGGACTGCCATGTGCATCAACGGCACCCTGCCCGGGCCGACTCTATATTTCAAGGAAGGCGATACGGCCAGGATCCATGTAAAAAATAATATGGACGTGAATACCTCCCTGCACTGGCACGGGCTCCTGCTTCCGAACGAGCAGGACGGCGTGCCTTACCTCACGACTCCACCCATCGAGCCGGGCACTACGCTCACATACGAATTCCCGATAAAGCAGTCGGGGACATACTGGTATCACTCCCATTCGGGCCTCCAGGAGCAGTCAGGCGTATTCGGCTCGATAGTCATAGAGCCCCGGGAGAAGAGGACCGACATCGCGGAGCCTGAAGTTGACTACGTAGTCGTCCTGTCCGACTGGACTGACGAGAGCCCGCGCGAGGTGCTGAGGGATTTGAAGCGCGGGAGCGATTACCAGTCGATCAAAAAGGGGACGATGCAGACCGTTTACGGCGTACTCAAGAATGGAGTGGTACGGGAGAATGTAGTACGCTCATTCAGACGCATACCGACCGCTGATATATCGGACGTCGCTTACGACCGGTTCCTGGTGAACGGCGAGCCCGAAAGGGCTCTCGAGCTCCCGGCGGGCAAAGCGGTCCGTCTCAGGATAATCAACGGGTCGTCGTCCACTTATTTCTACCTGAATTACGCCGGGGGGACCGTCAGGGTTATCGCGGCTGACGGCAGGGACGTCGAGCCGGTCGATATAGGCAGGGTGCTGATTGCGATCGCAGAGACATACGACGTCCTCGTCACGGTGCCGGAGACGGGGGCTCATGAATTCCGCTACAAGATGGGCGGCGGTATGCATGGGAGCGGCGGCGGGGATATGAGCGCGGCCGATAATCCGCGACCCATGCCGCCTTATAATGTTCTCAGGTCGACAGAGCCGACCACTCTCCCTCCAGGGAACAAGACCAGGGAATTTACGCTCGTCCTAGGAGGAGACATGGAGCGTTACGTGTGGACGATCAACGGGAAGACGCTCAGCGCGAGTGATACAATCCTCATCCGTAAAGGCGAAAACGTGCGGTTCATACTCGAAAACAAGACTATGATGCACCATCCGATGCACCTCCACGGCCATTTCTTTCGTGTCCTCAACGACCAGGGCGAGTACTCGCCCCTCAAGCACACAGTGGATGTCGTGCCGGGAGGGGAAACCATAATAGAGTTCGAAGCGGATGCGGATAAAGACTGGTTTTTCCACTGCCACATCTTATATCATCTGGCGTCCGGGATGGCGCGGGTCGTGCATTACGAAGGGTCGGTCATGGATCCGGATATAGCGGCTATCAGGCACAAGCTGTACGAAGACCCCGTCTATTACTGGGCGGACGCGGCGCTTATGAGCAATATGACGGAAGGCTTAATAACTATCGAGAATACGAAAAATACGATAAACGCGTCCTGGGAGTACGGTTGGGAGGACAGGGAATACGAGATAGTGCTCACTTACAGCAGATATATAAACCGCATTATATCGGTCTTCGGCGGCGCCGACATTACGAACGAAGACCAGAATAACCGGGGCGTATTCGGGATCGCGTACCTCCTGCCTTTTCTTGTGGACGGTACGGCTTGGATAGACACCGACGGCGACCTCAGGGTCATACTGGACAAAGAAATGCAGATCACCAACCGTGTGACCGCATTCGGCGAATTGCAATACGACACCGAGAGCAAGTGGGAGTGGAAAGCGGGCGGCACGTTTATGATCAATAAAAACGTATCACTCATCGGCCAGTATTATACGGAGTTCGGCGGCGGCGGGGGTTTACTGTTCAGGTTCTGATGTTTTTCAGGCTTAATATATCATTTGCCGGACAACGTCCGGGTTTTCATACCCGAGCCCCGGCAGATTTTCTTAAAACGAAATACAGGCAGTGATACGTTACTTTTATTTTATTTCCTTCCCGGAAATCCGTCTCGTAAACATCGATAAGCTCTTTGATCAGGGAAGGGTTTTTATGTACATGACTCTTATTGCTGTTACTGGCACCAATTTTCTTCACCGAGGTAAAAAAATCTTTTACGGAGTCGAAATACATATATTCCAGCGCCTCTCCGCATTTCAATTCACCATGCGGATACACAAAGTGACTGCATATCTCGTGTAATTCTTCGAGGGTGTAAAATGACTGGCCCGGTGCGGAATGTCTCTCTAATTTGAGATTTTGCATCGCTTTATTGTAGGAATGATGCAGCTCGGAGAACGTGAGGCTGCCGAAGGTCGAAAAACACAGCGTCCCCTTATCCGTCAGGGCGGAATAAAGCTTTTTCAGCGTCAGAGTCGTGTCGTTGAACCACTGCAGGGAAGCATTCGAAGCAATCAGATCATAATTTTCATCGAGGTTCATTTCTTCGGCATCGGCACACAGAAACTTTATGCCGTACGCATTGAATTTCTTTTTAGCCAGCTCTATCATGCCGGGGGCTATATCCACTGCCGTAACGTGTGCGCGGGGAAAAAGCTTTATTAAAAGCTCCGTGAGATACCCCGTTCCGGAGCCGATATCCAGTACCGTGCTCCTCGAACCATCTTGTCTTAAATTCGCGAATTCGACCAGGCGTGAGGCCATTATTTTCTGAACGTGGGCATATAGGTCATAATTCCCGGCGTTGGCGCTAAAATGCATTCTCACAAGATGCTTGTCGAGCATGATTGTCCGGTCTCTTGAAAGTGGAGATGAATCGAATAAACGAGGTTAAATCCTACCCACCCCGTTATGCCGGAGCAAGAGCAGGCCCCTGACGTCGTTTCTCATGACATTCAACTGCGGTTCTGAATTCCTCCGGAGAGGCCGGGGATTGCTCTTGTCTTACTGAACCTATTCCCGGACTCCCCCTCTCGCACCATCTCCCTATTCTTAATCTGCTGAAAACAAGCAAAAAAATATTTAGGTTAGCTAATTTATGCACTTACATTAGAATAAAAACGGGTATAAAATTACAATGGGGAGGTGTGTTAAATGGAATTCCTCAGCAAGCTTTTTGAATCTAATTTCATGCCTCACGGTCACTGCTATCTCTGGAAGCCCGATATACTCTGGCTGAACGTACTATCGGACGGTGTTATAGCGCTCGCGTATTTCTCGATCCCGGTCACGCTCCTGTATTTCGTAAGTAAAAAAAGAACAGTGCCGTTTATGTGGGTATTCGTATTATTCGGCGCTTTTATTTTCGCATGCGGTATGACTCACGTGATGGGCATAATGACCGTGTGGGACCCCGTGTACAGGTTTGAGGGCGTTGTAAAGTTCATCACTGCGGCGCTTTCGATAGGTACCGCGATCTTCCTCATACCCATAATCCCTAAGGCGCTTTCTCTAAGAAGCCCGAGGGAGCTCGAAGAGGCGAATACGGCGCTTGAAAAGGAGAACACTGAGAGGAGGCGCGCCGAAAGGGAGCTTATAAAGGCGCGTAATGAGCTTGAAGAGAGGGTTCTCGAACGGACTGCCGAGCTTGCTCAGACGAACGAGCACCTCAAAGGCGAAATTGGTGAAAGGGAACTTGCCCAGCGGGGACAAAGGGAGCTGTTGAAGCGTCTTGAGAGCATGAACTTGGAATTGAGCGATTTCGCACACATAGTGTCGCATGATCTGAAAGCTCCTCTCAGGGCTATCGGCTCTCTGGCGGACTGGCTCAAAGAGGATTATGCAGAAAAACTCGGGGATAACGGGGTCGAGACGCTCGACCTGCTTAAGGGGAGAGTCAGGAGGATGAACAACCTGATAGAAGGAATATTGTCGTACTCGAGGTCAGTCGGAGAAGAAGAAAGGATCGACGAGGTGAATTTGAGGGACCTCGTGGAGGAAGTGGTGGAAGTCGTATCTCCTCCCGGGAACATTAAGATCGAATTAGAGAGCGGACCCGAGGTGGTTCACTGTGACAAGACGCGGCTCGAGCAGGTAATTCAAAACCTGTTGACAAACGCGGTCAAGTATAACGATAAAGAAGAAGGGATAATAAAAATTAACTGTGTTCCCGAGGACGGGTATTTTAAATTCCGCGTTTCCGATAACGGGATAGGCATAGACAAAAAATATTTCGATAAGATATTCCAGATATTTCAGACGCTCGCGCCCCGCGATAAGAGTGAGACTGCGGGTGTGGGGCTCGCAATAGTGAAAAAAATAGTAGAGAACTACGGGGGAAGTATATGGCTCGAGTCCGAAGTCGGGTCGGGTACGACGTTCTATTTCACATTGCCTAATGGGGCAGCGGCCTGAGCCGGCTGAAAAGGCTTAAGTGAGCCGGAATTGATAAACATCACTTAGGGGTGGCAATCATGGCTAGTGATAAATCTATTCTGCTGGTAGACGACGATATGGTAGACGTGATGACCGTAAAGCGCGCTTTCAAGCAGATCCATGTAAATAACCGTGTCGAGGTAAAGGGCGACGGCGAGGAAGCGCTAGAATATCTGCGTAATGCGGCGGAGCTCCCGGGAGTAATACTCCTTGACCTCAACATGCCGCGCATGAACGGCAAAGAATTCTTAACCGAGATCAAATCGGATGAGCAATTAAAGTCCGTGCCCGTCATAGTTCTGTCTACATCAGGGGAGAACAGGGATATCAGAGAGTGTTTTGAGAGCAGCATCATCGCCTACATAGTCAAACCGATCGATTATCAGGATTTCGTTAACGATCTTAAAATGTTCGATATGTACTGGACGATGGGCGAAGAAGCCGGGATTTAACAGCGTTAATTTTCTATCGTGAACTATTTACTTTATGCGGGAGGGAAGAACCCATGGTCGATGAAAGAACGAAGCTTCTTTTAATCGAGGACGACAAAATAGACCAGCTTGCGTTCGAGCGCTTTGTAAAGAGCAAAAGGCTCTCATACGACTATTCCATAGCGGACTCCGTTAAATCCGCCAAAGAAGCGATATCGTCCGAAAATTTCGAGACTATAATAGCCGATTACTACCTCGGAGACGGGGATGCGATCGACATCCTGAGCATGGGCGTGGATGCACCCATTATCATTACCACGGGAGCGGGTTCGGAAGAAATCGCGGTCAAGGCGATAAAAGCGGGAGCTTACGATTACCTCATCAAGGATAGCGAGCGTAATTACCTGAAGGTGCTGCCTGCGACTGTGGACAACGCAATCAGGAACAAGCAGACGCGCGACCTCCTTAAACATGCGGAAGAATCGTATAAGGATCTGTACGAAAGGGTCCCTATCGGGCTCTACCGGACTGAACCCGGCGGCCGGATACTTATGGCCAATCCTAAATTTATCGGAATGCTGGGTTATGACACTTTCAATGAAATCTCAAGAGTCATCGCAGCGGAATTGTTTGTCGGAGGAACGGAGGAGAGGGAGGAGCTTCTCGAGCTGCTCGAAGAGAAAGGGGAACTGCACAGTCATGAATTCAAATTGAGAAAACGGGACGGCACGGAGATTACCGTACGGGGGAGCGTAAAGGTCATGTGAGGAATTATGGGTGAGACCTTGTACTATGAGGGAGCACTCGAAGATATTTCGGAGCGGATTAAGGTCGATGAAATACTTAAAATGATGCACAGGGCCATGGAGGCCTCGCTCGACGGGATACTCATCACAGACCCGCGCGTGGAGGACAACCCTATCATATACTGCAACCCTGCGTTTCTCCGAATTACCGGATACGACAAGGACGAGGTCATGTTCCGTAACTGCGGATTCCTCCAGGGAAACGACAAAGATCAGGATGGTGTTTATCAGATACGCGAAGCGGTAAAAACAGGAACCGGATGCCACGTCGTGCTGCGGAATTATACGAAAGACGGTGCGCTGTTCTGGAACGAGCTTTCTCTGGCCCCCGTTTTGAATATGGAAGGCGAGGTGATCAATTTCGTCGGTATAATCAAGGACGTTTCCGAAAGGGTCAAGATGGATGAGGAAATAATCAAGAGACAGAAGCTCGATTCACTGTCTGTCCTCGCAGGAGGAATCGCACACGATTTGAACAATCTGCTTACAACTATTTTGGGCAACGTGTCCATGGCGCGGAAACTCGTGAAAACGGATGATAAGTCGTACAACCTGCTCTTTAATTCCGAGAAAGCGTGCGAGAGGGTCAGTGCGCTGACACGTCAGCTCCTGACCTTTGCAAAGGGCGGGGAGCCCGTAAAGGACCTCGTTTCGATAAGTAATATCATATACGGGGCGCTCCTTCTGGCCCCGATGGGGAAAGATGTTAATTATCAGCTGGATTTGCCTCAGAACCTTTGGAACGCCGAGCTCGACGAGGGGCAGATTACTCAGGTGCTGAGCAACGTACTGATAAATGCGATACAGGCAATGCCCGTCGGGGGAACAATCCATATATCGGCTGAAAACGTGGAGCACACTGCACAGGCCGTATTGCCCGGGCGTTTACGCGGGGGCGAGTATGTAAGGGTCGTGATAAGGGACGAGGGTGTGGGCATACCTAATCATTTGGCAAATAAAATTTTCGATCCTTATTTCACGACGAAAAAAGAAGGGCATGGGTTGGGCCTCGCCGCAGCGCATTCGATAAACAGAAATCACGGCGGGGATATCGGCGTCGAATCAAAAGTGGGCGAAGGCACGACATTCACAATATATCTCCCCGCTAAGCCGAGCGTTATACAACCGACCGTGCAGCTGACAAATGTTTCTCTCGCCGGGAAGCGCGGACACATACTTATACTGGAGGACGAGGCGGCGATAAGCCTCATACTGAAGGAAATGCTCGAGCAGCTCGGATGCACGGTAGAGATAGCTTATGACGGTCAGGAAGCTATCGACCTCTACAGGGATGCGATGGACAGCTCGAAGCCGTTCGACGTTGTTATGATGGATTTGAGGATAGAAGGGGGCATGGGGGGGAAAGAGGCTCTGGCGAGGATAAAAGAGCTCGACACGAAGGTGAAAGCGATCGCCTCAAGCGGTTACTTTGAAGAATCTTTTGCGTCGAATTATACCGAGTACGGTTTTAAAGCCATTCTTGCAAAACCTTACACCATAGAGGAGCTTATTCAAATACTGAACCGTCTGCTTTGACGGTGAAATATTGCGGAAGGGCCGCGGGGTATGTCCGCACAGGCCCCTCCGCAGGGTAATGGGCAATCCCCTTACTTCAGATCGTTTATCGAAGCGCCGAAGTTGATGTGGTAAGCCTGCCCGTTCATTACCAGGGCGGGGACGGACTTCACCCCTGCTGCTTCCGCCTCCGATATCCTGCCCTTCTGCTCGCCCAGGTGCACCACTTCGACCTCGTACTTCTCCGGGTCGAGCGCCCCGGCGACCCCCCTCTCGGCGCTTGCGCATACGGGGCACCCCGCGTGATAGAAAATGGCTTTACTCATGGCAATTACCTCCTTGTTATATGTAGTATCGACTCGAAACTATAATACACAAGCGGACTGGTATTGTCAACCCGGTATCGATTCGATACAATATCGGCATGGATCAAACTGGTAGAATCGCATCCCTCATCGAAAGACTGGGCAACCTGCTGAGGGCCGAGGAAAGGAACTCGGGGACCGGGCTCATGCCGGTGCACGTCCAGATGCTCTCCTACCTTTCCGTATGCAACAGGTACAGCGACACGCCCGCAGCGGTGACGGAGTTCTCAGGCGCGACCAAGGGGACTTCCTCGCAGAGCATAGCCGTCCTCGAGAGGAAGGGGTTTCTGCGGAAACGCCCCGACAGCGCGGACGGGAGGGTCGTGCACCTGGGCCTGACCGCGAAGGGCAGGCGGTTCGTCGATAACAACTTCCCGCCGCCCGAATTCAGCTCTTCGGTGGGCGAGATGAAGCCCGCCGACAGGGAAACGCTCACAGGGCTCCTCACGGGGCTCCTCGTCTCGCTCCAGAGGAGGAACGGAGGGCGTATGTTCGGCGTCTGCCGTACGTGCCGCCACTTCAGGAAGGACGCTCTCCAGGGCTCTCACCAGTGCGGGCTCACTCTCGAGCCCCTCTCCGGGGACGAGAGCACGCAGATATGCCGGGAGCACGAGCGGCCGGCCGCCTGAACAGGGAGCAGCATCTCTTCAACTCGAAACGGGCGCTAAGTGAGTAAAGGCGCACGGGAACGGCTAAATTATTAAGGTTCGGAGAAATCATAAGAACACACAACGTGTGTGTCCGTTGTACTCGGCGGTTAAAATGTTATAATATCGCTCTAGTAAATTTACCCTTCAACCACTCATCCGGATCTAATCGTTCTGATACAGGCTCGAGAGTGATAAAATTGCAGGGTTAGAAAAGGGGAATTTGACAGGTCCGGTTGATCGCCTTATTGGAATTACCGAATGCGCAGCGGATTGGAATAAAATAATAATTCGGCTCACGCGCTTCAGGCTTCAATTAAATCGATTGCCAAGTCGTACTCGATAACATCGAATGCGGATCACGGCCTGACTAATCAGACTATGGCTCAGATTAACACTTCTATAGACAATAACTCCAGCGCGAACACGAAGATACGCTTTACTCCGAATACGGAGTTCGAGAAGGAGCTCAAGAAACGGGTATCCGTATACTTCGAAGAGAACTCCGTTTCAAAAAAGGACAACGCCCGGATGTATCTCAAGACCTTTATCGCGGTCCTGTGGGTGGCGGCTTCGTATTCGCTACTGGTATTCGCGGGGCTCCCGGTCTGGGGGTTGATACTCGCGGCCGTATCCCTCGGCGTCGCGCTGAACGCGCTCTCATTCAACGTGATGCACGACGCGCTCCACGGGGCCTATTCCGAGCGCCCGTGGGTCAACAAGCTTATGGGACACTTCCTCGACCTCATCGGCGGGAGCTCCTATTTCTGGTACAGAAAGCACAACTACTTCCACCATTCCTACCCCAATATCGCGGGGCACGACGACGACATAGAGGCGGGGATATTCGCGCGCCTTAGCCCCCATCACAAGAGGTATTTCTTCCACCGCTTTCAGCACATATATATATGGCCCCTATACGGGTTCCTCGCGATCAAGTGGCACCTCTTCGACGACTTTTACACATTCTTTACGAAAAAAATAAACGGGCACGAGATAGACCGCCCCGGGGGATGGGACGCGGTAGTCTTTTTCGGCGGGAAGCTGTTCTTCCTCACGATGGCTTTCGTGATACCGCTGTTTTTCTATCCCGTCCTCTACGTCATCGTATTCTACATGCTGGTGGCGTTACTCCAGGGGCTCATAATGTCGGTCGTGTTCCAGCTCGCCCACTGCAACGAGGACGCCGGGTTCCCAATGCACTCCGGGGAAACGAAACAGATGGATACGAGCTGGATGGTGCATCAGCTGAGCACCACCACGGATTTCGGCAAGGACAACCATTTCCTTACGTGGTACCTCGGGGGGCTCAACTATCAGGTTGAGCATCACCTGTTCCCGAAGATATGCCACGTCAACTATCCCGCCCTCTCGCGGATAGTCGAGGACACGTGCAGGGAATACAGCGTCACCTATAACGCCTACAAAGGCTTCTTCTCCGGGCTCCGCTCCCATTACAACTGGCTCAGATTCCTCGGCCAGGCGGGGTAGGGGGCGGGTACTGATTCATACCGGTCCCTCGGCGCCTTTCGAATCGAGTACCGGCGGCGGCGGATGCAGGCAAGGCTTACCGCGAGCGGAATCTTATCAGTTGATTCCCGCATCATAACTATTCCGGTTAATGAATTGTTCATAATTAATATTGTCGTGTATACTTACTAACTTTTTACGGAAAGCGGGTAAGATATTATTAACATTGTATAAATTATCGGACAGATTGAGAGGAACCGAGATATGAAGGTGAGCATCGAGAATTTGAGCGGGACCGAAAGGAAAGTGGACGTCGTGATACCCGTCGAGGTCGTGAAGGAGAAGCGGGACGTGGTCTTCGGCGAGATAAGAAAGGGCGCCAAAATAAAGGGTTTCCGCCCGGGTAAAGCGCCCGTAAACATGATCGAATCCGTGTACAGGAAAGAGATACTGGGCGAGACCGCGACGAGGCTCGTAACGGACTCTCTCGAAGAGGCGCTCAAAGAGGTATCGGCGCACCCGATAAGCAGGCCGCAGATAAATCCGCCCGACCTGTTCGAGACGGACAAGGACTTCCACTATTCCGCCGTATTCGAGGTGCTTCCCGTATTCGATCTCGCCGAATACAAGGGGCTACCGCTCAGGAAGGAGATACACGAGGTCAGGGACGAGGACGTCGATCATACGATAGAGCATCTGATAGAGCACAGGGCCGAAATTAAACCCTACGAAGGGGAGAAGGCGGTCGAGAACGGGGACGTCGCGATAGTAGATTTCGAGGGCACGATAGACGGCGTGCCGGTAAAAGATCTGAAAAGGTCCGGGCTTCAGTTCCTGGTAGGTCACGACAGGCTCATACCGGAGTTCGAGGAGAACGTCATTGGTATGAAGAAGGGGGAGACGAAGGAATTCGACGTCAGCTACGGAGAGGACTTCCAGATAAAGGAAGCGGCCGGGAAGGCCGTGCATTACAAATTTTCGGTGAAGGACGTGCTCAAGAGGACGTTGCCCGAGCTCGATGACGAGCTCGCGAAAGAGGTCGGAATGGAGGACGTGGCCGCGCTCAGGGAGCAGGTAAGAGGGGATTTGAAAAGGCAGTCGGATCAGCAGTCGGAAGCCAGGGTGAGACAGCAGGTGGTGGACGCGCTCGTCGACAAAAATACGGTCGACGCCCCGCCGAGCCTAGTCAATGAAGAGGTCGGGAGGCTTGCCCGGAACATGATACAGACACTACGTCAGCGCGGGCTCAATATTGAGACCCTCGACGACGCATCCAGGGCCGCTCTCGCAGAGCGCGCGCTCAGGAACGTGAAGACCTCCATCATACTCTCGGAGATACGCAAAAAAGAGGACATAAAGGTCACGGACGAAGACATCGACAGGAGCCTTTCGGGCATCGCCGCAAGCTATAATATGGCGACCGAACAGGTGCGGGAGATATACCGCCAGAACGACCTGCTGGAAGGACTCGAAGCGAGTCTCGCTGAGCAAAAAGTCATTGATTTCATTATAGAAAATGCGACGATCGAAGAGGTTCCGGGGGAGCCGATTCACGTTGACAATAAAGGGGAGAATCAGTATACTCAAGAATAATGTCCAGCTATGTGCCTATAGTAATTGAACAGACCAGCAGGGGCGAGAGGGCATATGACATTTTTTCCCGATTACTCAAAGACAGAATAGTGTTCCTTGGGTCGCCGATCAACGATCCGGTCGCAGACACGGTGATAGCGCAGCTGCTTTTTTTAGAGTCGGAGAACCCGGAAAAGGACATCTTCGTTTACGTCAATTCACCCGGCGGAAACGTGACATCCGGCCTCGCGATCTACGACACGATGCAGTACATAAAGCCCGACATCGCGACCATGTGCCTCGGGCAGGCGGCCAGCATGGCGGCCGTGCTCCTGGCGGCGGGAACGAAGGGCAAGAGGTACGCGCTCCCTCACGCTCGCGTGATGCTCCACCAGGTTCTGGGGGGCGTCGAGGGGCAGGCGACCGACATAGAGATACACGCAAGGGAAATACTGAGGATGCGCGAGGAGCTGAACCGTATTCTGGCGAAGCACACGAACCAGCCTATCGACAGGATATCGAAGGACACGGAGAGGGATTATTTCCTCCGTCCAAATGACGCCTTAGAATACGGTATCGTTGATGCTATAATTTCTAAGAGAGAGGAGGCGCCTAAGTGACTTCGAGACGCGACACAAAAGAAGGGAAACTGTACTGCTCTTTCTGCGGAAAGAGCCAGAAGGAAGTTAGGAAGCTCATTGCGGGACCTACCGTATATATATGCAACGAGTGTATAGAGCTCTGTAACGAGATTATCGCCGACGAGGACGCCAAGGAAGGCGTGCTCAAGAAGCGGTATTCGTCGTTACCAACTCCCTCACAGATAAAGAAGTTCCTGGACGAATACGTGATCGGGCAGATAAGGGCAAAGAAGATACTCGCCGTCGCGGTCTATAACCATTACAAAAGAGTCGACCTGAACGCGTACAACGGCGGCAAGAGGAATTCGGACGTCGAGGTTCAGAAGAGCAATATTCTGATGATAGGGCCCACGGGGAGCGGAAAGACGCTTCTGGCGCAGACCCTCGCGAGGCTGCTCGACGTGCCGTTCACCATAGTCGACGCCACTTGCTACACAGAGGCGGGATACGTCGGTGAGGACGTCGAGAACATGATAGTGAGTCTTCTCCAGGCGGCGGATTACGACCTTGAAAGGGCTTCAAAGGGTATTATATATATAGATGAAATAGACAAGCTCGCGAGAAAGACCGGGGACAGCCCGTCTATAACGAGGGACGTTTCCGGCGAGGGAGTGCAGCAGGCCCTTCTCAAGATCATGGAAGGGACCAAAGCGAACGTGCCGCCCAAGGGCGGGAGGAAGCACCCCCAGCAGGAGTTCCTGCAGGTGGACACGACGAACATCCTGTTTATCTGCGGCGGGGCTTTTTGCGGGCTGGAGGACATAGTAAAGCAAAGGATAGGGGAGAAGTCGATCGGATTCGAGGCTAATCTCGGAAGGGCGAAGGAGAAGGACCTGGGGGCGCTGCTGAAAGAAGTGCAGCCCGAGGACCAGATCCAGTTCGGGCTCATTCCGGAATTCGTCGGCAGAATACCGGTCGTGGCGACTCTCGAAGAGCTCAGCGAAGAGTCCTTCGTAGAGATCCTCACCAAACCGAAGAATGCGATTATAAAACAGTTTCAGAAGCTGATGGAGCTCGAAGGTGTCGAGCTCGAGGTTACCGACGGCGCACTCGCCGCAATCGCCCGCGAGGCTATATCCAGAAAAACCGGGGCGAGGGGGCTGAGAGCGATCATAGAGACCGTAATGCTCGACATATCTTACGAGGTTCCGTCGCTTAAAGGGCTTAGGCGTTGTGTTATCACGGAGGACTTGATTAACGGGAAGGGCGACCCCCTCTTCATTTACGAAGAAGAGGCGCGCCTGGGAACATAGGATGTGAATCCGGATAGTTAAGGAGACATGCCATGCCGATGTTTTTCAAAAATGAAGAGGGAAAGGGGCAAATGGAAACGATACCGTTATTACCGCTAAGAGATGTAGTTATTTTTCCGTACATGGTCGCGCCGCTGTTCGTAGGGCGCGAGAAATCGATTCGCGCGCTCGAAGAAGCGATGAAGAAATCGAAAGAGATCTTCCTCGTCGCGCAGAGGGACGCGAAGACGAACGATCCTCAGGAGACTGACATCTACGACATAGGGACGATCGGCACGATCGTTCAGATGCTCCGGCTCCCGGACGGTACCGTGAAGGTGCTGGTCGAGGGCAAGAAGAGGGCGAAGGTGCTGAACTACCTTCCCAACAAGGGCTACTTCCTCGTCGAGACAGAGGTCATACCCGAGCCTCAGGAAGTAGGCGTGGAGACGGAGGCCCTCATCAGGACGCTGGTCACCGCATTTGAAAATTACGTGAAGCTCAACAAAAAGATACCGTCCGAAGTGCTCGTAACCGTATCCTCTATAGAGGACGCGGGCAGACTTTCGGACACTATCTCCTCACACCTCGGGTTCAAGCTCGAGGACAAACAGGAGATACTCGAAACCCTCGACCCGGCCGAGAGGCTCGAGAAGCTCTACGAGAAGATACAGGCCGAGGTAGAGATACTCCAGATCGAGAAGAAGATACGGTCCAGGGTAAAGAAGCAGATGGAGAAGGCCCAGAAGGAGTACTACCTTACGGAGCAGATGAGGGCCATTCAGAAGGAGCTCGGCGAAAAAGACGACCTCAAATCGGAGATACAGGAGTTCGAGGAGAAGCTCAAGAAGAAGACCATGCCCGAAGAGGCCGAGCAGAAGGTCAAGAAAGAGATAAAGAAGCTGAAACAGATGTCGCCCATGTCGGCTGAAGCCACCGTAGTGAGGAATTACATAGACTGGCTCCTCGGGTTACCGTGGGGAGAAGAGAAGACGGACGACAGGATAGACATAGACGAAGCGCAGAGGATACTCGAAGAAGACCACTTCGGGCTTGAGAAGCCGAAGGAGAGGATTCTCGAATACCTCGCGGTGCAGGCTCTTACGAAAAAGATTAAGGGGCCGATACTCTGCTTCGTCGGACCGCCCGGGGTCGGCAAGACCTCGCTCGCGAAGTCTATCGCCCGCTCGATGGGAAGGAAGTTCGTGAGGGTTTCCTTAGGCGGAGTAAGGGACGAAGCCGAGATCAGGGGGCACAGGCGTACGTATATAGGCGCCCTGCCCGGAAAGATAATTCAGGGAGTAAGAAAGGCGGGGACCACGAACCCTGTGTTCCTGCTCGACGAAATCGACAAGCTGGGAATGGACTTCAGAGGGGACCCGGCGTCGGCGCTTTTAGAGGCGCTCGACCCGGAGCAGAACGTCTCCTTCAACGACCATTACATAGAGGTCGACTACGACCTTACTAACGTAATGTTCATCACGACCGCGAACGTGCTTCACACGATACCGTGGGCGCTCCAGGACAGGATGGAAATCATCCGCATCTCGGGGTACACGGAAGACGAGAAGCTCGAGATAGCGAAGAAATTCCTCGTTCCGAAGCAGCTCGAAGCGCACGGGATCAAGGAAGAAAATTTGAAACTCTCGGACCCCACTATACAGACGGTTATAAGGCGCTATACGAGGGAAGCCGGTGTGAGGACTCTCGAGAGGGAGCTCGCCACGCTGTGCAGGAAGGCTGCGAGGGATATCGTGAAGAAAGGGCTTGACCACGTCGTAAAGATCACGCCCAACATGATAACGACGCAGAAGTATCTGGGCATCCCCAAATTCAAGTACGGCGAGATAGAGGAGAAGCCGCAGATAGGCATATCCACGGGGCTCGCGTGGACGGAAGTCGGCGGAGAGCTGCTGACTATAGAAGTATCCGTCGTGCCCGGAAAGGGGAACTTCACCGTTACCGGAAAGCTCGGGGAGGTCATGCAGGAATCGACGCAGGCCGCCATGAGCTACGTCAGGTCGAGGGCCGAGAGGCTCGGGCTCGAGCGTAACTTCCATCAGAAGGTGGACATACACATCCACGTTCCCGAGGGAGCGACGCCAAAAGACGGGCCGTCGGCGGGTATCGCGATCGGTACCGCCATCGTATCGGCGCTCATAAAGAAGCCGGTCAAGAACGACGTCGCGATGACCGGGGAAATAACGCTCAGGGGCAGGGTGCTCCCGATAGGCGGGCTCAAGGAGAAGATCCTTGCGGCTCACAGGGGCAAGGTCAAGACAATTATCATCCCGCAGGAGAACGAAAAGGACCTGAAAGACATCCGCGAGAACATACTCAAGGACGTCAAGATCAAGCTCGTCGACCATATGGACGAGGTCCTCGAGGCGGCGATCGAGTCTGACGGGCCTGTCATACAGAGCCTGGTGATTCCTCCGGCGGCGTTGCCGATGGGCGAAGAGCTCGGTACCAACGTAAACTAAACAATAAAATTTAAAGAAGGTCATGAAGAAGGGGCGGTTAGAGATAACCGCCCTTTTTTTGGCTTTTTTTGTCCTGCCATTCCCGAAATCTTTTATCGGGAATCCAGTCTTTTGTAGTAAAAACAAACCTGTAGGAGCGGCTTCCAGCCGCGATTCCTCCAGTATGTCTTTGCGAGCACAGTGAAACGAAGCGCGGCAATCTCATCTTTTTTCTTTCTCTTCCCCGACATTACAGAATTTGCGTTAAGAAAATCGCGTGTTTAAGCGTAAAAATCTTTCAGCAGTCCATTAGAAAGATTTTAGCTTCAACGCAAGATTTTTAGCAAATTATGTACAGTCTTTTCATAATCCACACTACGTGTGTGATTTTTGCTTCTTTTCATCAAGGAAAAGAAGGATAAAAAAGTATCCTTTCTACTTTCCTTGTCATTCCCGGCACCGATCGGGAATCCAGTCTTAATCTGTCTTTGCGAGCCAACGGTTCTGAACAAGTGTAAGAATCGGACGCCCTCGCTTATATAGCAGAAAGTCAATTTATTGTGGTGATACATTGAAACGAATTCTAATAGCGCGGCAATCTCGCCTTTCTCTTTGTCTCCCTCTCCCCACTTTGAGGGAAACGATTCCGGGCAAGTGAGGAATCGGTCGGTCTTACAACAAGAATAGAGGAGATGTTTAATTCCGACTCGACGATGCCTGAGCCAAAATAGATAAGATGAGGGGGTACATCATAATTCTGTCATTTCGAGCACACGCGAGAAATCTATCTTTTGCTTTTATCTTGAATTCCCTCCTTTGGCAAAGAACGAATGCAAACAAGTGAGCACTCGCACTCCATGACAACAAAGACGCATACGCAAATTGACTTCCGGCTCAGCGTTGCGTAAGCCAAAATAGGTGAGGGAGGATTTTAGTCTTTTCCTTTCCGTCTTGGACTCCCCCATATGCACAGAATCGGCCTCAGGAAATCAGCATAGTGCTCGCACATAAAATTCCCTCTCCTCACTTTGAGGGAGAGGCGTTGTAAAAACTCGATTATGTTAACCCACTGTTGTATATTTCAGATTCCTGTGACGTTATGTATATCAAGATATCTAGAAGACATAACAACTCAATAGCATATTGCTATTAGGTATATGCTATATGGATGGGAGGATTGAAATGTCTGAAATCGGTGTACTTTTGGACTACTTTCGGTGAACTTTTGGTGTACTCTTGGTGCATGGCGACAGGTAGGTATAACAGCTCGGGGCGCAGAACCTGCGCTGGGTGGACAAATGCGTAAAATTCAGTTATATATTTCTCCCTTACGGGCGCCGGGACACATAGTGTCATTTACGTTTGTGGGGTAGTCTTCTTCTGTTAGGGGAGGGGGACGACGGGGGTGCTGACGGGTAATAATTCAGAACCCTGGAAAACCAGGAATACTCAAATTCGGAGTGGGCGGTTAGCTCAGCATGGGAGAGCGCCTGCCTTACAAGCAGGATGTCATAGGTTCAAATCCTTTACCGCCCACCACTCCAAAACTAACTTGCGGGGACGTAGTTCAGTCCGGTTAGAACGCTGGCCTGTCAAGCCAGAGGTCTCGGGTTCGAGTCCCGTCGTCCCCGCCAGTTTTATTGCCTGAATACGTACCAGCACGCATGATTATCCTTTAGCAAATATTTACCCTTACTTCTCAATATATCAATAATCTTGTATTATTTGTTCAACATTCCATAACGCGCGGGCGGAAAGAATCACGGCGGTCTGCTCACGCAGGAGGAGGGGGGAAATGATCGGTAAAACCATGGACGCGGTGTTCAAACCGGCCGCCAGGGCTCTCGAAAGGAATTACATGGGCGCCCTGGGAGTGAATAATACTATGGCCCTTGCCAGGGCCTACAACAGTATCCGGTACGGGAGCAGCCACGAGCAGAGGAAAAGGCAGTATCGGGAAAACTTCCCGGAGTTGATAGCCGAGAACAGAAACCCTGTCGCCCCCGTGAACGAGATGAAAGACGGATGGGTGATCGATACCTCGGGTCGGCTTCCCTATCTCGAGGAGCTTATTAAAGAATCGGGCGAGATCATAGACGAGAAGGGCGGCGAGAAACAACCTAAGCACATGGTTTTCAGAAGGCCCTTTTTCCAGGATATATTTTCAGACGATTACTTCTCGAGGTTCCCTTCCATACTCAATTTCGCCGCCTCTTCCGACGTGCTCTCGACCGTGTGCGGCTACCTCGGCTTTATACCCACGCTTTCTTATTCCAAACCCTATGGCGTGAGGCTCATAGAGTCCTGGAATAAATTCGACGAAAAGCCCGACGCTCCGCCCAGAGAAAGCCAGCTCTTTCACCTTGACTACCACGATAAGCCGATGGTCTATGTAATAGTCGTCCTGAGAGAGGTTACGATGGAGAGGGGGCCTTTTTGTTTCCTGCCCAAGTCCGTGTCGGAGAAAGCCTCGAGCGGGCTCCGTGATTACCATACAAAGAAAGGCGGTCACCGGGTTACCGACGACAGGATATACTCGGTCGTTCCCGAAAGCGAATTGATAAGGCTATGCTATCCCGCGGGGACTGTGTTGTTCCTTGACAGCAGCGCGTGCTTTCACTACGGCAGCCGTAACGCGGTGAAGCCGCGCCATCTGATGATGTTTGCGTATGTCTCAACAATAAGGACGGATTTCGGCGATATAGTGCTGAGGAACATGAGATACCCGGTTAAGAAAGAAGATTCGCGCCTGAGGCGTATGCTCCTGGACAAGGAATATATATAAAGAACATTATCGAGACCGTTATGAGGAGTAACTGTGAAGAAGCTATCTATTGCCTATACCCCTGACAGCGATGACGTATTCAACTTCTATGCATGGGAGCAGGGACGTGTCGAGCTTGGCGTGGACGGATACGAGCCGGTTTTTTATCGAAACCATATCATCGACTTGAACCACGCTGCACAACAGGGGAGCTATGACGTGGTTGCCGTTTCTTCCGCTTTCTACCCGAGGGTCGCCGATAAATACAGGATACTCTGCGTTGGGAACAGCGTAGGGAGAAATTTCGGCCCCGTGCTGGTTTCAAAACGTTACAAATCGGCCGGGGATCTGCGCGGCAAACGCGTGGCGGTCGGCGGTCATCCGACCACGGGAAGCGTGCTGGCATTGATGTTCTGTCCCGGTATCGAGCTTGTGGAAATGCCTTTCGATGCGATAGTCGACGCTATTGCCGGGGATGAGGTGGATGCCGGGGTCATGATACACGAGGAGCTAATTCACTATATCGAAAAAGGGCTCGTGCTCGTATCCGATCTCGGGGCCGCGTGGTGCAAAGACACGGGGCTCCCGCTGCCTGTGGGGCTCAACCTCGTCAGCAAGAGGTTCGATATGGAGTTGGCGCGCGATATTGCCGCCACCTGTCAGCGCTCTCTACTTTGGGGGTATGAAAATTCCCGAGAAGTCTATTCCTTCGCAAGTAAATTCGGCAGGGGGATGGCGAAGGAACACATCGAGATGTTCAGGATTGAGGATTTTCTCCGCCTTCCGGAGGACGTTCGAGAGGCCATGAAAATAATGTTCGGCCGCGTCGCGTCAATGAAACTCGGTCCGACGATTGATTCGTTCGAGATCGTTGAGGGGATGGATGACCCGGAGCGGCTGCTTGCAGTGAAAGACGCCCGCAGCGTTCGGACGTCAGGATAAACCCGGACAATGGGCATGTACAGAATTTATATGGGTGAAGACGAGAAATCATATATTCAAGAACTTCCGTTGCACGATCCGTTCTGGAAGTCGGTGAGGACCGCATCGACTATTTTTTTCAAGGAATTCACGCCCGGCACGTTCCTCGACTGGCATCCCGCTCCCCGGAAACAGGTCGTCATCATACTGTCCGGAAGGCTCGAGCATGAGTTCCGTGACGGGAGCAGACATACGTTCCGCGCGGGGGATGTCCGGGTGCTTACGGATACCTCGGGCGAGGGTCATCGGACACGCGTACTCGGGGATGAATCGGTGCTAGTCGCAGTTGTGCCGCTTGCTGATTTAGAGAATTGATTTCCGAAAGATGGAGTTGATCTCACGCGAGACCCGATTCTCGACCGGGATCAAAGGATGCGAATAGTATGTTATCCAAATATATAGATCTAGCGTTTTCACCTATAGCCAGGGTCTTACAATATGATTACGTTGCAAAACCCATGAAGCCGTTGGGCACCAATAATACGATGAAGATCGCGCGGGCTTACAACCGCTTTGTCTATGGAAGATATTATGAATACAGGAAGGATCAGTATCTCCATCATTTTGATGAACTGACGCGCGAGAACGGTGAGCCCCTTTCCAGGATGAGTGAAATAAAGGACGGGTGGTCGCTCGACACGTCCGTTACGCTCCCTCACCTGAAACAACTCTTGCTGGACGCCGGGGAGATTATTAAGGAGCGGGGACGTATAAAGCGCACCGATTTCGGACGTCCGTGGTTTCAGGAGCTCCCGATCGACGATCTGTTCGTCAAGTACCCGTCTCTCCTGGACTTCGCAACTTCATCCGATGTGCTTTCGACCGTATGCAAGCACCTGGGTTATATCCCTGTCCTCTCAGCCGCTGTCCCACACGGCCTCAGGTTCAACGAGTCCTGGGACGGACACGACGATGCGCCGCCCGGATACTTCAGGGGGAGCCAGCTCTTCCACATCGATTATCACGATAGCCCAATGGCTTATGTAATCGTTCTCTTGAATGATATAACTATGGAAAACGGACCCTTCTGTTTCATGCCTGATTCGGTCTCGCAGAAGGTGACGAATGCCGTAGGATACAGGAGGAGGGGGAAACCGCACCGGCTCTTCGACGAGGAGGTTTACTCGGTCGTTCCCGAAAGTGAGCTTTTAAAGGTATGTTACCCTGCCGGAACGGTATTGTTCCTCGACCCCAGCAGGTGTTTCCATTACGGGAGCCGGAATGCGGTGAAGCCCCGATATGCGCTGATGTATGCGTTCGTGTCTCCCTGCAGGACGGATTTTGCGGAGGTGCTCCTCGACAGGAAATTATATCCGGTCCGCGATAACGATTCCCGGCTTAGAAAAATGGTGCTGCGGAAAGAATATATGGGATAATATGCCGGGTCCCGCGTCTTGCCGCACGGATGCGATTACGGTGCGTCAGGCAAAGCCCGGACTCAACTTTTTGTCTCTCGATATTTAAATTAAGCTTGAACAATGCTGATTTGTTTCCTGATATCCGAATAAATACATGAATTTATTCGACCGGTATATGATTGCGCGCAGCGATAGGGGTAACCGATGCTCGACGAAATAAAGATGGCTGCGAGGTACGCCTGGGGGCTGAACAGCTTCCTCCGCAATACGTTGACCCCGGAGGATTGCCGGCGTATGCTCGTAGATCAGCTGAAAGCGAGGGAGAGGTCTTTACTGAGCATAGTCGAAAGGGGGGTTTATTCAAATCCCAATAGTCCCTATCTCAAGCTCCTCAGGCACGCCGGTGTGGAATACGGCGACCTCGCGGGACTCGTGCGGCAATACGGCGTCGAGGGGTGCCTCGACCGCCTGTATGATCTTGGGGTCTACATCAGTCTCGACGAATTCAAGAGGCGCGTTCCGATACGCCGTCAGGGGCTTGAAATAGAGACGGGCCCTCACGATTTCGATAACCCTTTCCTTAGCAAACACTACAGCTCGCGGACGAGCGGCTCACGCGGGGCCGTGACACGAGTTATTATGGACCTCGACCTGCTCGAGCACGACGCCGCGTGTAATCAATTACTGCTCGAAGCGTTCGACGTCGGGGAAAGGCCTATCGGTATCTGGCGGGAGGTGCCGCCCGTGACTACTGGCATGAACGTCATGCTCCGTCTGACGAAACTCGGGAAGAGAGTAGAAAAGTGGTTCTCCACGAGCAGGCTCGGTAGAGATCCGAAATCTCTCCAGTTCCTTTTCTTCACGTACTATACGATCTTGGCGAGCAGGGTGTTGTCGAGACCTTTGCCTGCGCCGACCTACACGCCTCTCGAGGACGCCTTGAAAGTGGCGCGCTGGCTTGCATTGAAAAAAGCGGAGGGCACGCCCGCCTTTTTCGACACGCAGGCGAGCTCGGGCGTGAGGGTATGCATAGCGGCAAAGGAAGGAGGGCTCGATATTTCGGGCACGTTTTTCTGTCTCGGAGGAGAGCCTTATACGGAAGCGAAGGCGGAGGTATTGTCCGATGCGGGGTGCCGGGTTGTTAACCGTTACTCGATGGCCGAGCTCGGCAACATTGGCATAGCGTGTGCGACTGCCGCCCGTTTTGACGATATACACCTCATTACGGATAAAATCGCCGTCATCCAGCGTCAGAAGCTCTTGGGAGACGGGGAGATGAGCGTCGGAGCGCTCGTGTATACGACGGTCCTCCCCAGCTGCCCCAAGCTTATGCTGAACGTAGAGAGCGACGACTACGGCACCCTCGAAGAAAGGAGCTGCGGGTGCCCGCTGGGCGGGCTCGGGTTTACGACGCACCTATCGCAAATACGCAGCTACGAAAAATTGACGAGCGGCGGAGTGACCTTCCTGGGGACGGAGCTTATGCGGCTGGTCGAGGAAGTCCTGCCGAAGCGTTTCGGCGGGCATCCCACCGATTATCAGCTGGCCGAAGAAGAGGAGGGTGGTCTGCCGAGGGTGAATATCGTCGTTAGCCCCAGAGTGGGCGACGTAGATGAAAACGCTCTCTTATCCGCCATGCTTCGGGCCCTCAGAGCTTATCCCGGGGGGGACATAATGTCGGAGCAGTGGGAGCAGGGACAGACACTGCGCGTAGTCCGCCGGGAGCCCTATACCACTGCTTCCGCGAAAATCCTGCCGCTCCATATTCTCAGGACGAATGCCAAGTAAATAGCGGCTGTCCACGGCGGCGAGTCGTCCCCGCAGGGTTTTTCGTGTCCGATGGCCCCCAATTATCGATCCCAGTAAACTTTTCACTCTCTCCGGAATTTCGATAAAACCCTCGATCTCACCATCCCTCTGGACTAGGAGAGATAAATTTGTTTTAATGTAACTTGTTGCGGTTGCGTAGTTTATAGACCGCCGAGACAGGGGGATATTGAAATGAGAAAGGCATTTATTGCATTGTTAGTCATACAGCTTTTTGCCGCGGCCGCGGCCGCTCAGGCGCCTGACGAGACTAAAGCCGTGAAGGATATAAATCTTAGATTCCAGGTGCTCCTCTACAGGCTCTACGAGCTTTCGAATATGAACCTTCCCAAGGGGACGAACGCCGCGAACGGAACGTGGAGGGACAAGGTCGCGGCCGACCCGAAGCTCGAAAACCTGTATAAATTCCCTATAACGGGCCTTACGGGCGACGCGGCCAAGCTCGCCGAGGTGTTCGGCGTATTCTACGCCGGCACATATAAGGCATTCACGGATAACGCCAATGTGGACGCTACCTGGGCAGGCAGCGGAACGATATACAGGACTGCGCTCGGTCAGGCGGGGGAGAAGGTGTACGGCATCAGCTTCAATATATTACAATCGGCGGGCGGGGACGAAGCCGAAAACAAAAAGTTCGCCACCGAAGCGCGGAACTCCGCGAGGGCGCTCATCAGGACCATAGACAAGAACGGGCCCGCTTCGAGCGGGACGTTCGCCAATAAGCGGATTGCGGTATCCGTGTACAACGCGGCGCACCAGGCGCTGGAGACACTCGATCAGCTCTTCGCGGGTGACTTCAGCGGGCCGGGCGGGCCCGGGGCCAGGGTGATGAGGCAGGTGTTCGCCGAGATAACGACCATACCGACCGTGCTAGAGGGCCCGTGGCTCTCGCCGGCGTGGCAGCTACAGTTCCAGTACGTGTGCCTCACGGGCTCGATAGTTATGGAAAAGGTATCTCCGCCCGAGAAGAAGTGAGAACTTCCACCTCCGAAACGAATGAAGGGCAGAGAAATTATCAAGTTAATTGAAAAGAATGGATGGTATAAGGCAGGCGGGATTGAAATAGAATGGAGAAAAAATATTTAGTGTTATTTGAAAAATCCGACACCGGATACGCAGCCCATGTGCCCGACCTTCCGACGATCCTAGTCACTGGAAAGACATTGGAAGAGGCTAAGCGGCGTGCTGTGGAAGCTATAGGAATATATAAAGAAGAAATGCAAGCCCGTGGAATTTCGCTCCCTGAACCTGCGGTAATCGCGGATTACCTTACCTATAAAGAAGCTTCCTAACCGAGAATTCGGCTGAGTTAGTTTCCCCTCAACTGTGTCGGCGTATGCACCCGATTAGCATGCAGACGCGATACTACTTTTTCTCGGCGGAATTAGACAGGCAGGAAAAATATTCCTTCAATACGGAATTCCTCTGTGCGGCGGGCACGCTGTCGGACTCGGTGACCAGCGCCGATGCCTTAAGCTTGAATTCGTCGTTTATCACACCGTCATAATCCTTGAGCGCTTCCGTTAGCAAGTTCGTGAGCTCCGGGTCGAACCCCTGGCTCTGAGCGCATCCGGTGGATACGTTCGCTGGGTCGGATACCTTCGCGAATTTGACCTCGTCTCCTTTCCAGAAGCAGCCGGTCGTTCCACCGGCGAAGCAGATCATGACGAGCATATAATATAAGGCGGGTCTATTCGGTTGAGTTATTTTCATAATCCAATTCTACAGAAATCTCCGGGGTTGTAAAGGTCGGGAAACCGCTGCCCGCTTTATTATTGCGCTACGGAGCTTTCGAGGCACGAGATGTACTGCTGGAATACGGCGTCGCTTTCGGAAGGTTGTACGTTTTCCGACTCCGCAATATCCTTGCTGGCCTTTTCCTTGAACGAGTCGGTTATCTTGCCGTTCGTATCCCGGAAAGCAGCCGCGAGCGACATTATTACCGCGCCGTCGAGGCCGAGGTTCTCGGCGCACGTGGCGGATACCTCGCCCGGGTCGTACACCCTGTCTGGCTCGGTTGCCGTCTGGGTGCAGGCAGCGGCTAATGCAAACAGGCAAACTATGACAGCCTTATGGAAACGTGAGACGTCCATTCGCATCACCGTTCCTCCTGAGGAAATAATACAGCCGGTGAGGGGCTTGTAAATACCGGGTAGTACGCGGAACGAATCCTGGATTCTTCTCTTGTCTCTCTCCAGAAGCCGGGCAATATCTGCGCAAACTTTTACGGGGTTATGAACCCGTTGCAGTCGAGGGCGAATTCTTCACCGTCGATTATAATTATGCCGTCGGGCGTTCCCTGAAACACATTCCCTTCGACGTCCTCGCCGACGGGGGTGCCGCTTACACTGTCTATGATAATGGTTGCAGCATCGGCATCGATCACCGATATGTCCTGACATTCGAGCGTGAAGCAGTCGGTGTCCGTGCAATGGTCGCCGAAGACAACGGTGAGATTATCGATTATCAGGGGCGGTTCTTCACTGTCATCTACTATGTCACATAAATACGGCAGGCATGTGGATCCGGCGAGGCTCGTTGCGGGACAGCTTAGATCGACATCGAATGTACCGTCACATTCGGGAGGGAACCCTGTCGCGCCGGGGGTGGGGGTTGAAGAGCTACCTCCGTTATTGCCGCTCTCGCACCCACCCGTTACCATGAGCGCGATCATTACTATAGAGGAAATTAATACGATCAAACTTGAAGCACGGCCGATTAATACGTCCCCTGCGTTTTTCATGTCCACCCCCCCGCTTAACGGATAGTTTGAGAAATACAATCGTTAAACAATCGAATAATTAATTATAACCCGGTCATTGGTGGTTGTTCAAGGCGGAGAGGTTAATATTTCAAAAATTCGCTAATTTCCGCAATTTTGGCGGGGTTTTGACAATAATTGTCATTTCTCCGGTTCAAGGGGGCCAAAATCCATCAAAGTATCTCGTGAATACAGTTAGTTAAGGCGTGATAGACGTGGCATAGGAATTGCCTGATTCAGATAGGGGAAATTTTACTGTTTAGTTATCCCCGACGGATCAGGCATGAAATCAGAAATACGGACTCTTAATTCGGAAGGCGCGCAGTTCCCGAAAGGGCTATTCATAACGGTCCTTTCACTGAGCGTCCTCCCCTTCGTGCTTTCGCTCCTCGGCGCCGATTTCAGGATGAGGTACCTGGAAGTGACGGAGGCTTTCAGGATAACGGTCACGGCCATTATCCTCATCTCGCTCTTCACAGGCACGCTCTGCCTCGCGCATTACACACTCGAGAGGAACAGGATCACGTTCATACTGGGCGTATCCCTCATAGGCACGGCCGTGATAAGCGGGTTCCAGCTCTTCGCATCCTATATGTTCGGAGAGGGGGTTTACAGGGAGTTCTTCATAACGGTTTCTTCAGGGGCTGTCGACCTCTTCCCGGCGGTCCTGATCCTGGCCGGCGTATTGATACTTTTGAGAAATAAGAACGATTCGGACCTCGACAAGAGGACCGGGCATTACCTCATCGCAAGCTCGGTCTTGATGGGCATATCGCTCGGGATAATCTACTTCCTTTCCGAATCGGGCCCGAAATCGGGCGCCCCCGGCGCGCTCACGCTTCCGGCCCGTATATGGAGCCTTACCCCCATGGCGTTTGTGATCGCTGCGGCGCTCGCGGCCGAACATTTTACGGGCGCGAAGCGGACGCTCCTCTCCTCCGTACTCGAAATAACCCTGATACCTCTCCTCGCTTCTGAAATCTTCGTCACACTCGTCTCGTCCCTCTTCCCGGGCGAGCATTTCCTCTACGCCGACTTCTTGAAGGTCCTCGCCTGCTTCACGCCGTTCATCGGGCTTACGCTCGAGTACTCGAAGAACTACGGGGAGAAAAAATACGCCGTGAAGAAGGCGAGGGATACGGAATCGAGGATCGAAAGCCTGACCGTGCAGCACCGCGCCGCCGTAGAGAAACTCGAGGGTCGGATAAAGGGGCTTAAAGAAGCCGAAGATTTCCACGAAGCGCTTTCGGCGGGCTCGCCTTACGGGGCGTACGTAATCACCGACGGGCGTCTCGTGTACGTCAACAGCGTGTTCGGGGGCCTGACGGGCTATTCCGAGAAAGAGCTTATAGGATCGAAAATGAACGCGCTCGTATCGCCCGACGACAGGGACGAGCGAAGCAATTATATGCGGGGGATAATCGACGGGACGCGCGGCGGGACATGCAGGTACAGGATCATCAACAAGAAGAGACAGGCCGTATGGGTTCTGGAGACGGCGTCCAAGATCATGCATTCGGGCGAGGAGTCCCTGCTCGGGTGCATCATCGACATCACTTCCGCGAGGCACACGGAGGAAATGCTCAAGACCCTCTCGACGAGCTCCCCGCTCGGTATCTACATAGTCCAGGACGGAGAGATCAAGTATGTGAACAGGCAGTTCTGCGAGTACACGGGATACGGTGAGGAAGACTTAATAGGGACGAGCGCCGACAGTTTAGTCCTCTACCTCGACCGGGATTCCGTGAAGGAGAAGTCGAGGCAGATGCTCGAGCGTATGAGCGCCGAGCCCTATGAGTACAGGATATCGAGCAAGGGGGGCGAGATCAAATGGCTCACCGAGACCGTGACCAGGATCAGGTTCCGCGACGGGAACGCAGTGCTCGGGAGCGTGGCCGACATCACGGACAGGAGAAGGGTGGAGGTGATGCTGAGGACCCTCTCGACGAGCTCGCCTATCGGCATATACATAGCGCAGGACGGGGAATTCAAATTCGTCAACCCGCAGTTCCAGAAATACACTGGGTATACGGAGGAGGAGCTGCTCGGGAGCAAATCCGTCTGGTATATCTACGAGGAAGACAGGCCGGCCGTCAGACAGAACGCGATCAGGATGCTGAAGGGCGAGCTGAGCGCCCCCTACGAATACAGGACGGTAAGGAAAGACGGCACCGTCATGTGGTCGATGGAGGTAGTGAGGTCGATACAGTACATGGGGAAGGAAGCGGTTCTCGGGACCTTAATGGACGTCTCGGAAAGGAAGCAGGCCGAGGAGCTGTTCGAGACGCTTTCGACGGGAACCCCGATCGGGGTATTCATCATACAGGATTCGAAGTTCGAGTTCGTCAACCCGCAGTTCGAGGAGTTCATGGGCTACGCGAAGGACGAGCTCATCGGCACGAGCCCCTGGAACCTCGTTCACCCGCTCGACCGCGACGACGTGAGAGAGAAGTCGAGGCATATGCAGGACGGGGGGAGGAAGCTGCCGTACGAGTACAGGGTGGTGGACAAACGGGGCGAGACGAGATGGGTAATGGAGACGAGCACGTCGATACAGTACAGGGGCAGGCAGGCGATACTGGGGAGCCTGATGGATATATCCGAAATGAAGAAGGCGGAGGAAGAGCTCAAGGGCGCGAAGGAAGCTGCCGAGGCGGCCAGCCAGGCGAAGTCGGAGTTCCTCGCGAACGTGAGCCACGAGATAAGGACGCCCTTAAACGCGATAGTGGGGATGACGGAGCTTATGCTGGACACATCATTGTCGAGCGAGCAGCAGGAGACGCTCAGGGTAATAGAGTCGTCTTCGGACGCGCTCCTCAGCCTTATAAACGAAATACTGGATTTTTCGAGGATCGAAGTCGGGCAGATGGAGATCGAGGAAGAGCCCTTCAGCCTGAAGGACCTCGTCGAGGGTGTCGCCGATTCCCTGTCGGTGAGGGCGTTCGAGAAGGGGCTCGAGCTCGTATGCTACATTAACCACAACGTGCCCGACCGCCTGATCGGGGACATGTCGAGGATAAGACAGGTCCTGGTAAACCTCGTGATTAACGCTATAAAGTTCACCGACGAGGGCGAGGTGTTCATTAATCTCGAGAACATGAAGCCGGTAGACGGGGACGAGGTCGAGCTCCAGTTCAAGGTGGCCGACACGGGCATCGGCATCCCGGAGGAGCACAGGGAGAGGATATTCGAGAAATTCTCACAGGTCGACAGCTCGACGACGAGGACGTTCGGCGGCGCGGGGCTCGGTCTCAGCATATCGAAGTCCCTGGTGGAGCTGATGGACGGAAAAATATGGTACGAGAGCGAGGTCGGGAGCGGCTCTACGTTCTACTTCAGCCTCCCGCTCAAGCTCGACTGGGAAAAAGAGGGGAGGGTCGCCAGGGTGCAGCCGAATTTCCGCGGGACGCCCGTCCTCATAGTAGACGACAACGGGACCAACAGGTCGGTGCTGAGAAAGATGCTCTCGCTCTGGGGGTTCGAGGTGATGGATTCGGGCGGAGGCAGGGCTGCGCTGTCGCTCCTCCACAATATGGACAGGAAGCCGCCCCTGATAATCGTGGACAAGCAGATGCCCGGAATGGACGGCATAGAGTTCACGGAGCACGTGAGGAACTCCATAGGGAGCGATATAAAAATACTACTACTAACTTCCTGGGGAGGGATGAACTTCTCGGATATAAAAGACAGAGGGATCGACGAGACGATAGTGAAACCGGTCAAGAGCGTGAAGCTCTATGAAGCGGTGTCGAGGCTCGTGAAGGAAGATGCGTATTTAAACGAACGGGACCAGTACGCTGGATCTCCGTTCGAATCTATCAGGGCGAAGAACAGGGTGAAGCCGCGGATACTCGTAGTGGACGACACGCCCGACAACCAGAACCTCGCGAAGAGGATCCTCGAAATCTGCGGTTACGAGGTCGATGTCGCTTCGGGCGGCCGGGAGGGAGCCGACGCAGCGTGCGGCAACGTGTACGACCTCATTCTGATGGACATACAGATGCCGGTTATGGACGGCTTCGAGTCGACGAGGATTATCAGGGAATGGGAGAAAGCGAATCACGCGGAGAGGACGCCTATCATTGCGGTCACCGCTCATGCGTTAATGGGGTACAGGGAAAAGTGTCTGGAGAGCGATATGGACGATTATATCACCAAGCCGCTGACCAAAAAGCACCTCCACGATATAGTGAAGAAATGGCTCGACGCGCGGGGAGGCGCGGAAAGCGGTTCTCCGGGAGTCGACGTGGGGGCGTGACCCGTTCACGGCGCGGCCCCCCGCTCACTGAGGAGCATCCCCTTGGGGTCGCGTTTTTTTTCCGTATTGAAATATAATTGACAAATAATTGTAGGGTGTTACGTAAGCTCTGCTACATGTATGGGGTCGGGTGGGTTAGTTCGAAAAATAAGATTGTGAGTCAGTTTGACCCCCCTCCCTATCGATCCAATTTCTTCTCAAAAACATTCCTTGACCGTAATTACGGAGAAAATGTACAATAATAGAACCACAACGCAGAGGATTTTTAACACAATTGAAAGAAGCCTTCCAAAAAGTAGTCAAATATTCACAAACGCCAATTCAGTTTTATGCGGCAATTATAATTGTTTTTGCGTCTCTTATCTTTTTGCTTGCTTGGAAATCAGGTTTAGCGGGGACAATATATATAATAATATTTTGTTTATTGATCATAGTAAGTGTACTAATTTGGGTGTCATGGTTATTAATCAAGAATCCCACCAAACTCGTCTTAGGTAAAGAAGAATATATAACTATGATGAGGGAGAGATTAGGCGATAATATAAGAGGCGAGTACTATTATTCACTAGATATAATACAAACCAAAGCACCAGAAATATCCGAGAAAACACATATAAGTGGTGATGGAGAGGATGGGGAAAAATGATATTACTTGTCACCTACGATTTGCGCACTCCTTCACACGATTATAGCAAACTGAATAACGAACTTAAACAAGCGGAACAATGGTGGCATTATATTGATTCAACATGGTTAATACAAACTCGATATGACCCTGAAGAATGGTATAGACGCCTAGTCCCTCAAATACTACAAAATGATAGCTTGTTAATCATTGAAGTAAAACCGAATTATCAAGGATGGCTCCCCCAAGAAGCTTGGGCCTGGATTCAACAAAGACTTTACTAGTCGGAGAAAAATGTGCCAGATAATAAGCTCTATTACGGCGATAACTTACCGATTCTTAGAAATTATATAAAAGATGAGTCTGTGGACTTAATCTACCTAGACCCGCCTTTTAATTCCAAAGCGAATTATAACGTCCTGTTTAAAGAGCCTACAGGCGAACAATCCCAAGCTCAGATTACTGCATTTGAAGATACGTGGCATTGGACAGAAGAAACAGAAAGAACTTTTCAAGAGATTATAGATACTGCCCCTCCTGCGGTTGTGGAAATGATGATCTCTTTTCGGAAATTTGTAGGTATCAATGATATGATGGGTTATCTAACCATGATGACTATAAGGTTGTTGGAACTAAAAAGAGTTCTTAAGGATAAGGGTTCAATATATCTTCACTGTGATCCCACTGCGAGCCACTATTTGAAAATAGTTTTAGATACTATTTTCGGTATCCGAATGTTTCGGAATGAGTTAATTTGGCAAAGAACCCAAGTCGCAAAACGTCAAAGCGGGTTCTTTGGCAAAGTTCATGATGTAATATTGTTTTACACAAAGTCAGAAAAAGCTGTATTCAATGAACAATTTACTCCCTATAAAGAGAGTTATATCAGTAGCCATTATAATAAAATTGAACCCGAAACAGAACGTCGCTATGGTTTGTGGGACTTAACACAAACTGGACAAGGAGTAGAACGTAAATTTGGTGATAGAGTACTAAATCCACCTACGGGTAAGCATTGGATTTATACACAAGAGAATATTGACAAGCTATTGGATGAAGGGCGTATTGTATTCACAAAAACAGGAATGCCCCGTCTGAAGAGATACCTTGAACAAGGTAAGGGTGAATACGTCCAAGATATTTGGACTGATATTTTTGATATAAACGCAGTTGCTAGAGAAAGACTTGGTTATCCGACACAGAAACCAATTTCTCTATTGGAGCGAATTATTAAGACCTCATCGCATCAGGGGCATATCGTACTCGATCCATTTTGTGGTTGCGGTACGACAATAACCGCATCAGAACAACTAAAACGAAAATGGATTGGTATAGATATTACCCATCTTGCAATTAATTTAATAAAATGGCGATTAAAAGACATGTTTGGACTTTACCCCAAAAAAGATTATGAAATAATCGGGGAGCCCGAGGATTTAACAGGCGCAAGAGAATTAGCCTCACAAAATCGCTACCAATTCCAATGGTGGGCATTGTCTCTGATAAATGCACGACCGTATCAAGACAAGAAAATGGGAAGTGACACGGGAATCGACGGATTACTATATTTTCAAGATGAGAAGGACAAAATACAAAGGGCAATTGTGCAGGTTAAAAGCGGTCATGTGTCAGTAACGCAAATACGGGACTTAGGTCATGTAATGGATAGGGAAAAAGCCGAAATTGGCATTTTCATTACATTAGAAGAGCCTACTAAACCTATGCTAAAAGAGGCTGTGCAGAAGGGTTTTTATAAATCAATTACGGGAGCGCAATATCCCAAGATTCAAATAAAAACAATCGAGGAATTATTAAAGGATAATCGCTTGAATATTCCTAGCCGGCATTTATCTCATAAAGTAGCTGAACCGTCTAGCAAAAAAGCATCACAGATTAGAATGGACTTCTAATTGGGATTGTTGTATTTATCATCACTAATAAGGTCGATGTAGTGCTACATAAATTGCTACCGTTTTTTCGTATGATATGCAACAGGGCGTTATAATTTGAAATACGGACTAGTTCTAATCCCTATAACTAATAAGAATTATTTGATTAATATTTAGTTAGGTCTGTCCGTATAGAATTATGCCGGACTCAATTGCGACAGCCGGAGTGTATTGAAAGTTGAAAGCGAGAACGACGAAACTCGGCCCGAATATAATCGGCGAAATCGAAGCGAGGGGCATAAATCCCGGGACGGTACTGTCACAGATTGATATGTTCGAGAGGGGCATGCCGCCGTCGGGTCTCGTAAAGCCCTGCAAGCCCGGGGACGGGATCGT
>JBGSVA010000085.1:0-10906 GCA_041753155.1 Thermodesulfobacteriota bacterium | reverse complement strand
AGACTCAACGATAGACCACGGGCCGTGTTAGACTACGAGAAACCAGATGAAGTTATTAACAGACTCGTTGCGTTAAAAGTTTGAAACCGCCTTGATGAAAAGAAGCAAAAATCATCCGACTGTACATAATTTGCTAAAAATATCATATTAAGGCTAGAATCTATCAATTCCACCCCAGCCCTGATAGATTTTCACGCCTTAATAATCTATTTTCTTAACGCAAATTCTGTAATGTCGGGAAGAAAAAACTCCGCCCTTCGACAGGCTCAGGGCGAGCGGGTTTGGTTTCGTTGCCGGGTTGATCTGAAGAGGTACGGAGGGAGCGTATATAAGCACACATTGTGTGCTGCGCTTACACATTAAAGAACAACCTTATCTTCACGTCCTCGTGTTTTGCCGAGGTCTCTATCCTGTCGGGATAGACCCCGGTGAGGAAATCCCTTATGCCGTGGACGAACGCGTCTTCTTCCATGAAATGAGTGTGCTTCGCCCCGACCGCGGGGAGCGCGAGCAGCGTCCCCTTGTATTCTATAATTATCTCCAGGTACACCTCGTCGTATTCGGCCTCTATCTTTATCGGACCGCGCGGGAGGTTAGCCTCCGTCAGGTGCTCGATAATCTGCTCCGTCGACGAGACGGCGTGGTCTATTATCTCGTCGTCGAGCCTCCATTCCTTCTCGTGTGATTTCAGATGCTCCCTGAAATGCTCGCATGACGGGAGCGCTTTATCGTACATGAGCACGTCCTTCTTCTTTATGCCGAGGCGGAAGATGAGGACGAGGACGACGGATGAGATGAGGGCGAGGGAAAGTGTCGTATCGGTCACGAGCCTGAGCCACTCGGGGAAGCTGTCGAAATAACCGTGGAAAACCTTCCTCCCTATGCCGAGGAGGAGCGATACGCCCACGACGTAAGTCATCCTCGAGTCGAGGTTCCTCGTCGTCATTATCTCGATCCCTCCCGAGATCATGAACGCCCCGCTCACGACGAGCGATGCCCCGACTACGGAGAGCGGGAGCATGAGGAATAAGGCGGAGACCTTCGGGAAGAACGCGAGCACGATGAGGAAAATACCGGTGGGGAAGGCCATATAGCGGCTCGTCGAGCCCGCGGCCTGCGACAGCCCGACTATTCCCGGCGTCGCGTTCATTCCAGGCGCGCCCATGAGGCCGCCCAGCATGCACCCTATACCGTCGGCCAGCATACCCTTTTTTATGGGGCCGTAATCGGGCTTCTTCCAGTCGACGTCGTTTATCTTCTCTGCGGTCGTGACGACCCCGATTGTCCTAAGTGACGCGGCTATTCCCGCGGTGAGAAATGCGGGGATGAGTGACGCGTTGAAGCTGTAGGATATATAGCCCGGGTCTGGGAGGTCGAATAGGGCCGAGCTTTTGAACAGTTCGATCGAGCTTACGGGCACGATGCCCAGGAAGAGGGCTACAACGAACCCGATCGCTATTCCGAAGAGCGAGCAGAGGAGCCTGAGTATGCCCTTGAACCAGACGCTGAAGCCCATTATGATCGAGATGGCTATGACCCCTACGAGCAAGTTCTCGAAGTATAAGGGCTTTCCGAACCCCTTGACGTCGAGCAGGTTGCCGAGCGCCACGAGCCCGAGCTCGATGCCGATAACGAGCACTATGAAGCCCGAGACCGCCGGAGGGAAGACGGGTTTCAGGCGGCGGAGGAATATCGACATCAGTACCTCGACCGCCCCGGCGAATATGGTCATGGCGAATACCGCCGGGAGCCCGCCTGCCTTGACCGCGAGGACCGACGGGGCCAGGTACACAGCCGAATAGACCGGGGACGCGAAATAACCCGAGCCCACGGGCCCCTTCCACAGCGACTGCAGTATGGTCGCTATGCCTATGGCTATCATCGCCATGCTTATGGCGTTCGCCGTGACCTTGTCGGGCACGTCGCCGTAGCTCGCGATGAGCACTATGTAGACGAGCGTTACGGAAATGTATACGGTGAACTGGAACCCGAGCGGGATGAGCCTCGCTATGGGGGGCATTTCCGCGACTGAGTATATGAGGTCCTTCGGCTTTGTCGGCATGTGCGGTTCCTTACGCGGAAAGGAGATAAACGAATCTACTTTAAGAGGCGCTGCATTTCAACAGGCGCACCTTCCTTCGGGGAGTTTTTTTTGTTATCGCGAGGCTACAAAGTAGCCGTGGCGATCTCTCTTTTATCTTGAGATTGCCGCGCTCCATTTCACTGCGCTCGCAATGACAGTTCGGGCAGCGCAGGGTAACGTATAAGTTGGCGGAGCGAAACATTAAAACTTTCCCCCTTTTCCATCGTATAATTAATGGTATATCACATGTGACCTGAGACGGGTATCCGGTGTTTGGAATAAATACGAAAAGCGGACTATCGGACGAAGAGGCGATGCGGAAATTTCAAAATGGCGACGAGGGGAGTTTCGACCTCCTCTTGGGCCGGCACGGGGCCGGTGTGCTCAGGTTCATAATCAGGATGACGGGCGCGGAGAAGGCGCAGGCCGAGGACCTGCTCCAGGAAATATTCATGAAGGTGATAGAGCGGAGGAAGAAGTACGACCCGGGCCAGAAGTTCTCGACCTGGCTATACAGCATAGCGCGGAACCACTGCATAGATTATCTCAGGACGGAGAGCTACAGGAGGCACAGCTCGTTAGACGCGCCCATATCGGTTGAGGAAGAGGGCGGGGCGGTCGTAATCGACCTCGTCAGGAGCGGCGACAGGGACCAGGAGGAGAGGGCTTTCGACCTCGAGGTGAAGGAGCTTATCGACATAGGCGTGAGAGGGTTGAAAGAGGAGTTCAGGGAAGTATTTTTATTGAGAGAAGTAGAAGGGCTCTCGTTCGAGGAGATAGCCGTTGTCACGGAGTCGCCCCTCGGCACGGTAAAGAGCCGCCTCCGGTACGCATACAAGGGGCTCCGGCAGGTGTTCACGGAGTCGGGGTATTTCGAAGAAAGACAGAAAGCGAAAGGGGTGTAAAGGGATAAGATGAACTGCGAGAGATGCAGCGAAATATTGATAGAATACATACACGGCGGGCTAAGCCCCGAGGAAAGGGAGACCGTAGCCGCGCACTTGGGCGGCTGCGAGGAATGCTCGCGCGAATTCGAGGATTACGCCGAGATAAGGAGGGCCGTGACGGAGGAATCCCCGCTGCCCGAGCCTTCGCGCGAGGTCATGGCCGCGCTGTCCAGGGCCGCCAGGGACGAGGTCGCCCGCGAGAGGCGCCCCTTCTGGAAGAGGCTTCCTCTTTCTCCGATACTGATCCCTGCCCTCACGACCGCCATAGCGCTCATGGTCTGGTTCTATTACGGACAGGGCGGCGGGGATTACATGGATACTGTCTCCCGCGACGTAATGGCGAGGAAGATGAAGGAGCAGGACAGCAGTATGGAGACGGCAGGGCAGGCAGCGCCCGAGATGAGGAGGGAATATCCGGCTGAGGCCGAATCTTCGCCCGCAATGAGCGAGAGAGGGGCGGCTGACGAGGGCATGCCGGCGGCTCCTCCGGCCGATGTATATTCCCTCTCCGACCAAGCGCCCGACGCAACAGCCGACACGGAAGAGGACTCGGACGTTAAGGGGGAAGCATTCACTGAAACAGCGGCCAAAAAATCCCTGCCCGCACGGCCTCTCTCGCAAACTGAATCGTTATTGGCAGACGCCGCGAACGACTACAGCGGTCAGCTCCGCCTCGCGCTCAGGCAGCAGACAGAAGGGGACTGCGACGCCTCAATAAAGACCAACGAAACTCTCCTGCAATCCACGCCCGAGCCGCCTGGTTACGTGCGCGCACAGTCCTACCGCTCGCTCGCCGAGTGCTACGAGAAGCAGGGGAAGCTCGACCTGGCCGTCGCGAATTACACGCAGCTCCGCGAGGTCTCGCCGGAAGAAAGCTCGTTCGCCGAGAGCAAGATAACGGCGATCAGGCAGAAGTCCGTGCATAAACTCGGCATCGCGAGCCCCACGCCCGGGCCTGTGAATTAAAACCTGACGGCATCCTTGTATTTTCTTTTCTTTTATTCCGACCGAATTCGAAAAGACGCTTCCTGCAACCGGTTATTACAGTTGTAGGAGCGGCTTCCAGCCGCGATACACACGCAGTGTGGTTCATGAAAAGATAAGGAAAAGCAAATGTTCTTTCTTCTTTTCCTTGATGAAAAGACACACGTAGTGTGGTCTATGAAATACTGCACACACAATGTGTGTTTTATGAAAAGACAACGACAATATTATTTTCTTCTTTGTCTGGATACAAAGAAGCAAAAATCATCCGACTACATAATTTGCTAAAAATATCATATTAAGGCTAAATTATTTCAATTCCACCCTGATTAGCAATGATGCAAGTCTAGTTGCATTATTGCCGATAGGAAAGGGCGTCCGAATGCTCGCTTGCTTGCATTCATCCCCTGAAATAATTTCACGCCTTAATAATCTATTTTCTTAACGCAAATTCTGTAATGTCGAGGAAGAGAAAAGATGAGATCCTGAATCGAGTTCAGGATGACGACACTTATCGCCCTTCGACAAGCTTCCGGCTCCGCCTAGGGCTATGCCGTACAAGCAGGACGAACGGGCGGCGAGTCGCCGCGGATGTATGGGATGCTGGCGGAAGCAGAAGAGTTGGATGGAATCATAATACACACATTGTGTGTGTGAAACTTTCCTCCCCCCCGTTCGTACTAATCATTAAATCCGCAGTAAGGAGAAAAGTCATGGGATTAAAGAAGCGAGTCGGGCTTATCATGAAGTCCCAGTTGAACGACTGGGTGTCGAGGGCGGAGGATCCAGAGAAGATCCTCAACCAGGCCGTGGAGGAGATGGAGGAGGGGCTCGAAAGGGCGAGGGTGAAGATCGGCGCGCTCAGGTTCAGGATAGACGAGCAGGAGAAGCTCACGAAGAGGCTCGGGGAGCAGGCGGAGTACTGGCGGGAGAGGGCCGAGGATTACGTGAGGAGAAATATGGACGAGAACGCGGTCGAGGCCGTAAGAAAAAAGAGGATGCTCGAAGAGAAGGAGAGGAAGCTCTCCCTTACGCAGTCAGGCGACAGGGCGAAGCTCACGGACTATGAACGGCGCTATGCAGACCTCGAGCGGAGGGTAGAGACCGCGAAGACGAAGAGGACACTCCTCCTTAAAGAGATCAGCGTCATGAAGGGAGCGCCCGCGTCGAAGGAAGACATTACGGGATGCGCGGGCACTCACATTGATGAACCCTTCGATATTTTCAGGAAGGTCGAGGAGCGGATCACGGATGAGACCGTGCTCTTCGCCGCTGACGGTGAAAAGGAGAGGGAGGCGCGAGAGCGCGAGGCCCGGCTCGTTCAGGAAGAAGTGGAAAGCATGAAAAAGAATCTCAACAAGGGAGGCGGTAAGAAATGAAGAGGTCGGACAGCAAGGTCATAATCGGAATTTTTCTTCTCATAATAGCCGTGCTCGCGGGAGGCAAATACATATCTGCGTTCCCGACAATACCCAAGCCGAAGGATAAAGACATGAATACGAAAACGGATTCGAATACGGATTCGAATACGGATACCGTGACGTGGGACATCAAATTGAGCCACCCCTACGTAAGGACGGGCTCTCTCAGGGAGCTTATGCTCAATATGAAGATAAAGGGGAAGGAGGCGCAGCTGAAAGAAAGGACCCCTGTAAACCTGGTGCTCGTGATAGACAGGAGCGGCTCCATGGGCGACAAGGGGAAGATCGAATACGCGCGAGAGGCGGCGAAGCAGATAATCGCGGGACTCGGTAAGGAAGACAGGCTCGCGGTCGTAGCCTATTCGACCGACGTCGAGCTTCTGTACCCGATACAGTTACTCACGGATAAGGACAAGGCCTCGTCAGTCGTGAGCGCGCTCTTTCCGACCGACTCGACCAACCTGTCGGGCGGGCTAATAAGGGGCATAGAGCAGCTCGAAGGGGTAAAACGGGACGGGTACGTGAACCGCGTCATCCTCCTCTCGGACGGGCTCGCTAACGCGGGGATAACAGACCTGGGCGAGCTCGGCAGGGTCGCAAGCCGTGCGTCCGAGAAGGGCATACACATAACCACTATGGGGTTAGGAGTCGATTACGACGAGAACCTCATGATGAACCTCGCCGAGCACGGGGCGGGCAACTACTATTTCATAGAGTCCCCGACACAGCTTGCGGGGATATTCCAGAAGGAGTTCGGGCAGATCGCGGCCACAGTCGCAAAGGACCCGGTGATCAGGATCGGGCTCGCGCCGGGCGTGGAGATCGAGGAGGTTTATGGATACACCTTCACGAAAACTCCGGACGGCGTTACCGAGATAAAGCTCGGCGACTTCTTCGGCGGGCAGGAGAGGGACATACTCGTAAAATTGAAAGTACCTGCCGGGACGACAGGACAGAAGGACCTCGGGAAGGCCGTGCTCGATTTCAAAGACCTGCTCAATAACGAAAAGCCCGCAGGCCTGATATCACCGCTCTCTTACGAAGTGACCGGCGACGGGGACAAGGTCGCCCGGAACGAGAACAAGGACGTAACGGCGAGGTGGGTGTCGGTCGACGCCTCGGGCGATTACTACCAGGCGACGACGGCTTACGAGCAGGGAGACAGGGACAGCGCCGTCACCAAGCTCAAGAGGGCGTACGAGAGCATATCCAACCTCAACCTGAGTCCCTACAAGAGCGCGAGGACGGTAGAGCAGGAGGCCGAGCTCAGGGACGCGCTCGATACGTTGTCGTCGCCCGCGGCCCCCGCACCGTATTCGGGTGAGGGAAAGGCGCTGATAAAGGAGCAGAAGGCGAACGCGAGGGAGGCTCAGAAGTAAAAGGAAACATAACGGGGGTGTGAGAATGGTCCTGCCTCGGCATATTTACACGGCTGACGGTTCACCCCCATCCTGCCCTTCCCCCCTCAAGGGGGAAGGAATTTATTGGCAACGGATAGACTGGAATTTACCAAGGAGACTGAAATGAAAACCACGATAAAATCTTTTATAGTGCCGGTGCTCCTCTCGGGCGGATGGGGGGCGGTAACGCTGCTCCTGGGCTATGTCTTTCTGAATAATGTCCCGCTCGGATACATGTTCTTCTATCCTATGCTCCTCACGGGGGTAGCAGTCGCTGCAAGCGTCGGAAGGCCGGGGGGCATGTCGTACGCGCGGGCGGGGATAACGGGGTTTGTATCGGGGTTCATATACCTCCTGGTCTCGCCCATGTTCCCTGTCTTCGCATCCATACTCGTGGGGGCGTGTCTCGGCGGAGGTCTCTCTCCCGGAGGGGGCAGGTTCGGGGGCCTTCTCAACGGGACCATCTCGACTCTCAAGGGTATGATAATCATTCCTCTGGTAATAACGTCGGGCGAGTTCCTAGGCGCAGTGATAATGGTTTTTCTCGGCTCTCTATTGCTGGCGACGGTCTTCTGGGGCGCGTGGCTCGGCTTGGGCGTGTGCCTGATACGTTTTCCTTTGTTCGGGAAGAGGCGAGGGGACGGCGACCCCCGGCTCACGTCCGGGCTGGAGGAGTTCAGATCGGAAGCGCGGGATATAGCGAGGGACCTCGGGGAGTTTAATGAGGGGGCAGGCTGAGTGTCCGCCCCGGTACCGCTTTCCTGCCCAATCAACTACTCAATATCCCCCGACGTTTTTAGGGCGAAATTAATGTATTACTAAAGGTATTCCATATATCCCCGAATTGCTGTAAAATAAGTAAAACAGAGGAGGATGACCGGAATGAGGTACTTCACCCTTATTGCGCTGCTAGTCTTTTCAATTGCTCTGGTTTACGGGATTACTGGATCGCCGGATTCTAATGCCGCCGATACCCGTACGCAATCGGACGCCGTCAGCCCCGACCAGATCGAGACGATGGAAGACGCTCTCGAAGTGGAGGAAGATGACATCGAGCCCGAGCCCCAGCGCCTCTACTGCGCCGAGCAGTGGACAATGCTCTATAAGGGGCAGAAGGCCGACATCGAGGTCACGACGCGGGGGCAGTACAACGAGATCGCCGTTTTCAGCTGCCCTGACTGCAGCCTGGACGAGCATTATGTAAAGCCGTTCCTCGAGTCCGAGTACAGGGGAAAGACAGGCCTCATCAGGCTCCACGAATGCGGCTTCACTCAGGCCGTCTTCAAGGGTTTCAGGGGGACCGAGGCGATAGTGGTGGACGTGCCGCGCGTATTCCCCGACCCGAACAGGCTCGTATGCATTAACGACTGGAGTAAGGAATATCAGGAGCATTATCCGACAATACAGATTTCATCGAGGGGCGAGCTTAACGAGGTAATCGTTTTCTCCTGCCTGAACTGCCCGTTCCAGAAGTCTTTCATCGCGCCCTTCCTGCTCACCGTGTCCGACGGCAGGACTGCCATGGAGAGGATGAAGCAGTGCGGCTTCACCGAGATAGTTTTCACGAACCCCATGGGAACGAGGGAAGTCGTGAGGGAAGTGCGCTAGGCGGCGCTTGACAAAAAGCCGATTCAGAATAGTTTACTCTTGCGGCCGGTATTTCCGGGCGCGAATCCTGAGACCGAGGAGCATAACCTGTGGGCGAGGTCGGAACGTTCCCCTTCGGCTGGGTCAGGGGTGAGGGCAGCGACAACTGGCAGATTATATGGGATCCGAAGACGAAGACCGTTTTCGCACAGGGCGCCATGTCTAAAAAGGTTCTCAGGCTCGGGGAGTCCTCCACCTGGGAAGACGCCAAGCATTTCGCCGACACTGTGATGAGCGATCCAGGGGGTTATTTCTCCGATCCCGCATGAGCCCCTTCCGTCGAACTATGTCTCGATCAATTATCGAGCTATTCTCCGAACATAATCTCTGCTAAAATAGAATCCTGCGGATTATCTTATGATATTGCGCGCTGATCCGTGGCGGGGTATATACTCTCCTCACACTACACACTGCGTGCGCACGGACGAACGAATGAAATACATGGAGCAGGAGCTCGTTTCCATACCCTCGGGCGGGAGCAAGATCGACGGCCTCTACTACCACAGCACGGTCAAGGACGACAGGATACCGGAGAAGGACGTCGGGATAGTGCACGTCCACGGGTTCCTGGGTAATTTCCTCGACGGGAGTCAGCGGTTCCTCCCCCCGATACTCGCAGAGGCCGGGTATTCCTCGCTCGCCATAAATACGCGCATGGCGAACTTCGGGCTCTTCTTCGGCTACGGGATCATAGACGACGTTATGCCGCAGATAGACAGCGCCGTCGATTACCTCGTCGGGCTCGGGTATAAGAACATCATAATTTCCGGGTACAGCCTCGGCACCTGCATGGTGCTCAGGTACGCCTACCTCAGGAACGACCTCGAGCGCTACCCGCATATAAAAGGCGTCATGTCGCTCGCCACTCCCTATTCCATGCCCGAATCGATAAGGAAGCGGTGGAACAGGTGGGGGAGCGAGCCCTCCTACGACGAGGTGTACGAGGAATCGAAAGAGATACTCAAGCCCGACCCCTATAACACTCAGCACGACAGGACGATCCTCATCTATAAAGGCCGCGGGAATACGTATCTTCCCTGGCACACCGAAATATACACGTACAAGACATGGTGGTTCCTGGCAGGGCCCGAAGCGAATACGGCGAAGGCGTATCTCAAGATGGAGGGGATAAAGCTGCCGCTCCTCCTGATCCAGGGATGGTACGACGAGGTCGTAAAGCCCGAAGAGACGCACAGCCTCGCGGATATCGCGATACAGTCGGGGAACCAGGACGTCTCCGCCTTCTACGTGAACGCCGGGCACACGTTCGAAGGCAAAGAGGAAGAGCTCGGGGAGATCATCGTAAGGTGGCTCGACAAGAGATTCAGGTAATGGAACGGACGGTCGGACATGGTCCCGCGACAGAGAAAACTCTACAACTTTAACGCCCCGGACGGTTTCCTTATAAACGCCGTCCTCGTATCCGGTGAATTCAAAAACACGAAAGAACTCTATAACTCGCCCATAGTGCTCCTCGTCCACGGTGTGCTCGGGCACTTCCTCGCGAGGGGGACGCCGAGGCTCCTGCCGAACGCGCTCGTCGAGCGGGGCATAAGCTCGCTCTCTATCAATACGAGGCTCGCGTTCACGGGTCAGATATTCGGGGGAGGCATCTTCGACGACTCCGTCCGCGACATAGACGCGGCCGTCGACGCCTTAGCTGAGGAAGGGTTCAAAAAAATCTACGTCCTCGGCTGGAGCCTCGGGGCGAACATCACCGTATATTACGCCGTCCGCGGCGCCCACAAAAACGTAAAAGGGATCATACTCGAAGGGTGCTCTTCGTCCCTCCCGCTCTCACACAAGAGGAGGCTCGACAAGTGGAGCAGTATCCCGTCTTACGAGCACATATACGAGATCGCGAAAAAGGTGCTCAAGCCCGACCCATCCGAGACGAAGAACGACAGGATATTCGTCGTGTACAGGGCGTGGGGGCCTTCGTTCGACCCGTCCGACTGCGAGATGTTTTCGTACAGGACGTGGTGGTATATGAGGAGCCCGGAGGCGCAGAACGCGAAGACGAACGAGATAATCGCAGGCGTTAAGGTCCCTGTGCTCTTCATACACGGCGAGCAGGACGACGTCGTCGCTGCCGACGAGGTCAATGAGCTACTTAGTATATTGAAGAAGGCGGGGAACAGGAAAGCCGAGCTCAGGTTCATTCCCGATGCGAAGCACGACTGCATGGAAAACCCGTCCTTCACGGTGGATACGCTCGTCGAGTGGATAATGAAATCCAGGAGCGGGCGGAAGAAGAAGGATTGAAAAGGAAAAGGCAAATTATATTTCTTCTTTTCCTTCTTGGAGTCAGACATTTAGCGCAACGAATGTATACCATACATTCGTATGCACAACACACCATATCGGCGCCTCACCAACCGCGAGCGTGAGGAAATCAGCCGGGGACTCGCGGCGGGTATGACC
>JBGSVA010000084.1:0-2233 GCA_041753155.1 Thermodesulfobacteriota bacterium | reverse complement strand
TGTCGAAGCACGCATTTTTCTCTTCCCGACATTACAGAATTTGCGTTAAGAAAATCGATTGTGCGAGCGTTAAGAATCTTCCGCGGGCTGGGGTAGAATTGGAAGATTTAGCGAGTACATGAGATTTTTAGCAAATTATGTACAGTCGGATGATTTTTGCTTCTTTTCATCAAGGAAAAGAAGGATAAAAAAAACAGCCTTTCTCCTTTCTTTGTCTTTTCATAAAACACACTACGTGTCTTTTCATTTGTCATTCCCGAATGCCTTTATGGGGAATCCAGTCCTTTCAAAACAACGAATCGCGGCTGGAAGCCGCTCCTACGGTTGTCACTCAGGCGCAGTCAAGCAATCTCACCTTTACCTTCCCCCAGCAAGGAACAACCGGCTCCGAGACACCCGCGCGAATTTATGCTAATCTATCAGATATGCCCGAAATGAGCGATAAAAAGGGAAACACCCCATCAGCCGAAGATAAACCGGATCAGCACTGCGCCGAGGAATGTATGATAGGGCTCGATGAATGCGCCGAATGCAGGGCGTGCGATCATTGCGCTGACGGCGCGCGGCTCGACGAAGAAGATCTCCCACCTCACTGGCAAAAGTTCATCCAAAAGAGCAAGAAAACACCCTGAATAATCCCCGGCCCGAATAACGCGTAACACCGACGGAACGACCCCACGCACGGGGTATCATAACGGTCCCGTCCGGCATATAGACTCTCCCCATACACGGCATTACGGTTGCCGTTGTCTGCGTCATCAAATCGAGCTTGTCAAGACATTTAAGATCGGCGGATGGTACGGGTGCGCGTCGTGTCCGCTATTGTGAGTGAAAACCCTTTTCGTGATTCAGTATGAGCAGTGTGTGAGAGTGCGCCGCAATTAGTGATGACCAGTTGAAATCGAAATTGTATTGACAAAGAGAACCCGAATATCAGCTTTCCGCCTTTAAACTCTTGAGTATTCCCCTTTCCTGTCTCGCCCTCGCCTCGAAGTCCTGAAGAGGAGTAACCTCCCATTCCAGAACGCCCCATATCGGCAGCGACCGCAGCATCCGGTCGAGATCGTCGTGTGAATCGGCTTCCGCGACGAATACGAACGCGCGATCGCCAACGGGGAGACCGCCTACGATGGTCCCCTCGTCCTCAAGGTCCTTAAGCTCGTCAAAAGCGGGAATAACCACGCTTTCGAGGACCTCCACTTCCTCCTCGGGCGAAAAATAACCCGGGCCCTCGGTCCCCATTACTAGGTATTTCATATATCCCCTCCTAAATCTTGTCAAAGCATGCAAACCAATTATCAATACTACAAAAGAATATCCACTAATACTATACCGTATAAATATTTCTCCGCATACACAAATAAATGGAGTAACCCGCCGGGGTTAGCGCCCGGCAACCGTCCCCGTTTACTCGTCTATTTATATTTCCGGAACCCGGAGCCATGGTCCGCCCGCCTCATCCCGGACAAAAAAAAAGTGCTGCCGGACCGTTTAGCCCGACAGCACTCGAATGCCGCAATTAGGGTTGCCCATACCCTTTTTAATTGCGAGCTTTAACGAAATTTTCTGTCATATACCTATTCCACTTATTGTAATAATATAACATTTAACGGCTTTTGGATATGCCCTAAATCGACATATGAAAACAATAATGGGGCTTGTACCGAACAATTCCCGATTGTCGTGGGAGTATATGAATTTAGCGATTGATGAGATGGAGAGCCGGATTTTAGTCCTGCGTCCCATCCTGGAATCCAAGATGGCGGTAGGTGGAGGGAACGGACCTGGGACAGGAACGCAGGCGATTTTTAGAATCAAGTGCTGCTAGCTTACCAAGCCAACTTCCGGCTAAAAGACTACCCAACACCCTCCCCGGATACCACAACTATTTTCATCACACACGAAGTGTGTTCTACGATCCTTCCGAATCTCCTCCGTTTCCGTCAACTATTGTAGGAGCGGCTTCCAGCCGCGATTTCTGCAGTATGTCCGCGGCGACCCGCCGCCCATGCGTCCTGCTTGTCCGGCGTCTCGTCCGGCGTAGCTTTAGCGTAGCCGGAAGCCCGTCGAATGGTCGAAGGGCGTATTTTTTTCTTCCCGACATTACAGAATTTGCGGCACACAATGTGTGCACATATATGATCCTTCCCAACCACTTCCGCCCTACCTACCCTGTCTTTGCGAGGGAGCGCCTGTCCTGAACTTGTTTCAGGATCGCGACCGCGGCAATCTC
>JBGSVA010000083.1:0-9208 GCA_041753155.1 Thermodesulfobacteriota bacterium | reverse complement strand
GTTAAAAATCTTCCACGGGCTGGGGTAGAATTGGAAGATTTAGCGAGTACACAAGATTTTTAGCAAATTATGTACAGTCGGATGATTTTTGCTTCTTTTCATCAAGGAAAAGAAGGATAAAAAAACAGCATTTCTCCTTTCCCTGTCTTTTCATAAACCACGTTACGTCTGTGATTTTTGCTTCTTTGTATCCAGACAAAGAAGAAAATAATATTCGCATTTGCCTTTTCTTTATCTTGTTCATTCGCGGCTGGAAGCCGCTCCTACAGTACTGTACCCCCTCTCCCGCGCTGGGGAGAGGGAATTTGAAGACAAACAAAAAGCCCCTTTCCTCCATCCCGGAAGAAAGGGGCGATTTGTTAGTCATTCTGAACCATGTCCCGAACCCCGTTCCGGGATCTACTCAGAATCTAGTTTTCTTGTCATTCCCGAAAACGATTGTAAGTAAGCGCGCAATCGGTCGCCCTACGCTGATTGCAAATATGGCTATTTATCACGGCAACGTAGCAACACAAGCCAAAATAAATCGGGAATCCATTTCCTTAATCCTGTATCCTGCATCATGCATCCTGCATCCGCTTGCGCCTGAATGCAAAGAACACCCCTATTAATCCCAATCCAGCCGCCGCCGCGATCATCCCCCACTCGGAGAGCGTTGGGATAGGGTTGGATATTGAAGGCACTTCAGCGATGAACGTGCCTATCGTGCCGCCGAAGGCGTTGCTTATAGTATCGACGACCTGGTTGTCCGAAGTGCGTATGATTGAAATACTGTTATCCCCGGAGTTTACGCAAAAGACGAATGCTCCGTCGGGCGTCACGTCTATACCGCGGGGTTCGTCCCCGACATTAATGGTGTTTATCACGGTATTATCCGAAATCCTGATCACCGATACCGTATCGTCGTTCGTATTGGCTACGTAGGCGAAGGCCCCGTCGGGCGTAATCACCACGCCCCTCGGCAGCATGCCTGCGGGTATCGTATCGACGAGCGCATTGTCGGACGTCCTTATTACGCCGACCGTCCCGTCGGTCAGGGCCACATACACGAACGCACCGTCGGGCGTAACGTCGAGGCCCTGCTGGGAGAACGTCGTATCGATGTCCGTCACGTGCGAATTGTCCGAAGTCCTGAATACATTCACGAGACTGTTTGCCTGGTTCGTCACGTAGAAGAACTGCCCATCGGGGGTAATCGCGATATATACAGAGTCGGCCCCGTTCGTTATGTCGAAAGTCTCAACCACATTGTTAGTGAACGTATTTATTTCGGATATTGTCCCAGGCCCGTTGTTGACTACGTACGCGCGCGCGCCGTCCGGTGTCACAGCAACGCCGACAGGCGCTCCTTCGACCGGGATTACGGCGACGACCTTGTTGTCGAGCGTCCTGATAACGTTCACCACCCCGTCTGCGATAACGCTCGTAATGTAAACGTACCTCCCGTTCGGAGTGACCGCCGACCCGCTCGGGGAATCGATGTCCGGTATGACGTCGGTAACAACACGGGTCGATGTGTCTACAACAGATACCGAGTCCTCGAGACCGCTGCCGATGTATGCGAATACACCCGCGTCCGCGTCCCGTGACATAAAAAAGGCTAGTAATAAGATAGTGAAAACGTAAGCCGGTCTATTCATCATCAGCCTCCCATATTTGCATTTACATCCAAATGCTTTCTACTCAAATGTATCATAATTTCAATATGTAATTCAACTTATTTCTCCGGCCCGTGAAAGCTGCAGGCGGTCGTCCGTATTCCCATTCCCGCAAAAAAAAGCCCCTTCCCCCGCATGGAGGGAAGAGGCCTGTACAATTTTCGTCATGCTGAACCCTGAAACGAGTTCAGGGCAGGCTCGTTTCCGTATCTATCTTTTATATTCTATATATCCCTACTATACCGTCTCCGTTTTTCTCCTTCTCACCGCAAACAACACCCCTATCAACCCCAATCCAACGAAGGCGGAAATCATCCCCCACTCGGAAAGAGTGGGGACATTACGCGGGGCCAGCCCGATAAATACAAGCGCGTCCGAGCAAACAGGCAGCTCGCCGATCCTGCTGATTACTGCGTTTGTCGTATTTACGGTTACAAGATTAGTCGGGATGTCTCCTCCGAACCCGAATTCGATTCCGAATAACTCTCCCGTTATAGGAGAAAAGTCCAGTGCGCTCATTACAATTTCAATTAGAGGATGGGTTGCAACCAGTGTCCCCTGTCCGGTCTGAGGGTTGAGCGTGAAAAAGTTCTCATTCGTGGATGAAAAGAGCGTGCCGTTGCTCCTGATTGCCAACCCGTTCCCTCCTCCGAAAAATCCGGTCTGCCCTATCGTAGTCCCCTGTCCCGTCGTCTGGTCTATCCGCAGAAGCTCGGTTATATTGCCGTGATCATTTCCCGGAATGCACCTGAACCCGATCCCGTAGAGCGTATCGGTCGCTCGGTCGTATGTCAGGTCGGGGACCCTCCCGCACCCGCCCAGGTTGTTGTTTCCGATCGTCCCTATTAGCGAGCCGGTTCCGGTTAACGGATCGATCTCAATGAGGATAGATATTCTATCCCCGTTCGCGTCGGCGTTGGCGCTGCCTACGAGCCTGCCGTCACCGAGAACCGCCATGCCCGATACGCCTAAGAAGCCAATTGGCCCGATCAGGTCGACATCAGCGGTATTCGGATTGACACCGTAAAGCGTGCTGAAGCCGCTGCTGCTTAAAACACAAGATTCATCCGCAGACAAAAGAAGCTGTGTCTGGGCACTTGAAACGCCGTAAGAAAAAAGAAGTATAAAAAGAGCCGGGATAATGAGTCTAAAATAATACATATTCGCATCCTCCTTTCCGTATGACTACTAGATATTCTATCATTTTAAATATATTCATACAAACAGAGCATTCTCCATTTAATAACCGCCCGGCGCAATCACCCCCCGCTCTTCCCGAGTCAACCCCTGACCCCCCGCCCCCCAAATTTCACACTCCCCCGTTACCCGCGTATAATCAATATAGGGGAAGCAGCGGTATATCCCCTGAGGCAAGGTGAATCCGATGCGCGCTGTCATTAAAACCCTGGCGGTCATAGTCGCGGTGCTCGTAATCTACTTTTGGGCGTACCCCCAGACGGTCAGGCTCTACGACTACCTTACGGCCGAGTCGAGCATACTCGAAGTCCCCGCGTTCCCGGAGATAAAGGAGTTCTACCCGGACCTGTATAGCAAGATACTCTCCGACACCAAGTCGGCGATTATCAGGGGCGGCAGCGTGGACGACATAATATCCGGGAACGGCATGACTCTCGCGGCGCTCCTCGAGCACGACCTGCCGCTCGCCTCTCCCGAAGCGACCTCCGCGTTCATCACGTCCTTCGTAGGCGTCTTTCAGAAGGCGGGGAATAACGACCCCGATTGCTGCGTCGAGCTCATAAACGGCAACGAGCAGTGCATGTGGCAGCTAATGACCCCCGAGGAGCAGAACGACGTGCTCCGCGCGATCGCGCTAATAATCAGGTCCGCCAACACGGAGCCCGCGAAGCTCGGCGACGTGAAGCAGGCCGAGAAGGACGTCGGACGAATCTCGTCGAACGTCGTTGCGAAGTACGGGCCCGAGATCGACTACACGGCGCAGACCCCGCTCACGGACGAGGAAAAAAAGAAGGTCTGCTTCGCCATCGCCGATCTATATTCCGAGACCCTCAAGCTCCCGCCCGCGCGCTCGTCGGACGCGATCAAATACCTCCTCTCCGGCCCCGGCGAAGAGCCGCAGCAGTAGGCACACACACGTAGTGTGTTTTATGATTCTTCCGAATCACCTCTGCCTCGGCCAACAATCGCGGCCAATCCCGTTCGTGCTGAGCCTGTCGAAGCACGCAGAACCTGCGCTCGTATATGATCCTTCCGAACCCCCTCTGCCTCGTCGAGAATCGTCACCCTCTCCGGCTGTAGGAGCGGCTTCCAGCCGCGATTCCTCCAGTATGTCTTTGCGAGCGCAGCATAGCGGAGCGCGGCAATCTCATGAATAGAGCGAAATCGCCACGGCTATAATGTTTTGTATTAAGTATCTATTTGCCATGAGATATTGGTTCACAGGAATCAGCTAAGGGCGACCTGCTCCTCTTATACATCGGAGCAGTTCTCGCGATGACAGCCAAGGTTTTGTCATTCCCGACTCGATCGGGAATCCAGTTCTTTTGAAAAACCGTAGGAGCGGCTTCCAGCCGCGATTCCTCCAGTATGTCTTTGCGAGCAACGATTTCGACCGAGGGAGGAATCGGTCGCCCTCGGATGAATATAAGAAAGTAACTATGCATTGCAAAGAACTATCCGTATATATCTACGAACGAATGTGAGTGCTGCGCGGCAATCTCGCTTTTCTCTTCCCGACATTACAGAATTTGCGGCGGGTGAGCACCCGCAGGCAACACTTGTTGCTTCAGCAATGGTTTTGTATTCCCGACATTACAGAATTTGCGTTAAAAAAATCGCGTGTTTAAGCGTGAAAATCTTTCAGCAGTCCATTTGAACGATTTTAGCCTTAATATGATATTTTTAGCAAATTATGTTCAGTCCTTTCATAGAACACACTACGTGTGTGATTTTTGCTTCTTTTCATCAAGGAAAAGAAGGATAAAAAAATAGCTTTTCTCCCTTCTTTGTCCTTTCATAAATCACACTACGTGTGTCTCTGCGGCCCTCCCATAGACACCGTTCACATATATAAGGTATCGTACTACCCGTCATGCCCGGCATCAGGGACGAAACATTCGGCGGTACGTACCCCTTCACCCCGCACTTCTCAGGCGCGTGCGGATTCGATATGCATTACATCGACGAAGGGGAAGGCGAGCCCGTGCTCATGCTCCACGGCGACCCGACGTGGGGCTACCTCTGGAGGAAATTCATCCCCGCGTTATCCGCCAAGCGCCGCGTCATCGTCCCCGACCATATGGGCATGGGCAAGTCGGACGCACCCGCGGAGCCCTATCCTTACCGCCTCCGCCGCCACATCGGGAATCTCGAATCGCTCGCCCTCGCTCTCGGCCTCTCGGACATCACGCTCATCGTCCACGACTGGGGCGGGCCCGTCGGACTCGGCTTCGCCGTGAGGCGGCCCGATCTCATAAAGCGGCTCGTGCTCACGAACACCTGGGCGTTCGCGCGCTGGCCCGGAGCGCCCTTCCCGAAGCTCGTCGAGATGATAAGGTCCCCGCGCGGAGAGCAGTTCGTTCTCGAGAAGAACGGTTACGTCGCCCGCGCGATCACGGGGACCGTGAATTACCCGGAGAAGGTGACGGATGAGGTGATGGCCGCGTACCTTGCGCCCTTCCCCACGCCCGAATCGCGGAGAGCGCTCCTCTGCTGGTCGCGGGACATACCGGTCGACGAAGGCGATCCGTCGTGGGAGGATATGGCGGCGATAGAGAAGAACCTTCGGCTGTTCGAGAACGTCCCGGTGCTCATAGTGTGGGGGATGCTCGACCCGGTGCTTCCGCCGAACGTTTTAGATATGTGGAAGCGTGTGTACCCTCACGCCCGCGCCGTCGGGATACCCGACGCCTTGCACTTCCTCCAGGAAGACAGGCCCGATGCGGTGCTCAATGCGATCAAGGAGTTTTTGGGGAAATAGTGAAAGATTGTCATATCCGGCGATTGTCACAAACCCGCCGGGATGCTATAATGTATATTGTATTACAGGCATTGAGGGGTAATGGTAATGACAAGTTCAAAATCGACTAAGAATGGTAAAAGAATTACAGACTCTAAAAAGACGCAACGATCCGCTGTGACAGGACGTTTTACAACCAAAAGTCATGGCAAAAAACATTCACGTACCACGGTAAAAGAAGAAACTCGAACAATTAAGTACCATCCTTTATCCACTCCGGAATCCAGAGAGAAGTGGAGGAAAGCAATAAGGGCGGTCTTAGCCCGGGAAAAAGCATCAGAATATAAAACGAAATGAACCATTGTTTAGCTCTAGCATTATCACTAATTAATCTTCCCTATTAAAAAAGAACAATTAGAGTTACAAATATTGTCACTCAGATTGACAATTTATGCAACTTAAGATAATATAATTGTGACGTTATTTGTCATTGGAGAGCAAATGTGCGTAATATTTAAGCATGATAGCTAATATGAAATCGAGTTATGAAGATAATGTTTTTATAAATTGCCCATTCGACCCGCAGTATGAACCATTATTCCATGCTGCAGTCTTTGCGATTCACGACTGTGGTTTCAAACCAAGATGTGCTCTTGAGATAAGCAATTCAGCCCAAAACCGTCTGCAGAAGATCTTCGAAATGATCTCCCAATGCAAGTATGGAGTGCACGATATTTCGAGAACAGAGCTCGATTCCAAAACCAGACTTCCCCGCTTCAATATGCCTCTGGAGTTAGGGATCTTTTTGGGTTGTCAGTATTTCGGCTCGGGTAAACAAAAGACGAAGGTCTGTTTAATTATGGATAAAGATAAGCACAATTACCGGAAGTCTACCTCGGATATATCCGGGCAGGATATTATCGCACACGGCAACTCGTCCGAAAAAATCATAAGAGAGATAAGAGATTGGTTGAAAACGGCTGCCAGACAGAAAAACCTTCCCGGAGGAGCAAAAATTCATGAGCGCTATCTGGAGTTCCGGAACCAGCTCCCGTTATTTTGCAAAGAGCGGCACATAAAATTAGAAGAGCTGACTTTTGTTGATTTCTCCGACGCAGTTTCCATCTGGTTGGAAGTAAATCCACTTCACGCTAACAAATAACTGGATTCTTATTCCACTAAATTCCATTCCATTGGAATAACTCTCCTCCTTATTCCACTCAAACACGTTTCAATGGAATAACGTAACGGATGGAGAAGGGCTTGGGATACGTTAAGCCACCCCGGAACGACCATAAAACCGCACTACGTGCGCGTGCCTTGCATCTTCCCCCTACCCCGAACATAATATAGCCCATCACCAACCCGGGAGCGTGGACCATTGTCCGCCAGATCTTCAGCAGTCGTCCTCACCTTATTATTATCCCTCGCCGCATGCACCTGCTCGCGCGATAAAAAGCCCGACTTCAGGGACGTCAGGTGGGGCATGACCAAGGACGAAGTCAAGAAACACGAAACGGCAGACCTCATGAAGGAGGGTAACGAGGTGCTCATATACAGGATCGGCGGGGAATTGTCGGCCGTGCAGTCCGAGGGCACTGTCGAAGTCGAGGTAAACGGGGGGGACGAGGACGGCGCCGTCGTATCCCGCCCTCGCGTAACCATCGAGCTCGAAACCGTCGAGCCCGAATACGACGTCGTCTATGCATTTAAGGACGGAAAGCTCGGCATGGCTGTGCTTCACCTCCGCGATACCGCGGACGACCCCGCCGAATACATCGAGCTCCTCAGGGAAAAGTCGGCGGAGATATCGAATGAGACTGGCACACCCGCTTCGGGCGTCGCCGAATACGGCGAGTCTCAGCCCAAGGACGACCCATATTCAGCGCCCGGGGAGATATGCGAAGGGAAATACGCGCTCAGGCACGCATGGCCGACCGTGAACAAGAGGACCGACATCGCTATCGAGCTCGACCAAAAAAAATTCTCCCCCGTGCCCGACTGCAACATCGCCGTATTCTACGAGAGCGTAAAGTACCCGATCGACCCCGCCCTCTCCGACGAGCTCCACGAGACTCTCTAGGCGCACGCAGCGCAGAACCTGTGCTCGTGTACGATCATTCCGTACCTCTTCTTCTTAAACCAGCAACGAAGCCAAAACCGTTCATACTTCGACGGGCTCAGTACGAACGGTTTTTTAAATGATTTGTCATTTCGATAGCGGCGCGAGAAATCCATCTCTCGTCTTTGTTTTAATTTCCCCCTTAGAAAAAGGGGAACAATTCCGACAAACCGGAGGAATTGGTTGAAGTCGGCTGAAAGCAAATAAGCATCTTCGTCGAAGTGACTCCTTCGATTAAACCAAATTCAGGGGGATTTATCTTTTCTCTTCCCGACATTACAGAATTTGCGTTAAGAAAATCGCGTGTTGAAGCGTTAAAAATCTTTCAGCTTTCTAATTGAAAGATTTTAGATTAAACACAAGATTTTTAGCAAATTATGTAGTCGGATGATTTTTGCTTCTTTGTATCTAGACAAAGAAGAAAATCCTTCGCCTTTTCTTCGTCTTTTCATAAACCACACTACGTGTGTTCATCAAGGAAAAGAAGAAATAAATTCGCCTTTGGCTTTTCTTTATCTTTGTCATTCGCGGCTGGAAGCCGCTCCTACAAATTTAGGAGTGTCATAGCAAGCAACGCACGGTAATTCCGCATTTACCCGTTAGTCCTGAGCTTGCCTGTCCTGAGCTCGTCGAAGGATCGAACGGGTTATACCGCTGCATTTTCCGAGATCCTTATTGGGTTCTTTCCCCATTGACAATCCTAGTACCCATTGGGTACTATCCGGGAAGGAGATGAAATCATGACCAAAGCAGGCAAAGAGATTATTGCGGGCGCCGGTCAAGCCCTCGCTTATCTCAAGGGAGATAAAACACAGGGCCGCGTTCACAAGATACGCGCAAGGCATATAGACGTAAAAGCGATACGCGACAAACTCCGTATGACTCAGGAAGTTTTTTCAGAGACATTTGCAATACCAGTTTCAACATTAAAAAAATGGGAAGCTAATGAGCGTATACCGGAAGGCCCGGCCAAGGCTTACCTCACCGTCATCGAGAAAAACCCCGGGGTGGTGAAGAAAGCCCTCCAGCGCGCCGTATGATGGCAGAATGGCTCCCGCCCCCTCGGAAAAGCTCCACGAGGCTCTCTAGCGCAGAACCTGCGGCACACAATGTGTGCTCATATACGATTCTTCCGAATCTCCTCAGCCTCGTCGAGTTTCGTCACCCTCTCCGGCTGTAGGAGCGGCTTCCAGCCGCGATTCCTCCAGTATGTCTTTGCGAGCAACGATTTCGACCGAGGGAGGAATCGGTCGCCCTCGGATGAATATAAGAAAGTAACTATGCATTGCAAAGAACTATCCGTATATATCTACGAGCGAATGTGAGTGCTGCGCGGCAATCTCGTCTTTCTCTTCCCGACATTACAGAATTTGCGGCACACAATGTGTGCACATATATGATCCTTCCCAACCACTTCCGCCCTACCTACCCTGTCTTTGCGAGGGAGCGCCTGTCCTGAACTTGTTTCAGGATCGCGACCGCGGCAATCTC
>JBGSVA010000082.1:0-3111 GCA_041753155.1 Thermodesulfobacteriota bacterium | reverse complement strand
TCCGGTTATTCGGACATGGAGGAGTGAAGGCGCTGATCTAACCCGCAGCCTCTTCGGACTAAGGGAGGATTGAGCGTCTCTTCGCTCCTCCTCTTATCTTATACTCCTTTACCAATGTTCTTAAGATACAAGGGAGGATTTAGCATTTGTCTTTCCCCCCCTATTATCCCGAATATTAAACCTTGCTCTCTCACTCCCCCGGATTACACTCATAAATAACACACATAGGAGGTGTACCATGGCCAGGGTCAAGTACATAGAAGAAGAGACCACGGATAATCCCGTGGTGAAGGAAGCGTTCGAGAGGATGCGCCTCAAGAGGGGGAAGGTCACCAACATTTACAAGGCCCTCGCCCACAAGCCGTCCATACTGGGCACCATAGGCCCGTTCGTCGCAGCAGTACAGCAGCCGGACGAGCTCGACCCGAAGCTCAAGGAGAGGATCATACTCAGGGTGTCGAAGATTAACCGCTCCGCGTACTGCTGCCACGCGCACGAGCAGATAAGCGCTAAAATGGGCTTTACTCCCGACGAGATTACCGAGATGAACAATCCGGGGAGCGCACATATAAGCGACGCGGAGAAGGCGGCGCTCGGTTACGCCGAAGCGCTGACCGTAAACCCCGGCAATATCCCGGACGCCGTGTACAGCGAGCTCAGGAAATACTACAGCGATTCGCAGGTGGTCGAGATAACGATGATCGCCGCGCTTTACAACATGATCAACAGGTTCAACGAGGCGCTCAAGTTAGACCCCGAGGAGTATTGATATCCGGCCAGTTCGTCCTTCCTTCCTTATAATTCCTTCCCCCTTGAGGGGGAACTGCTTCGAGCGAGCAATGGTTTCGACCAAGGGAGAAACCGGTCGCCCCTGGCTGTAACCTGTGAGCTTGTCCTCCACCGAAACAACTGCTGAATACAAAGCAAGTAGGTCGCTCTCCCGAGAAGGGCAACTAAGTACCTGAACTGCTGGCTCGACGATGCCTGAGCCAAATAGCTAGGATGGGGGTGTACATTAATATTCATCAGATTAAGAAAGTCCTTCCCCGGCACACACGGGACCGCCGTCACTACGGAAATCATCAGCTCTTGAGCTTGTACCCCGTCCTGAATATCCACCACACGACGGCGATGCAGACGGCGAGGAACAGCAGCGTCATGCCCAGGCTGATGACAACATTTACGTCCGAGACCCCGTACAAGCTCCATCTGAAACCGCTTATCAAGTAGACGACCGGATTAAAGAGCGTGATCTTCTGCCATAAAGGCGGCAGCATGTATATCGAATAAAAACTGCCGCCCAGGAACGTAAGCGGCGTGACTATCATCAGCGGCACCATCTGGAGCTTCTGGAAGCTGTCCGCCCAGATTCCGATTATGAACCCGAAGAGGCTGAAGGATACCGCCGTGAGAACGAGGAACCCCGCCATCCAGAACGGATGCAGTATCGAGTAGGGGACGAAGAGGCGCGCCGTCGCCAGTATGAGCGCACCAAGTATGACGGATTTCGTGGCGGCTGCGCCGACGTAACCTATAAGGACCTCTATGTAGGAGACCGGCGCCGACAGCACCTCGTAAATCGTGCCCGTGAACTTCGGAAGGTAGATGCCGAAGGAGGCGTTCGATACACTCTCGCCCATGATCGTCAGCATGGCGAGGCCCGGAACGATGAACGCGCCGTAGCTGACCCCTTCTATATCCCCCACCCTCGAACCGATTGCCGCTCCGAAGACCACGAAGTAGAGCGAGGTCGAGAGTATGGGAGACGCGATGCTCTGCATCAGCGTCCTCCAGGTGCGCGCCATCTCGAAAATATATATCGACCTTATCGCGTAGAAGTTCATCGTTTCTCGGTAACGAGGCTCACGAAAATTTCCTCAAGAGAGCTCTCGCTCGAATGTATGTCCCTGTAATCTATACCGTGCTCGTTCAGGCGCTTCAACAGCGACGCTATCCCCGTCTCATCGCCGTGTACGTCGAACGTATAAACGAGCTCGCTCCCGTCCGTAGAAAGCTCGAGGTCGAATCCGTTAAGCCCGACTGGTATGGAGGTTACGGGGCTCTGGAGGTAGAGCTTCAGCTGCCTCTTGCCGAGCTTCCGCATGAGCGCGGTCTTGTCCTCGACGAGTATTATCTCCCCCTTGTTTATTATCCCGATGCGGTCGGCTATCAGCTCCGCCTCCTCGATGTAATGCGTCGTCAGTATTATGGTCACCCCGTTTTCCCGGAGGCCCCCGACCATCTCCCACATATCGCGGCGGAGCTCGACGTCCACCCCCGCCGTGGGCTCGTCGAGGAATAGTATCTTCGGCTCGTGCGCGAGGGCCTTCGCGATGAGCACCCTGCGCTTCATGCCCCCGGAGAGCGCCTGTATCTTGGTATCGGCTTTGTCCAGGAGCGATAGGTCGCCGAGCACCTTTTCTATATAGGCCGGGTCGGGCGGCTTTCCGAAGAGGCCCCGGCTGAATTTCATCGTGTCCCTCACGGTTTCGAACACGTCCGTCGTCAGCTCCTGGGGGACGAGGCCTATCTTCGAACGTGCCGCACGGTAGTCAGAAATTATATCGTGGCCGTCAGCCAGCACCGTGCCCGCGCCCGGGTTGACTATCCCGCAGATGATGCTTATGAGTGTCGTTTTCCCTGCGCCGTTCGGTCCCAGGAGGGCGAAGATCTCCCCCCTCCTGATATCGAGATCGATATTCCTGAGCGCCTGAAATCCCGACGCGTAGGTCTTGCTTAAGTTTTTTACTGAAATGATAACGTTCACGGAAGCACCATAAAATTCTAAAGTTGTATAGTTTAGCTGGTTATGGGCTTAAATATAGACAGAAATTTTCGTGGTGCTATGAAGATTGGTACTCAATCTTTTATCGAGTTTTCTCGGACAATCAGATTATGAGGTGTGACATTTGCGCCCCACCTCGTGTTTTTCTCTTTTTTTTTGCGCTTTGTTTTCCCCCTTAGAAAAAGGGGTGTATAGACCGGGGACATAGGTTACAGGTGTTCGGAGACATGGGTAACAGTATTTCATGATACTAGACCAGGTCGATCCGGGCAATTTTGAAGTTCCGGAAGAACACATTTAACTTTCCGTCCTCCCCCGTGGGTCTT
>JBGSVA010000081.1:0-6729 GCA_041753155.1 Thermodesulfobacteriota bacterium | reverse complement strand
CCGGGGATGATGACGTGCACCTCATCCATCTCACCTGTATCTTCGATGGCCATGGCCGAGATATTGAAGAAGTGATAGCTGATGCGGTGCTTCAGGTTCTAGCCGTGGCGATTTTTATTTTTCGTCATCCTGAACTACGGTTCTGAACAAGTGCAAGAACCGGACGCCATTGGCAGAATACGCCTGTGCAATTTTTCCACGGTCAGTCTTCGAAGAACCCAAAACATTCAGGATCTCATCTTTTTATGACAATACCTGTCTGTCGAAGGGCTCACACTGACAGGAGAATGGAGCTGCACCGAGCTTGTCTCAGGCCCGGTGCAGCTCCGCGATTTAGAAGCTTGAGTGATCTGCCGCACTACTTAGCCACTGTGATTACGGGAGTGAATTTAATCCCGTTCCGGGTGGTTTCGGAGACCGGAGAGTACTGGTAGCCGAGCATCGCAACCTTCTTAAGCGTTTCTTCGTCCGCGTCGCCTGCTATGGTGATCTTCATCCGCACATTCGTCAGGCCCGCCCTGACATTCGGATCCAGCGCCAAAAGGCCATGCAGGTCCAGATCGCTTTCTATGTCCACGTCCAGACGGGTTAATTTAACTCCCATCAATGCCGCGTTGACATTGGATGCTGCAATCACACAGGTGGCCACGGCATACATGAGCTCTTCGACGGCTCCTGGGGCCGCATCGGTCCCGCTCAGCTCGACCGATTCGTCTCCGAGAAGTACAAATTCACGGGTTTTTTCGTGGACCATAGTTCCGTCGATCTTATACCCGGTGAACCCTGTAAAGCTCCTCATGCCGTCCTGCCAGCGGGATTTGGAATAAAAAGTGACCCGCCCCTTATCGGGATTCTTCTTCATGGTATCGATAAGACCGTTCAGCGCGGTGGTATTCAAACCGTTGACTATAGTGGCGGTCTGAGCCTGATCAGTCTCGGCGTAACCGGCAGAAACCCAGCCGAAGAATGCCACTACGGAAAGAGCAATAACGCAAGCTGCATACTTCAAATTACGATTCAACATCATTTTACACCTCCCCATGAATTATTTTTTTGGCAATGCAAAATAATTTTGATCCTAACTCACGCTTACTTCTTGAGCTCGGTCTTGAACCAGAATTCGACAGGCGCCTGGCCTTCCTTCGTCCAAACGGTCGTGCCCGTGAGCTCGTCGCCCGTTAGCGTGCCTGTCCATTTCATCTTCCCTTCTTTCGCGCTTACGGTATCTGCCTCGAACGTCGTCGTATCTCCGCTTACGGTTGCCGTGTACGGCGCGTCACCGAACCCGTACTTCTCGCACGCGGCCGAGCTGAACTTGCCGTCCTTAAATATCAGCTCGTCCCCGTCGCCTTTGTCCTTCCCGGCCTCTCCCATCTCGCCCGCGAATGTTTTGCCGTCCAGAGCGCCTTCCTGGGCTGCTGCGAGCACAGAAATCGATAAGACGGAGAGGACAAAGACTAAAAGTACGTAACAGGTACCGATCATATAAACTTTCTTCTTTTCTTATCACCTCCCCTTGTGTTTTTTAATCTATGCCGAAAGATGCAGGGAGTGTGTCATGTAGATGAGGTTGGATATTAATCAGAGATACCAAGAGGTTACGTAGCGGGATACAGAATATGACACAGCGTGATATTAAGCGTTGCGTGAGATTTCGCACTGTGGGAACGTGAAATTACGCGTCTCACCCCCGGGCGTTTTCGTCCCTCCTTATGCCGAGCGCCTTCATGCGCGAGCGGAGCGTGGAGGGGTTCATGCCGAGGCGCTCAGCCGCTCCCCCGTCTCCGTATATCCTGCCGCCCGCCGAGTCGAGCGCCCTCAGTATGTTATCCCTCTCGAAGCTTTTCATCTCGTCGAGCCTGAATACCGGCCCTGCAGGCGCTGCCTGACCGGAGCCGGCTCCTCCGTTCGAGGCAGCCGGTGCGTCCTCTTCCGGGAGCGCGCGGTCGAGGTCGAGGCGGCTCCCCCGGGACGTGATAACCGCCCGCTCTATCACGTTCTGGAGCTCCCTCACGTTTCCGGGCCACGAGTACGACATCAGCCGTCTGATGCAGTCTCCGGTCAGGGGCTCGAACTCGCGTCCCATCCTCTTCGCGAATTTTTCGGCGAACGACCTCGCGAAAAGCTCTAAGTCGTCGGTCCTGTCCCGGAGCGGGGGGATAGTTATGGGGAATACGTTCAGCCTGTAGTATAGGTCTTCACGGAACTCGCCTTGCTCGACGCACTTTTTGAGGTCGCGGTTCGTAGCGGCGAGAACTCTGACGTCCACCTTCTTCGTACCCGAGCTTCCGACGGGCTCGAACTCCCCTTCCTGAATCACGCGCAGCAGCTTCGTCTGGAGGTCGAGGGACAGCTCCCCGACTTCGTCGAGGAATATTGTGCCGCCGTCTGCGAGGGTGAACCTGCCGTCGCGCTTCCGTGTCGCGCCCGTGAACGCGCCCTCCTCGTGCCCGAAGAATTCGCTCTCTATCAGGTTGGCGGAGATCGCGGCGCAGTTGACCTTAATGAGCGGCATGTCGCTCCTCCCGGAAAGCTTGTGTATCGTCCTCGCGATCACTTCCTTACCCGTGCCGGTCTCGCCCAGTATGAGCACCGTGCTGTCGGTCCCGGCGACATGCCTGACGTCCTCCATGACCCGGAGCATGGGGGCGCTCCGGCAGATTACGTCGTCGAAGTTGCCGAGGTCCTTTATCTCCTCCTCGAGATATTCCGCGGCGTCCATGAGCGAGCGTATGCGCTTCGTCGCCTCTATCCGCTCGTTCACGTTCCTGAGAATGAGCATGTAGAAGAACTTTTTGCCGGCCTCGTACGTGGATATGGTAGCTTCCGCTGAGAAATGCGCTCCGGCGAGTGTTACGGCCTCTAGTCCTCCGGGTATCCAGATGTACCTCCTACCCTCGGGCTGCATGTGGAGCTCTTTTATTATTTCCGTAAGCTTTACGCGGCTCTCTTTCGAAAGGAACCGGGTGAAGTCGTTCTCGGTGAAGCTGCCCGACTCGAAGCCGAAAAGTTTCTCGGCGGCGGAATTGACGAGGTTGATCCTGAGTGCGCCGTCGAGCTCGATTATGGAGTCCATCGCGGACTCGAACAGGCTCGTGAGCTTCCCCTCGCGCTCCCTTATGGTCGCCTCCGCGCGTATCCTCGCGAGCTCGGCCGCGGCCCTGTCGGCGAATATGTTGAGTACGCCCAGGAAACGGTCGTCCCTGGGTATGGGACGCGTGTCGAGCACCGAAAGATAGCCGAGGGTCACGCCGTCCGAGTCCTTGAGGGGCACCCCCATGAAGCTCACGGCTTTGAACGACTTGAGGCTCTCGTTCTCGGGGTAGATATCCATGATGTTGTCCGGGTGGTGGACGAGCTTGTCGGCCATTACGACTTCCTCGCATACCGTGCCCGAGAAGTCGTACTCGTAATCTTCGTACCACTCGCCATGCATGAGGAACGCGAGTGCGCGGAGCGTCTTCTTCTCCCTGTTGAGAACGGTGACCCAGGCCCCTTCGGTGCCGAGCGCATTCGAGAGGTTCTCGACTATAGAGTAGAAGAACCTTTCACCGGTCGCGGACGCCGTGCACTCCATGAAGTGCAGCACGATATCCTCGTCAATTTCACGCATCGATAACTGCGGTTTCGCGCTCATTCGTTTACTCCCCGGTATGAAGCGTGAACCGGCTCATACCTTGTTATCCCCTGAGGACTGAATATGTGTCCGGCGGTATGTGCCGTTCAACGATTAAAGTTTAACACAAATGATTATCGGAAATAAAGGGGTAGGGGGGGGATTGCTGCGGTTGCTTTGCAACCTTGCTATAATAACCAACAATGTAGGAGCGAGTTCCCGGATCGAGTCCGGGACAGGCCAGCCGCGATTCCTTTAATTTCCTTCCCCCTAAAAAGGGGGAAGGGTAGGATGGGGGTGTTAAACACCCGGAGAATATTATTTTGATACAATGAAGCACGCATATAGTGTGTTTCATGAAAAGACAACTACAATATTATTTTCTTCTTTGTCTAGATACAAAGAAGCAAAAATCACACACGTAGTGTGTTTTATGAAAAGACTGAACATAATTTGCTAAAAATCTTGTGTTGAAGCTAAAATCTTTCGATTGGACTGCTGAAAGATTTTTACGCTGGACACATAGTGTCCATTTTACGGTTGCTCATTGACGGCAGGTGCTTATGCCGCCCGAAGTGCAAATTTAGCGGAAGTGGTGGTTAGAGATCGTATGCCTGCGGGTGCTCACCCGCCGCAAATTCTGTAATGTCGGGGGAAGGAAATACAAGAAAATCTAAATCCTCCCTCACCTATTTGGACTTCAGCAGCATTCAGCCGGGAGAGACCAGATTGATATGCCTTCGTCAGGTAGTTCCCAGGCATTGGCATCGTTGCAATCAGCCAGCAGTGACCAATTGCTCACTCGTTCGCAACTGTTACTCGTTCGAATCTGTTGCACGCTTAGAAACGTAGTTCAGGATGACTGAAAAAAACGAAATTGCCGCGGTTGCCGGATTGTGCTGTGGAGGTTGGGAAGAATCGTATATGAGCGCAGATTCTGCGCGTGTGTGCAGTCCGGAATGAATCTGGTACAATTCACTCCGGAAGAGTGTAACCCGGCCATGAAGGATATCACGAGCAGAGAGGACATAGAGCTTCTCATAGGAAGGTTCTACGAGCGCATGATGGATGACCCGATCCTCGGGTACATCTTTACCTTCTACGCGAAGATCGACCTCAAGAGCCACCTTCCCGTGATAAGCGATTTCTGGGAGACGGTGCTCTTCCAGAACCCCGTTTATCAGGGCGGGGCGCAGGCCATGAACGTGCATGTGGACCTGAATAAAAAAATACCTTTCAAGAACCAGCACTTCACGAGATGGTTATTCCTCTTTCACGGGTCAGTGGACGAGCTCTTCCAGGGCCCGACCGCGGTGAAGGCGAAAGAACGCTCCGCATCGATCGCCGAGCTCATGAAGAAGAGGATGGGGGTACTACCCGACTGCTGAGAGGGCGGCGGATAGTTCCCGATAATCCGAAAAGTGATCAAGAGCGCTTCTCCCCTTTCCTCAAAGCCGGGTTGAGTAGGGAATATGAATATTGAACAAAAAAGGGAGCCGAAGCTCCCATTTCTTTACATTATATTAAGCTTTGATCTTATGTTTATGCCGCTGCTTTTCTCCGGCGGACAGCGAACAGGCCCGCTATTCCCAAAACTCCGGCCATGGCTATAAACCCCCATTCTGAAAGGGTCGGGATGTTCTGGGTGGACAACAAGCCGCATCCTTCAATCAGGCGTATTTTACAACTCTGAAATTCTTCGTCGGTAATTTGCAATGTTATGGGGGACACACCGTCTGAATTAATTATACAAAACTTGTCGCCAACGTTGTTTCTGGTCACAAAGTAATCCGGACGCGGGGCGATTTCTACAAAGATTCCGATAGTATTTACGTCTATAAAAGAGCCGCCGTCCTCGCCGAGACTACCCCCGGGACAGGCCAGCTCAACGATATCGTTGCCGGTAAGCCCGTCCGCCAGTGTCTCGGTATCGCACGGGCAGTCGTGTATCTGCGCTAATGCGTAATCGGATAAAAACAGAACGGCTAATAATAAGAACAGGTTGTAGAGTTTCATGATCCCTCCTCTTCAGAATTGACATGACATGATGCGCAAGTAAATGGATTGATTATATCACGGATTCCATTATTAAATAGAGCGCGTTTTTGAAAAACGTAAATCAATGTACAGGTTGGAAAAATCATTCCTGAAAGCTGAAAAAATGCGTCGCGGTATTTTTGAATTTTGCGGACATGTGGTGTATAAAGTGGTGTATAAATAGGAATACACCTTTACGAAAAGGAGGCGCAAGATGGCGAGATATATTCTGGTAAGCGTGCTGCTTATCGTTGTATCTGCAACAGGCTATGCGGCGGAGCAGGAAAAAGAAGATTCGAAGGGCGTAATTTGCGAGGGGCGCTACGCACTCTGCACCTCCGCTCCGTGCATACCTGACCCCTCAGACCCCGACAAGAAAGCGATATGCTCCTGCGAGGTCACGGATGGGAAGAGCTTCGGAATGAAGGAATGCTCACAGAGGAAGCCGTCTACGGACGCGAACGGCGTTACTATGGTTACATCGAGTTATTCGTTCGCACAGGCTCCCACGAATCCCATACTCGTGTGTCCTGCGGGGAAACCCTGGACTAACTGCCTCGACAGTCCCTGCATTGTAGACCCAATGGATCCGCTCCATGCGATCTGCACGTGCGACCTCGTGCGCACGGACGCTTTCGTCACGTACGGAGGGGCGTGCAATACGCTCACGTGCGATACGGCTTACTGGTCCGGTGCGACTTTCAGCATGATAGACAGCGGGACCTCTGTGCTCTTAAAGGAAATGGGTATAGAAAAGTCGCCTCTGACATACTGCCCCGGAATGGAGCCGAAATAGCGGGGCGGGCGGCGAGCTGCCGTGGGCAAACATCCTTCCCATCTACGGCTCGCTTCGCTGAGACGAGCGGCAAGTTCAGGATGATCTGTTAAAGCGAGATTGCAGCAATGGAATTCTTTTAATTTCCCCCTTTGGAAAAGGGTGTATAGACCGGGGACATAGGTTACAGGTGTTCGGAGACATGGGTAACAGTATTTCATGATACTAGACCAGGTCGATCCGGGCAATTTTGAAGTTCCGGAAGAACACATTTAACTTTCCGTCCTCCCCCGTGGGTCTT
>JBGSVA010000080.1:0-15722 GCA_041753155.1 Thermodesulfobacteriota bacterium | reverse complement strand
CCTCCTTACTCTTGGCTGCCATTATATCAAAAAAGTGTTACCTATGTCTCCGAACGTTTGTTACCCATCTGTCCGGTCTGTACAAAGGGGGATTCAGGGGGATTTATCACATTTCATTAATAAAATCAGTCAAGCTGTACTGTTTTCTTTGTCACGAATATAATCCTGTTCGTCCTTTGGCGCAGAACCTGTGCACATACCCGATTCCTCCGAAACTCCGCGGGATCACTCATTCCCCTTCCTTATTCAGCACCTCATCCAGCGTCCGGAGCAGCGTCTCGGCGCTATACGGCTTATGCAGGAAGGCGTCCGGCGGATTCTCCTCCATGTTTACAAGCTCGTGCTCCTTCTGGTAGCCGCTTGCGCTTATGATTTTGAGAGAAGGACGCTTTTTCTTGAGAGAGCGGATAACGGTTTTACCCCCGATTACGGGCATCATCATATCGACGATCGCTACATCTATAATTTTTTTCCTGTCCGCTATGACGTCGAGCGCTTCGTGTCCGTTGTTCGCGGTCAGCACCTTGTATCCGAACTCCTCCAGTATAGCCCTCGTTATATCGAGCACGGCAGGCTCGTCGTCCACTATCAGCACCGTCCCGCCTGTTACCGCTGCGAGGTTTACGTCCTCATAAGCCCTCGATTCCTGTCGGGCTTTCGTTGGGATCGCCGGCAGATAGACCAGGAACTTGCTGCCCCTGCCGGCCTCGCTTTCCGCGTGTATATGCCCGCCGTGTTCCTTGATTATTCCGTATGCTGTCGAGAGCCCGAGGCCCGTCCCCTTGTCCACCCCTTTCGTCGTGAAGAACGGGTCGAATATCTTGTCCATGACGTCGGGCGATATCCCCGATCCGGTATCCGATATGGTTATCTCCACATATTCACCGGGCTCGATGCCGTAGTACGTACTGGTCCCGTATTCATCCGTCCTCATATTTCTCGTCGAGATGACGAGCTCTCCTCCGTCAGGCATGGAATCCCTGGCGTTCACGCATATGTTGAGCAGCACCTGGTGGAGCTGGGTGAAGTCCCCTTTGATGTTCCGTATCTCTTTGTCGGAATACGTCTTTATCATGATCGATTTCGGGAACGTCTCTTTCATTATTTTGAGGACGTCCGATATCAGATACTTGATATTGAGCGTCTGCTTCGAGCTCTCCACGCCCCGGGCGAACGACAGCACCTGTCTTATGAGGTCGGCCCCCCGCTCGGCGCTCGATTCCACCACATTCAGGACCCTCTCGTATTTCTTGCCGCTGATTCCCGGTTTGAGCAGCTGTACGGACAGCAGTATCGGCTGGAGGATGTTGTTAAGGTCGTGGGCTATTCCGCCTGCGAGAGTGCCTATGCTCTCGAGCCTCTGGGCTCTCAGAAGCCTCCCTTCGAGCATCTTTTTCTCGGTAATATCTGTGCCGACTCCGACGCACCCGATGACTTTCCCCCTCTCGTCCTTTATCACGGACAGCACGAGGTAAACGGGGAAAGTGGTCCCGTCCTTCCTCTTTGCCGTGAGGTCTCCTTCCCAGTGACCCGGGTCTGCTGCGGATTTCATGATGTCCCTGACTTTTTCCCCGGAGCCTTCCGGGACGACGACGTCTGTAATATGCATCCCCCGGACTTCCTCATCTTTCCATTGGTAGAGCTCTTCGGCGTATTTGTTCCAGTATATGATCCTGCCCTCTAGGTCGGCAGCTATTACGGAGTTCCTTACCTGCTCCAGCAGAGATGCCTGAAAGAGTATCTTCTCCTCCGAGAACTTCCGGTCCGTGATGTCTGTGAGTGTCCCTACGTAGCCCTTGAGCTCCCCCTGGATACCCTTCTCTTCCTGAGCCTCTGCGATAACCCATACCGTTTCTCCCTTACGGTTGATGAAACGGTACTCTTCCTTGAACTCCCGGCGTGTCCTAACGGCTTCTGTCCACCTCGAGGATATATACTCGCGGTCGTCCGGGTGGAGCCTCTCTATCCAGCCGTCGCTGTAAGCCTCCGCCTTCGTGATCCCCGTGATCTCGCAGAGCTTGTTGTTCACGTACACTCCCCTGCCTTCCGTGTCGGAGCGGAAAATCCCTATCGGCAATATTTCCGCGAGTGTCTGATACCTCTCTTCCGACGTTTTGAGCGCTTCCACGTGCTTCGCGTTGAATATTGCGGTCTCGATCTGCTCCCTGATAATCTCGAGCAGGTTGAGCTCGTCCTCGGAAAAAACCTGCTTTTTGAGCGAGCTGATGGTTATGCATCCGATGGTCTTATCTCCGAATCCGATCGGCATCCCGGCATAGCTCTTTACCCCGGCTTCCTTGCCGGCGGGACCTAAAGCCGTCTCAAACTCCGTATCGGGGATGTAAAGGGTCTTTCCCTCCATAATGGTCTTCCACATTAAACCTGTAGGGCGCCTTACTCTCTTTACCCTCTCTCTGAACCAGTCGGGAAACCCGCACTCCGCCTTCAGGACCAGATCATCTCCTTCGGTCATAAAAATCGAGACCATCTCGACATAATCGATATTTTTGGCGAGGGCGGCAACAGCATTTTCCATTACTTCGTCGAGGTCGATTGAGCTGTGGACGCTCTGACTGACGGAGTTTATTATATTCTCGTACTTCTCCTTCTTGGACAGCAGGCTCAACTTTTCCTCGAGCGCCTTTTCCGAGAGTATCAGCGTCTCTGCGTATCTCGCGTTGTTGATGGCTATTTCTATCTGGCGGGATACGATCTCCAGCACCCTGAGCTCGTCCGGGCCGAACGCGTATTTTTTGTCCGAGTTTATTACTATAGCCCCGACCGTCTGATCCTGTGATTTTATAGGTATGGACAAATAACTCCTGGTGCCGAGCTCTCTTCCGGCGGGTCCCATTACATTGTCCTTGTCCGTATCGGCCACATAGATCATCCTTCCGTCTATAAACGTCTTCCACGTGAATCCCTTCGGAAACGGTATCCTGCTGACTCTGCCCACGAACCAGTCGGGATACCCCCTGTGGGCGTGCATGACGGCTTCCCCGCCTTCCCGGAGGTATATGCATATGTTGTTCACCGCGTCCATGTTTCGGCTGAGGGCGTCGACGGCGTTTTCCATTACCATATGGAGGTCTATGGTCTTGTGGACCGCCTGTGTGACGATGTTGATTACGGTTTCGTAACGGTTGAGCTTCGCAAGGTCGTCGAGCGTATTTTTCAGACGCTCTTCCGTTATGCTCCGGTCTGTAGCGCTTAGAGCTATGGCCAGATAAGCCGGAATACCGCTCCTGCTCCATTCTCTCAGCTTGACTTCGACAGGATAACAAGTGCCGTCCTTTCTATAATGGAAAGTCGAATATGCGGCTGCCTCGTCTTCGCCCGTATGCAGCTTTTGAAGGAGGTTCGCCAGGGACTCGGGCGTGAAGTCTCTCATCAGGTCTATGGGCGTGAGTCTTCTCAGCTCGTCCATCGAATACCCGAGGTTTTCCCTCGCGGGCTTGTTCACCCGAAGGAATAAGAGCGACCAGCTCTCGAACAGGTATATCTCGTTCTGTACGAGGTCCAGAATGCGGTTTGTATCGTTAAGGGACTGTTCGCGCTCGGAGATGAAATCAAAAAGTTTTTGTCCTGAATAACTTTCTGTATCTATAGCGGTTTCTCCAATTTTTGTTCTTGTGCTTACATGGAGATCGGAATTGCGCGGAATAAATCGATACGTCTCGTCGGATTGAGCGACCTCCCCTTGCAAAATATACATCCGATTCCTGAAAAGGGTTCGGGAATTTGTAAAATCAGGCGCCGTTACTTGTATATGCCTATAAGGGGCTATCATCCGTGCTCTTCCGACATTCCGACAACCGCGCAGGGGTATATACACCGGGCGGTTGTCGGAATGTCGGAAAGCTTAAATCTGTCTTTGCGAGAACGATTTCGAGCGCGCGAGGAATCGGTCGCCCCTGGTTAAATACTCACGTGCTTCTGTTCTCGGGAGGCTCTATTGAAGACAAAATAACCGGACGCCATTGGCTGATTGCAATTCTGTAAATTCGGCATGATCCATAGCGGATAAGAACTGTGACCGCGGCAATCTCGCCCCTGCCTGTCTTTGCGAGAACGATTTCGAGCGTGCGAGGAATCGGTCGCCCTCGGCTGAATGCAAATAAGCACACACATCGACGCACATAAGTTTCAAAAACCAAATTAACATGCGACGCGGCAATCTCATGAACATAGAAGGCGAAGCAATCTCTCTTAGTCTATAATTCTTCATATGAATAATAATTACTATTACGTTTATATACTTACCAATAATAACAATAGAGTTCTATACACAGGGGTTACTAACGACCTTAAAAGAAGGGTATATGAACACAAGGAAGGGCTTGTCAAAGGCTTCACGAAGAAATACAACGTTTCAAAGTTGATTTACTTTGAGGTATCAGAGGACATTTATAGCGCTATAAGCAGGGAAAAACAGATAAAGGCCGGCTCAAGAAAGAAGAAGATAGAGTTAATAAACAGCATGAATGAGGATTGGAGGGATTTATACGATGAGATATAACGAGAGAGATTGCCGCGCTCCGTAATATGAATTTTTTGACTTGAGTGCGATGACTAAGTTGCTTATTTACCGTCAGCCGAGGGCGCCCGGTTTTTGCACACGTTCAGAACCGTTCTCGCGATGACACCTCTAATCTGTCATCGTGAGACCGCCTGTCCTGAACTTGTTTCAGGATCATGGTCGTGGCGATCTCGCTTTATTCATGAGATTGCCGCGTCGCGCACTTCGCTCCTCGCAAAGACAGATATGAGCCCCCCCCTCACCCCTCTTCCGACAATCCGACACATCCGGGGGGTCTATACTCTGCGGATCTGTCGGATTCTCTATTCCGCCTGTATTCGGAATATCCCTTCTTCGGCCTCTCGACCTTCCCCGAATTATTCTGGAATAAATCTTTGGGCTATAAGAGTTGGATGTCCGATCTCGCGCTGGACACGGAGTTTCTCAGCGATTACGATAATTCCCGCCTTTCTTCGACTTCTTGGCGGACTTCATCTTGTACATATTCCGGTCGGCTATGTCCACGAGCTCGTCCGGGGTGAGCCGGTTACCGAGACTATACTCGGCGAGACCGTAGCTGAACTCTATCGTGTAGGGTTTCGAGCTCTTCCCGTTCCTGGCGTCGACCGATTCCCGGATCCTCTTCAGCACGGCGGCGCTCCCATCGAGAGAGGTCTCCTGGAGTATGAGGAGTATCTCGTCACCCCCGAGCCTGCACATTACGTCGGATTCCCTGAGGGCGCCCTTCAGCAGGTTGACCAGGGTTATTATGACCCTGTCCCCCTCCTTATGGCCGAAGCTGTCGTTCACGTGCTTCAGGTTGTCGAGGTCTATGTAGCAGACCGTGAAGCTGCACCCGTGCCTCTCGCAGTATTTCATCTGCTTCTGGATGGACTCGAGCCCCGCCTTCCTGTTGAGTATCCCCGTCATGGGGTCAGTCACGGAGAACCTCTTGGTTTCGAGCTCGGCCTGCTTCCTCCTGGTGATGTCCGTATGGGAGACGACGGCGCCGGTTACGTGAGCGCCCGTCTTCATGGGTGTGACCGAGAGGAGGAACCATTTCCTGTCGCGTCCCCTGTGGGAAGGGTACTCCATCGTGAACCTGTCCTTTTTCCCGCCCAGCACCGACACTATATTCTTCCACACCCGGCCCGACCTGTCGTTCTCGGCGGAATGCCGCTTCAGCATCCTGAGGTAATTGGTCCCCGGCTCCGGCCTCTCGGCGGCGCCCCCGCCGTTCTTCGCGCTGTAGCCGGTCCAGGAGCGGTTGGCGGCTACGAGCACTCCCGAGCTGTCGAGCACCCCGATGTGTTCGGGGAGGGAGTCGAGGACTGCCAGCACCGATTCGAACTGCGCCTTGGCTAATAGCTCGATTTTATTCTGTTCTTTCTTCAACATATCCTTATATACGATTCCATTGATTATTTTGTTGGTTAATCCGTCGAGCATGGTCCTGTTGAGCATTAATTTCTATCCGCGGCCTGAGCCTTATCTATATCTACGAAGGCTGCGGGCTCATCGGATGACCCTGCATCAATATTTTTTCGATTGTATTTACCGGGGCAGTATGTGCTCTCCGTATGTCGGCCGCATCGTCGAATCCCAGCCCGTCGTCGTAATCGCCCACGGGGCTGTCGGATGACGGTCGGTTGATCTGTAACCGATGGGTTTCGGGCCGGATTGGCGGGACTGCATCCGGTTTCCCGGGATCGAGGCTAATTGACCCCCTTTTTATGCTTCTTCGACACCTTCATCTTGTACATGTTACGGTCGGCTGTGTCCACGAGCTCTTCGGCGGTGAGCTTTACGCCAGGCGAGTACTCGGCGAGGCCGTAGCTGTATTCGAGCCTCCAGGGTACGCGCGCTTTATCGTTCCTCCGCGCTATCATCCCGGCCAGCCGCTCCAGAACATGAATACTCTTGTCGATCGTCGTATCAGGGAGCACGAGCAGTATCTCGTCCCCCCCGAGCCTGCATATCGCGTCCGTCTCACGCAGCGCTTTCTTCATTAGCTTTGCCGCGGAGCGTATCGTCTTGTCCCCCTCGCTGTGCCCGTAATTGTCGTTGACGTATTTCAGGTTGTCGAGGTCTATATAGCATACCGTGAGACTCTCTTTACGTCTCCTGGCAATCTTTATCCGGTCCCGTATGTAGGCGAGCCCCGCCTTCCTGTTGAGCACGCCTGTCATGGGATCGATGACGGCGAGCCTCCTGGTCTCCGACTCGGCGAGCCTCCTCCGCGTTATGTCCGAGTGTGAAACGACCGCGCCCGACGTGGTCTTCCCGATCTTCAGCGCAGTCACGGCGAGCCTGAACCACCTTGTTCCGCCGGGGAGGTCGCACGGGTATTCGGTCGAGTATTTCCCTCTCACGCCCGTGAGTACCGAGCCGATAGCCCGGCCCGCCCGGACGAATTTCGTTCCCTTGCCGAAAGCGTCCCTGAACGCCCTCAGGTAATTCTCTCCGACCGCCGCCCGGTCGAGCGCAGTTCCCCCATGCTCGGAGGGGAAGTTCATCAATGCGCTGTTTACGGAGACTATCACCCCCCTGACGTCGAGCACGGCCAGATTTTCCGTCAGCGAATCCAGTACGGACTGGACCGTACTGGGAGTAAGCTTCTTTAAATACCTTCTGGCTGCGCTCTCTTTTGTTAACATCGTCTATTCCTTCATCGAATGAAGTATTATCGAATTAACCTGGTCTGTGCGCGAGTCGTTGGATAAACACATACCGGCGGCCGTTCTAAAAAGGGCCTTAATTAAAATTATACGGCACTTCAGGCTGAATGGTTCTGAAAAAAAAACGGGCAGGTTCCGATCTCGCGGGCTTATCGGTTTAAAAGATACGCATCATGCCGGGATTCCGGGAAATTTCTCAAGGTCTTAAGAATAAAGTTGTAATTGCACTTAATATTCGGATGGGGGGCTCAGGTTTGCTTTATGCCGGGCGGTTCCGGGCCGGTTATTTCCTGGTCTATGTTCTTTCGTGCTTTTCGGCCTCTCCGGTCATGGGTACGAACCTCACCGGGGCAACCCTTTCCTCGTCGAACCCGTCTTTCGTCTTTGTGAGAAGGAGAAGCTCCTGCATGTCGTCCCCTACGGGTATAACCATCCTGCCCCCTTCCCTGAGCTGGGCTTTTAAGGGCTCCGGTATCTCCTCCGGGGCAGCCGTCACTACGATTCCGTCGTAAGGGGCGTGTTCCTCCCACCCGGCAAATCCGTCCCCCGTTTTGAAATGCACGTTCGAATAACCGAGCCCGTTGATGACGCTCCTCGCGAAAAGCGAGAGCGGCTCCAGTATCTCCACGGTGTAGACCTCGGCGCCCAGCTCGGCGAGGACCGCCGCCTGGTATCCGGAGCCCGTTCCTATCTCAAGCACCTTCTGACCCTTTTCCGGGGCGAGGAGCTCCGTCATGAACGCGACGATGTAGGGCTGGGAGATGGTCTGCCCCATTCCGATAGGAAGCGGCGTGTCGCCGTAGGCCAGGTCCGCGAGGTATTCGGGAACGAACCTGTGTCTCGGCACCGTCCTCATCGCCCTCAGCACCTCGGGAGACGTTATGTCCCTGAAGGCGATCTGTTCGTCGACCATGTCGAGCCGTCTTTGTTTGTGGACGCTTTCCGGGTCGAAGGAATTCATCGTTCCCGCTAAAATAAGGAAGGAAGAAAGCAACACGAGTATTAATGCCAGCTCCAAAGCCCGGCTCCTTTAACGACGTATAATGACGTAACTAACTCGGAATCTCCCTCTCTCTGATATATGCATAAGCAATTATGGTGCCACTTATTCCCAAATGCGGTCTGAGAGGAATTAGACAACGAACTCGGGAAAAATAGTCGCATATATTTCATGCAAGCAGTGCTTTGAATGCTTAAATTAAAGGCACGGGAGTGATTTTTGAGGGCAAAATACCCGAAAGAGCGTTTTCACGCCCCCTCCCCGTCGACGAGATATCCGCCGAAGCGGCGCGCGGCGTGATAGCCGAAACAGTCAGGCATCTCGATCCCGTGAGCGGCGTGAAAGTCACTATAATGATAAGGCCCGGGAGCAGGGACCTCGCGGACCTGTTCAGGAGGTTCGGCAGAGGGGAGGTGCCTCTATCGAACGACACGTCCTGCGGGGCAATACGAAATCGCGTGATGCAGTGTTCAGCCCTGCATGGTGGGTGGTTCTTTATCCGGGTCGGGCACGTATCCGAGCGCGCTCAAAGATTCGAGGACCCTCTGGAGAAGGTTGTTGTTGCCCCCGGTCATGCTTTCGTCGTCGGCCACCTGGAGCTCCCTCGCGTCGTATTCCCACCTGCGGAGGATCTCTATCTTCTGCTCGCGCGTGATGTCCCGCGCCTTGAGCACGTCTTCAGGGGCATTGAACACGCTCGTCGGGTCGAGTAATGCTCTATCGATGTCTGTCATAGTAAGATTAATTATAATTCCTGATAAGAGCGTCCACAATGAGAATTTTCAAAATACCGGAACGGGAATTTTCAGAATACCGGTCCCTCGTTCTCGATCACGCTCGCGACGTCGGCGATCTCCTTTCCGAGGAGCCTGATTATATCGTCGAGGGTGATGATTCCCGTGAGCCTGCCGTCCACGTCGACGACCGGGAACCTCCTCACCGCGCTCTTCCTTATCTGTTCGAGCGCTTCGAAAAGTCCCATGTCCTCCCTGAGCGTAAGCACGGGGTTCTGGGTCATTATCTCTTCCACTGTAGTCCTGGCCGGGTCGAGACACCTGTTCACCACCCTGAGCGCTATATCCCTGTCCGTCACAATGCCGAACTTGTCGTCCCCTCCGGTGACGATCACGCTCCCCAGGTTCTTATCCTCCATTATCCTCGTAACCTCGCTCACCGTCGTACCCGGCTCGACCGTCACGACGTCTCTCCTGCAAATGTGTCCAAGACTCATCAGAGTCACCTCCACGCGGATTTACGGATATGAGCGTTCATATCCATTTATTAATAGAAGTGCAAGCGCTATGCCAGTCAGGGGTGAAGGGCCTTCACGCCGTAAACATTGGGGAAATTAATTACGTACCGGACCCGCACGGCGGCGAGTGTCAGATTGTAGTACAAATTATCATTCCGGCCATCCGTTAAGCGGGAGCTCCGCGCCCCCGCAGGCTGCCATTTCGGCACAATCTTTGCTATCGCCCCCGGAACAGTGTATTCTATTGTAATCAAAGCCAAACTGATCTGCGGTAAATACCTGGCGATCTTCACGAAAACAGAAACCGGTTATATAGTTTCCTGCCCGGAGCTCCCGAACCTCAAGTTATCAGGCAGCACGCTCAAAGAAACGGATAGGCTCGTCAACGATACGGTTAGAAATTATCTCCACAGGGCCGCAGTACTGACGTTCGACAGAAGCGCCTTCATAAGGGTGAACAAGCTCTGGAAAGACGTGGTCGAGCCCGCCGTGGACGAGATGAAGCGGAAGGCCACGAAGAGGGGCTGGTCGATAGACACGTACATAAACAAGCGCGGGTTCAATCAGATCAACAGGTTCAACAGGTCGTGCTCCATACGTACGGTCGGAGATAATGAAACGACCAGGAAGCTGACGATAGGGTGGCGCGCCGGGTCGAGCGCTTTTTCTTACGGGAATACTCTTACGATAACCGGCTGGAAGGACATCCCCCACACGATGGTCAGCATCGATACACTCGTGCAAGACCTGACCGAAAGGCTCCTCGTCTGATAATCGGGGAAATTGCCCCCGCCATTTGTCTGAACACCCCCGCCTCGACGCTCGTTACGGCGCCCGGCATCGGACCCCCAACTGTATTTTTATGAGCTCCCGTAGTGTATACTAATGGTTCACAAGTTATTGTGGGGGAAGGTTCAACGGGTATCTTGCATCCGCCTCTGTAAGGCTTGATGAGACAAATCGATTTTTCACAAAGGAGTAACGAATGCAAGGCAAAAAGCTCTACATAGGGAACCTCACCTATAATACGACTGTCGAGGAAATTACAGAGCTCCTGTCCAAATACGGCACGGTCTCGGACGTCCGCGTAATAGGGGACAAGGGGTTCGGGTTCGCCGAAATGGGCACACAGCAGGAAGCGGAGAAAGCCAAGGACGCGCTCGACGGTTTTGAATTCAAGGGCCGCGCTCTAAAGGTGAACGAAGCGCGTAAGAACACGGGCAAACCCTCGGGCGGACGCGGCGGAGGCGGCGGCGGGGGCGGATACGGCGGAGGCGGCGGAGGCGGTGGGGGCGGATACGGCAGGAGAAGGTAAGCCCGGCACCCCCGGATGAAATCATTCTTTTACGTCCCGCTTTCCTCCCTGAGCACGGTCATTCTGACCGGGGCTTTAGGTCCGGGCGGCAACGAGCGACCATACGGGGGGGCGTGCCGAGCTTCGTGCCGCAGCGCTCCGGGCCCGGTTAAGCCACGCGCCTGTAACGCCGGCATAAGATAATCTGACCTGCGTTTAACTTTTTTAAACGATGCTTATCAGCGGTCACCGGCGTTCATTATACATCAGCCGATGTTTTAATCCTTATTTAAAAATTCCCTCCGGTATTATATTCTCTTTCCTGTGTTGATTTAAAGACTCACATACAGAATAGAGGAGAAGCCATGGCAAAAATAGACGAAATAGCACCGGACGTATACCGCATTTCCATAACCTATAAGGAAATTGGGCTCCAGTTCAACCACTTCCTCGTAAAGGACGACGAGCCGCTGCTCTTTCATTCCGGGCTCAATTCGATGTTCGACGACTTGAGAGATGGCGTGTCGAAGATTATAAAACCGGAGAGCCTCCGCTGGGTGGGGTTCAGCCACTTCGAGTCAGACGAGTGCGGCTCTCTCAACAGATGGTTCGAGATTGCACCCCGGGCCGAGGCGGTCTGCTCCGAATTGGGAGCGCTCGTCAGCGTGAACGACTTCGCCAAACGCCCCGCGAAGGGCATGAAGGACGGCGAAACGCTCAAGACGGGGAGCCGGACGTTCAGGTTCTGCGCGACAGCCCACCTGCCGCACGGCTGGGACGCGGGGGTTTTATTCGAGGAGACGGGGGGGACGCTCTTCTGCTCGGACCTCTTCACGCACTTCGGCGAGGTGGAGCCGCTCACGGAGTCTGACGTAGTCGGGCGCGCGGCGGATTCTCTCCGCAACATGCAGTCGAGCCCCTTCGCCTACTACATCCCCTACACACCGCAGATGAACGGCATATTCAGTAAGCTCGCCGCGCTCGATGCGAAGACGCTCGCCATAATGCACGGCTCTTCATTTACGGGCGACTGCGGGAAGGCGCTCCTCGACCTCTCCTCGGTGATAGAGAAAGAGCTGGGGAAATAAAGTGAGGCCGCCGGCCGTAATTTGTGCTCTTTTCGCTCTTATGCTTTATATGGGCTGCAGGAGGCCAGTTCCGCCAGATACCGACTGCACATCCGAAGTACCGCCTGATTCCTCCTCGAATTATATTCAGGAATGCTCCGATTATGATGATCCCGTATCGCCTTGGCATGTCTGCATAACGCGGACAAAAGGATCGGCGTCCAAAGACGTTTTATTTTACTTCCACGGGTATTCGAACGACCAATGCGCGTGGCTCGCCCCCGGCAGGCCCGGTTCTGAAAACCGGGCTAAAGTCGTCGAATGGTGGAAAGAAAACGGCAAGCACGCCCCGACAGTCGTCGTATTCAGCGCCGGCCGGAAGTTCCTCCTGACCCCTGATGGGGGGCGCTATCCCGTCTCCTGGTTCGTTAAATCGGTTTTACCGGAGATCGAGAAAAAACTGGGTCCGAAGCAGGGGGATTACATCATCTGGGGGACTTCTATGGGGGGACAGAACGCCCTTCAGCTCTATCTGAGGCATCCCGAATTGTGGGACAGGGCTATTTTGAATTCCCCCTTGATACCCGTTTGCGATCCTTATGCCGAAGACGGCGGCGCTGCCTGCATCCGCGGTATCGCTACGCCGCAGATCGCTTTCCTGACGAGAGAGTCCCTCAATCTGATCAGGGAATTCTATCCGGCGAATGAATCATGGGACGGCGCCGACCCCATAAAAGCCGCTCCCCGCCTCCTCGACTCGAACCATCCGCCTCTATTGATCGTAATCGGTATCGCGGACGAATTCGGTTTCTATCCGGGTACCGACATGTTCCGGGAGATCGCGGCTGAGAAAGGGGTATCCGTGGAATACATAGTTCACGGCGTGAAGAGCGGGCCTTTCTGGAAGGTGCCGAATCATTTGTATTACGATACGGGCAGGATCGCCGGATTCATTGTGGAAGATTGAACGGTTAAATTCGCCACCGCGGGAATTGGATTATAATTGAACGCGGATTCCAGGATTTAAGGCGCCGCTTCAGAAGAAGAAAGGCTACAAGCCTCCCCTCGTATCCGGCGCCGGTTTCATACCTGAGAAGTTCTAGATTAGCTTCGACATGACCTTCGCTTCCCAGCCGTTCGCGATATTCGCGAGCGCCTTGGCAAGCTTCTGTCCCTTTATGTCTTTTCTGAATACCGCGTTCCAATCGTCGAGCGCGGAGAAGTCGGGGAATTCCCATACAGCCGTATAGTGCGGTCTCGATCCGATGAGAACGTTTCTCGCGTAGAGTCCCTGGAACTTGAATTGAGGAAGTTTTTTCTCGAAGTTCTTCACGAATTTGCCATACGCGTTCGTTATTTGCTTCCGCGTGGCGCCCTCTTTGGGGTCGAAAGTAACGAAGTAGTACATCTGAAACCTCCTTCGAAAATTTATTGTTCCTCATCAAATACTAACACATATGTATGTTCCGGTCCGCGCTCCCGTGCGTTTCATCGTATCCAGCATGGGGGACGCCATGGCCGCACGGCCCACCATGTCTTCGATCGCCATTGCCGGGCCTGAGAAGTTTTGAAGCGGGAAAATTATGAGGGGCGGTCCCGGTTCGGAACCGCCCCCCGTAAGAGCGGGTTAATCTTCTTCTTTAGACAGGATATTCAGCTGCGAATCCATCTTGATGTCGTATCTCTCCCCGTCGAAACAAACCGCTTCCGTTTTATAGATACCCGGGAAGAGACCGTTTGGTTCGCGATATCCGTACATGCCCTTGAAGGGCTCGACTTCTACGTCATCAACCACGGTGCATCCCTGCGCTTTTAAAGCGCCGTATATCGCGGCTGCTTCATAAGGGGTTGCATCCCTGTCCGCGTACGAATTGTCTGCCGTAAACAGGAAGGCTAATGACAGAGCCGTAATTCCGAAAATAATTGACTTCTTCATGTCAATCACCTCCTTTCGTTTAGTTGAAATCTTTTAATCTATGCTTATTTCAAAGAACAAACTGCCGCTGGCCGGCGGATAATACGGAGCGGGATAGGGTGCCGGCGCGTAATATACGACAGGAGGGGGAGGAGCATAATACACAGGTCTCGGATAATAGGGTCTCTGATAGAAATTCCCGCCTATATAAGAACCGCTATTATAGTGGTGTCTGTGGTGATGTTTATTGTGGCCGTGCTTATTGCCGGCCATGCTTGCAGCCGGCACCGCAATGATGAAAGCCAATATTAATAAGAACGAAATCAATATTCTTTTCATTTTTCTTCTCCTTTTTTCTTCTATATCTACCTTTTAAAAAGGGAATGCCCGGGGATTATCCCGAGCATTCTCCTGTCTTTATAAACTGGATTCCGTTATCTCGGTGATAACCGATGGTTAATCCGGCCTCATCGATAAGATATTTAACTGCGAATCCATCTTGATGTCGTACTTCTCCCCGTCACTGCAGATCGCTTCCGTTTTATAGATACCCGGGAGCACATCGCGGGGCTCGCCGTATCTGTACACAGCGGCGAAGGATTCAACCTCTATGTCATCTACCACGGTGCATCCCTGTGTTTTCAAAGCGCCGTAAACTGCGGCTGCTTCATACGGGGTCGCGTCCCTGTCCGCATACGAATTGTCTGCCGTAAACAGGAAGGCTAATGACAGTGCTGCTAGACCGAAAATAATTGACTTCCTCATGTCAATCACCTCCTATAGATTTTGTTCGGCGTATAAATCGTTATCGCCGTATATCAACTAACCTGCCTTGGCATCAGGCATTCGTCGTTAATGGGGGCAAGGGCCATGCCATCTTGCAAGAATCCCGATTTTTACACTATGATCGCAGCGGGTTAGTTTCAGGATTGAATTTGAATATCAAATAAGAAAACAGGATTTAGTCTGAAACGGAACAATAAAAATTGTCTCTATCCGGACACATTTAATAAAGTATTAATATGATGCGCCGTATCGATTATCGGACTGAATAATATCATTTTGTATTATGGAACGCGGGTTCGACAAAAATACTGCGGCGAGTTTCTTTAATTATGAAAAGTGCGCTCTTTCTACAGCGTCGGGCTCATTTAACGGGAACGATCAGGAGCGTGAGCGAATAGCTTAACGCGACGCTCACGACGCCTAGCGCTATCCCCTTGATTATTGCCTTGGTATCGGTTTTCAGGTAGATCAGGGAATAAATCATCACGCCCCACACGAGGAACGAAAAAACCGTGAAGGGGAGGGCGTCATAGAAAATCGACGTGAAGACGACGAGGATCAGCGCCCTCGCTATGTGGAGGTTCGCACCTCTGACGAGGCTTGAGAGCAAGTAGAGCACGGGCAGTGCGGCCGCAACCTGAAGGAGGAATGAAAGGTAATCGCCTATTGCGGCCCTCACGAGTACGAGGGAATAGAACGGCAGCCCGCCAAGCGCGATCAGGTCCCTCGCAATCTCCTCCTTCGCGTACCCGGACAATTTGAAAGTATCTCTTATATCCATTCTCATCCCTCCCGCATAGCGTCGAATATAAACATTATAAATCACGCACATAGTGCGTTCTACGATTCCTTCCAATTCCGCCGGTAAATCCAGCATCCTCGGCAATTTCATATGTCCACGGCGTCTCGCCGCCCCGTTCACCCTGAGCCTTTATTATTTCCCTCCCCATCATAGGGGGAGGGTTAAGGGTGGGGGTGTACCTTATTACGCCTGTCATTGCGAGCGGAGCTAACGAAAGTTAGCGTAGCAATCTTGTCCTTTGCCTTTAATTCCCTCCTTAGAAAAAGGAGGGTTAGATACCGTCTTGGAAGTCAAGCTGTTTTTACCGAGTAATTAGCATCAAACGGCATCTTGTTTTTAAGAACGCCGTAAATTATATGCACCAGTTTCCTCATAGCAGCCCCTATAATCAGCATCGGTGGTTTACCCG
>JBGSVA010000079.1:0-7023 GCA_041753155.1 Thermodesulfobacteriota bacterium | reverse complement strand
AGCGGAGATAGTTACGCCGAATTCGAGGTATGGTCCCAACATCGTATTCTTGTGGTCAACATACCAGTATTCGACCAAATCTGCGTTCTCTCCGTCCCAAACCGTAAGTGGCGGGTTCGGGCAAAGACGCTGTCTGGTAGCTGCGTCTACTCTTACAACGAAAGCAGACCAACGGCTATCAGTATAGGTAAGAGGGAGAACATCGATGTCCCATAGCGGGTCCGACGGGTTCGCTATGATCCATGTATTAATGTCTCTCTCTATCGGAGGTGGTGGAACCTCCTTAGTGAGCTCCCAATACTTCAAAGGGACATTTAGATGACTTGGCATATTACAAACCTCCTTATATAGATTTTTAATACCGGATTGTTACCAACCTCAAGAGTAGAAACGTAGATAACTACGATTCAAGACCCCATCATACCTACTTATATCAAAGTTGACGGGGTGTTGTCAAGAGGTTTTTTTAAGAAATTGAAAAAATCTTAAGCGGCGGGCTTAATTTCACCGGAGCAAAAATAATAAATTAAGTTTTATGGCTTTGAAGTGCCGAGAATGTCCGATACGGCGGACGAGAACCCGCCTATTTTTTGCCTTACCACGAGCTCCGCGTCTCCGTCGAACGGGGTGGGGGTGAGGTTCAGTATGACGAGCCTGGCGCCCCCGCGGAGGGCGGTATCGGGCAGGGTATTGGCAGGTGAGACCTGGAGCGAGGAGCCTATGGCAATGAAAAGGGAGGCGCCGCGGGCAAGCTCGAGGGACCTCTGCCAGGGTACGTGAGGGAGGAGCTCCCCGAAAAAGACGGCGTTCGGCTTGAGGACCCCGCCGCATTCTTTGCACAGCGCGGGGTTCTCCCCGGAGATGACCCGGTCCATCACGGCTTCCATGGGCTCGAGCACGCTGCAGCCGAGGCATACGGCCTGCCTGAGCGAGCCGTGGAGCTCGTGGACCTCCAGAGACCCTGCGTCCTGGTGGAGTCCGTCCACGTTCTGGGTAATTACACCACTGAGGAGCCCTCTCCTTTCGAGCCCGGCGAGCATATAATGGGCGGGATTGGGTTTCGCCGATCTTCTGACCTGGTAGAGCTCAAGGGCGTAGTCGTAGTAGCGGCTGGGGGCACTCCTGAAGCCTTCGAGCGATACGACTGACTGATCCATTTTCTCCCAGAGTCCGGTGCCGGGGGAGCGGTAGTCGGGGATCCCAGATTCGGTGCTTATGCCGGCGCCTGTCAGGGCCACCGTGCTTTCGGAGGTAAGGACGAGCTCTGCAAATGCCCGCGCTGCGTCATTTAAATTATTCATATTTTCAAACAAAAAAGGGGCGATCGCTCACCCCTTTTCTTCCTAAATGTATTTTAATATTGTGAGAACTAACCCATTTTGAGATTGCCGCGGTCGCTTCCGGCTTCGCCGAAAGGCTACGCCGGGATAAGCCGCTCCCTCGCAATGACAACCTTTATCGCGGCTGGAAGCCGCTCCTACAGATTAGGAACGAGGTACTCGCTTCGTCAACCTAAAACTATCTGCCCAATACGCTTACGACGCAGGTGATCCCGTCCATGGCCGGCTGGGCCCCGCCCATGGTCTCGATAACCCCGACCTTCGCGTCCTTCTGCTGGCGCGCGCCCGCTTCTCCGCGGAGCTGCCACACTACCTCGGCCGTCTGAAGGAGGCCCGTCGCCCCTACGGGATGACCTCTCGACAGGAGGCCGCCGCCCGGGTTGACGGCGACTCCGCCGCCGTTCACCCACGTGGTGCCGTCCTCTATCAGCCTGGCGCCCTCCCCTTTCCCGCAGAACCCGAGTGCCTCGTAGACTATCATCTCGGCTATGGCGAAGGCGTCGTGTATCTCGGCCACGTCCATGTCCTCGGGACCGAGTCCCGCCATCTCGTAAGCCATTTTCGATGTCCTCGTTACGTTCTCGGAAGGGTCGCACGTGAGGCCCTTGGGGCTCGAGTACTTCCCCGACTGCGCGACGCACCCGAGCACTTTTATGGGTGTTTTGGTCGCGAGCTTGTCGACGAGCTCGGCCGAGCAGAGGACCGCGGCCGCAGCCGCATCCCCTACGGGGCAGCACATGTTTCGCGTGAGGGGGTCCGCTATCATAGGCGAATCCAGGACTTCTTCTATGGTCATTTCCTTTCTGTACTGGGCTATAGGGTTCATCGCGGCGTGCTTCCTGCTCTTTACCACCACCTTCGCGAGCTGCTCGGGCGTCACGCCGTACTCCATCATGTACCTCTTCGCCCTGATCGCATATAAGCCCGGCATGCCCATTCCCAAAGCGACCTCGATATCGTCATCCTCAAGCGGCAGCGGGCCGCCCGACATTACCCTGCTCAGGTTCTCCACCCCGAGGGCGAGCGCTATGTCGTACTGTCCGTACGCGATCGTCCTCCACGCCTCCCAGAACGAGAGCGTACCGCTTCCGCAGGCGCCTTCGACGTTGATCGTGGGCTGTCCGACGAGCCCTATTTCCTTAAGCGTCCTCTGACCTACGCCCATGCCCTGGTATACGTGTCCGCAAAAAGCGATCTCTATCTTTCTGGGATGAATCCCCGCGTCTTTTATCGCCGCCCAGCACGCCTCGCGGCCGAGCACATGGGCCGCCTTATCGGGGAACCTGCCGCAGGCAGTCGTCCCAACGCCAAGAATATATACATCTCTCATTGTCAAACCTCCTTGGGAATAGCCTACTCTTATTTTAAAAATTCTAGATATAAAGGCAAGGGAGATATGTTTGGGGATGGGCAATAAAATAAAAAGGGGGATCGTCACAACATGATCCCCCCTTAGTAGTCGCTATTACAATTACTATGCTAGCTTAAGCCGGTATTCCGCCGAACGGATTCCATTTTTCGGTAAGGAGGAACATCCCAGGGATGAGCAGCGTTACAAATGACTCAATTAAGAAGAGCCACGCTAGTGCAGGAGCCAGAGCCTTTCCCATAGAGAAAACGAGCCAAGCAATCAAAGTGAGAAGAGCCCATGCCCAGCAGAAGAGGCCAAAATACATCCCTGCGGGACCCATTGCATAAAAATGATAGCCGTACCATATGAAGGCTATCGTAGCAAACAGGCAATACCATCCGAGACCCTTGGCATCATAGCCGTGAATAAAAATACCCGCGACCATGAAGTAGATCAGGGCGAACATCGAGATCAGCGCTGTTGCAGCCGTCAATCCGATGCTGTGAAGCTGCCATGCCGCAATAAGGATAAGCACGCCTACGGCAAAGTTTAAAACACCAACTTCTTTAGCCCCGGTCTTGCCCAATACGGTCATGCCATTACAGAAGAACACGAAACCCACCATCAACAAAACGTAGCCCAACAATGCTTCAACTGGAACCATATCTCTCCATACCTCCTTATGTTATTTGTGTTTTTGTGGAATTTCCACCTTCCACAAGGGTGACTAGAACCATATGGAATGGGTTTTATCACATTTGGATTGCCCATGTCAAGATACTTTTTTAGACTGCGGCCAAAATTTTTATGCAAATTGCGATTTTAGCAAAATAATATCGAGTCATTAATGGAGGTTGCCCGCGCACCACGTCGGGACCGCGCGGGTATTCAGACTAGTTCGAGAAAGCCGGGTCGGGGCGGGCGGTCAGGCGTTTTCTTTCCTCTGAACGAGGATCACCCATTTCCCTTTCTGGACAATCTCACCGCCCTGGTTGTGGACGTTTACTTCGAAGATCAGAAAGCCCATGTTGGGGCGCTTGTGCTCTCTCTTTTCCACGAGCTTCCGGGTTATGTGAATTGTGTCGCCGAACTTTACGGCCCCCGAGAACCTCCAGTCCTCGAGGCCCATGAAGGCGATCGTAGCGAGCCGCGGCATCGTAAACCAGAGACCCGACGCTACGGAAAGGACACAGAGGCCGTGCGCGACCCTGGTCTTGAACACGGTGTTCTTGGCGAACTCCTCGTCTATGTGCATGTTGTTGAAATCGCCCGAGAGCCCGGCGAAGCTCACCACATCCGTTTCGGTAATGGTCCTGCCCGTGCTCTTATGCTCGGCGTCTACCTCGAGGTCTTCATAGAAAAGCCGTGTGTCTTCCTGTGCCATTTGCAGAATCTCCTTCGAATATAAATATCAAGCGCTCGCGGCGATTGGCCCGAAGCGGGCGTAAAGCCGGGGCTGCCGCTGACTACAGTGCCGCCAGTGCCGCGTTACTTCGCCGGCTTAAACTTAGGCAGAGTCACCTCATCGGTGACATCGTCGAACACGACCTCCACGTCCATGCCTATGCGGACGTCCTTGGGATCGCAGTCAACGATATTGGTCATCATTTTTACCCCTTCCGAGGTTTCCACGAGGGCGACTACGTACGGGGGGTCGTTCTTGTATGCCTTGGAAGGCCCCATGTGATGGATCGAGTAGGTCCATACCTTCGCCTTCCCGCTGGCTTTTACCCATTCTATCTCCTCCGACATGTCTTCGCCGGGGGACATGGCCCGGGGGTAGAAGAAAAACTCTCCGGTCGTTTTTGACCTGGGCAGCACAAGCTCGTGCTTCTTGCAGGCATCCCAGTAGGGCTTGGTCTCGGGACGGAAGTCGGGTAGCGGTTTTTCGTATGTTTTACTTTCAGCCATTTTTAGCAATCTCCTTTTTTAAGAAAGTGGTTCCTTGCCCAGGATTACCGTGCTGTGGGCCGATACAATGCCTCCGTTCCCGTGCACGAGCGCGACCTCCGCGTCCTTAACCTGCCTCGGCCCGGCGGCTCCCCTTAACTGGAGCGTCGCCTCGATAACGTGGTGCATGGCTCCCAGGTGTGCCTGGGACAGGAGTCCGCCGTGGGTGTTCACGGGTAGGTCCTTTCCTATCTCCATGCGCCCCTCGAGGGCAAAGGGGCCGCCCTCCCCTTTCGGGACGAAGCCGAGACCCTCGAGCTCAAGAAGGACGGTTATCGTAAAGCAGTCGTAAAGGAATGCGACGTCGACGTCCTTGGGGCCGATGCCGGCCGTCTGGAAAGCCCGCTGGCCGGAATTGTTTATGGCGTTGTAGATCTGGTCCAAGTCGCGGAGCGTCGTGAGGTACTGGTGTGAATAACCCTGGCCCATGCCCCAGAGGTGGGCGAGGGGATTTTTTATTCCAAGCTCCTTCGCCTTGGCCTCGGTCGTGACGATGAAAGCAGCGCCGCCGTCCGAAATGATGGAGCAGTCATACTTGGTGAGCGGCTCGGCGATCACGCGGGAGTTTATGACCTCTTCGATGGTGAGCGGCTCCTTGTTCATTGCGTTCTCTTTGAGCGCCGCGTGCTTGCGCATCGTCACCGCCACCGCAGCAAGGTGCTCGCGTGTGGCTCCGAAGTCGTGGAGGTACCTTTGAGCGGCAAGCGCGTAACCGCCGGGGGTGGTGAGGCCGTAGGGGAATTCGAATTCGGCGTGGCACATCTCCCTGATAAGGGCAAGCATCCCTGACGAGGATATGCCGGATAGGGTGTTGTCTCCCCTCACGCAGAGGACGACCTCCGCCTGTCCAGACGCAATCGCCATAGCGGCCTCGGCTACCATCCATACGGCAGTGGCTCCTCCTACGGCGACAGACGAGAAAAACCTGGGTCTCATGCCGAAGTAATCGGCGAACGTAGTGCAGTGCATGAAAGTATGTTCTACGAGAGAGAAGGCGGTAACTAGCCCGTCCACATCTGATTTTTTAATTCCGGCGTCCTCGATCGCCAGCTTGGACGCAAGCGAAAGGAAATGGAACGAGCTCTTATCGGGTATTTTCCCCTGCTCGGTCTCTCCTACGCCGGCTATAACGATTTTATTTTTCTTTAGTATTTCTCTTGCTTCCTTTACGCGCGGGATGCTAGTCGCCATTTGTTACCTCCCCCCTATCTGTAATTTTTGTGGAAAATTATATTAAATAGACCTCGACAAATGTCAACCGCGGGGGGAGCCGCCCCCGGGGGACGCATGTCGGCTGTTGAACTGCGTATTTGTTTTTAATTTTTTCATTTAGAGCCAATATGTTTACTATCAATATTAGATAGCGCAGCGTGAGGTTGGATTCTAATCGGCATCCTTCTTGACGACGGAGCTCATCACAATGCTGGATACGAGGTCGCAGAGCGTGCTCGTGAAAACGTTTCTCGTCCTGCCGGCGTCACGAGGAAGGCTTCCATAGGGGAAGTTTTTTCTTGTAAGTTTCGCTACCTTCGCCGGGTCAACCGATGCCCCTTTCCCTTCTATTTCGAGCACCCTGTTGACGATCATGTCCTTGCAAGCCCTGTACGCCCCCTCTTCAACAATCTCCTCGATTGATTTTACATTTATCAGGTTGTCATAAAGCTCAAAGATTCTCTTTCTAAAAATAGCATCTCTTAAATATTTACGAACCCTTTTTTCGTCTTCACTTGTGGCAATTTTACCGCATGCTTTTTCTCTACTGTAGGTAAGGCTTTCCTCGCGGGTTCTTTTACTAATAGTCTTCTTATTATATGAGTATTCTTTGGGTGACATTATTGTCACCCCCCCCGGTGATAATTTTGTCACCCCCCGGGTGACGTTTTTGTCACCCTCCCCCATGACATTATTGTCATGCCTTAACTTGTTGATTTCTTTATTATTATTTCTTTGAGGCGTGATGTTTTCTTTAGACAGTCTGCCGACTCCATATTCTTCGTCGTCTTCGAAATAAATTTCATCTTCTCCCTTATTCATCTCCTCGATGAGCTTCTGGACGAGCGGGCGGAAGTCGAACACGGTCGTGACCTGCGCGCCCGTTTCATCGTCAAACCGCGGTGTTTTTATCAGGAGCTTGAGCTCCTCGAGGTCCTGGGTAATACGCTTCACACTCCTCTCCTCTATCCCCGACCTGCTGGCAAGAGTCGAGTAGCTGGGGAACGGATATTCGGAGTCCCACTTGTGGGACATGATGTCGATAATGAGCATGATGTGTTTGGGTTTTAAGCCTATCCTGGATCTGTATCTGAGGAGTATGTTGGGGACGCTCGTGAACCCTTCGTCGAGTATCTCTCCCCATATCTGGACTATCTTTGTTTTGTCCTG
>JBGSVA010000078.1:0-19952 GCA_041753155.1 Thermodesulfobacteriota bacterium | reverse complement strand
CGGTTATTCGGACATGGAGGAGTGAAGGCGCTGATCTAACCCGCAGCCTCTTCGGACTAAGGGAGGATTGAGCGTCTCTTCGCTCCTCCTCTTATTTTATACTCCTTTACCAATGTTCTTAAGATACAAGGGAGGATTTTTTATTTTTAAAACTCCCTCTTGCTGTCCAGCATCAGCGTCACCGGCCCCCAGTTGACGAGATCCACGTCCATCATCGTGCGGAACATGCCTGTCTCGACATTCGCCCCGCGCTCCCTGAGCTCGCCGACGAACAATTCGTACAGCCATTCCGCCGTCTCGGGAGGAGCAGCCTTGTCGAAAGACGGACGTTCAGATAATCGTCAACCCCGACGGACGGAGCGATATCAACGACGCTTTAGTAATAGGGTTCGGCATGGGCACTGTCCTTTGGTACAGCTATTTTCTCAATATTCGCGCAATTTAGCTGTATCCCCAAAAAATAAACCCACTCAGGATAGAGGGAAACAAATGACCGCTCATACTCGGACTATCTGATTTTATTGAGCGTGTAGTGTGCTCCAAGAACACATAAGCGCCAGGAACTTAAGATTGCTCAATCGGCGATCTTTAGCTGTTTTGTTCTACTACTGTTTCTTTTCGTAAGCCAGCTTGCCGGCGACATAGGTTTTATCAACGTTTCTGTCATCACCGAACGCGATCAGGCTGAAGAACTTCTTTGCTGCATCGTCTTTTGTCTTAGGCGCTCCCGGCCCGCCGTAAAGCGATTGGTGCCAGGCCATATAGTCAGGACCTGCATCGACGTCCAATACCACGAAGTCAGCCTCTTTCCCAGGCTCAAAATTGCCCAGCCACTCGTCTAGGTAGAGCGCATGAGCGCCGCCGAGCGTAAGCAAATAAAAACCCCTGTAGGGGGAAATCTTATTCCGCTGAGCTTCCTTAAGGTCCTTCTGCCTTGGATCGAGATCGCCTTGTAAGACTAAGTTGTTAAGCATCCCTACCTTATAGGCTTCGCTCGCGACTTGAAACATGTTGAAGTAGTTTCCTCCACCCATGTCAGTTCCGAGTGCGAGACGCACTCTTTGATCAGGGTCGGTAGCTTTTCCGATGCGGAACAAACCGCTTCCCAGGAACAGATTAGATGCCGGACAAAATACCGCGGCGCCGCCCGATTCCCCGAGACGGCGGAAGGCGTCGTCGCTCATATAGATGCTGTGGCCGCCCGAGAATTTCGGTCCTACCAGGCCGAATTCCTCATATACGGCAAGATAGTCCGTGGCATCCGGGTACATTTCCATGACGCCGTAGTACTCATCGGGGGTTTCAGCGAGATGGGTGTTTACCCAGCAGCTCTCGCATTCCTTTTTCAGCTTCTGCGCCATCTCGAGCTCTTTTTTATCACTGCCGTAGGCAAAGCGCGGGGTTATGGCGTATAAGTTCCGGCCTTTCATGTGATACTTGTCGATATTCTTTTTAGATAATTTGTAAAATTTTTCCGGAGTATCTTTATAGTAGTCAGGAGCATGCATATCGATTCCGGTGTAACCCCCGATAACTCTCATATTGCGTTTAGTAGCTTCATCAAAGTAAGCTTTCACTGATTCATCAGAAGATGTCAAAAATGCTTGAACCGTCGTTGTGCCGTTCGCCAGCAGGTAATCAAAAAATTTCTCAGCTCCTTCTTGCGCGTAAGCCGGGTTTGAGTACTTACTTTCTTCCGGGTATATCGAGTTCTGAAGCCATTCGAGCAAGTGGTTTCCGTAAGCGCCCACTACTCTTGTCTGTGGGAAGTGGATGTGCCCGTCAATAAAGCCCGGAACAATAAGACGGTTTTCGAAAGTCACGACTTCCACGTTTGGATACTTGCCTTTAAGTGCTTCGTACTCGCCGAAATCTTTGATTTTTCCGTTTTCAATGACAAGTAGCCCGTCCTGAACGAAGCGGGCAGCCTCGCTTTCATCTTCGGCTTGCCACGGATCTCCTACCATGTCTAAAAAGGTGCCCCTGTACGCGACTACTTCATCCGCAAGACCAGTCTCGGGAAGTATGTACAAGGAAACGCTAATAACGACTATTGCTATAAAATACAACTTTTGTTTGATAGTGCTACGCATTTGACTATCCCTCCTGTGTTCTAGAAAAATATTTATCTAAATAAAACAAATGATGATAATATCCATAGCAAATCATTTGTTTTGCTAACCATATCATCAAAATTGTATATGTGGTCAATATAAATTTTTGTGCTCACTTGTGAGTGCTCAAATAAATCCCTGGATTCAAAATAATCTGTATGATCCGAGGAGGTATTCGGAATTCTGAGACTCTTTTAGAATTGAATTACCGTATCCAAGTTGCTCCGTGGCTGTTTATCCGGCCGGTCGTTCAAGTAATAATAAACCCCGACGGACGCGGCGATGTAAATGATGGGCTATTAATCGAATGTGGTATCGGAACAGTTCTGTAATTTAACAGTTCCGTAATTTATAAGTGGAATCATTCCTGGACATCCTCTATCCCCTAAAACCCCTTTTTGCTGTCCAGCATCAGCGTCACAGGACCCCAGTTGACCAGATGCACGTCCATCATGGCGCGGAATTTGCCTGTTTCCACATTAACGCCCCGCTCCCTGATCTCTCTCACGAAGATCTCATATAATTCCTCGGCGGTCTCCGGAGGGGCGGCCTTGTCGAACGAAGGGCGCCTCCCTTTTCGGCAATCGCCGTATAGCGTGAACTGGGAGACTACGAGGACCTCGCCGCCCGTGTCGGTCAAGGACAGGTTCATCTTGCCTTCAACGTCCTCGAATATGCGTAGCGTCAAAATTTTCTCCGCGAGATACTCGGCGTCCACTTCCGTATCGTCCTTCCCCGCCCCGAGGAGAATGAGCATACCCTCCCCTATCCGGCCCACGACCTCGCCTTCGACCTCGACCCTCGCCTCTTTTACCCGCTGGATTATTGCGCGCATAACGCTGCATCCCGCATCCGTTTCGTATATCCCATTTTATGCTTGAACTATATGACGATCAATATAACCGGGGACCTGTATCCGGTCGATTTTTTCCATTGAGCCGGAGCTGAACGAGAGTATTTTCGGTTCTAATACTTAACGCACTTGCCGAGTCCCCGGCCGCCGCGCTAAGGAAATAGTTGATTCCGCTCATCCTCCAATCTTTTTATCTTATTTTACAGCATTTTTCCGGTACATGGAATACTTTTAGCAACACATTAATTACGGCTCGAAACCCTCTTTAGATATTGACTTGTTGAAATACGCAGTCTTTTGTTTTACGAGCTCACAAGTTTGAGAAATATGAATCGGAAAGTTTTTAAGTTTGGATTAAGACAGATGACAATACCGAATCCGCAGCCGTCCCCCTCTGAAATTTCCGTATGCTGATCTTAAGTAACTGTACAAATAATCATGCGCCTGGGGGAAAAGAAAGTTTTAACTCGCCGCTCTTTTTCGACAATCGTCCGAAACCCAACTCAAACTGCCGGTCATAAAATTCACGCACACTTTAAGAATAATCATGGGAGCACGGAAATAAGGAATCGACCGTAGCAATAAGTCCATTTCTGTTGAATTAAATCCACCATTGATGCAAATTCGTTCTATCCTGCTCACCCGCGAGTAATTAAGGAATCTTCATTGGCTACGCGCCCTGATGATCTGATATATACGGTAGATGAAATACCACCGATCTACAGACTCATACCCCTAGGTCCGCAGTTCGCCGACTATATATCCGTAACACTCGTATATATAGTCAGTATGACCTCTGTTCACCCTCTGTTAAAGAAGAGGCACGCCTATTGACTCTTCAACTCAAACATAATAGTTCTTATGTCAGTATCACCAGTATTTTCAAGCTGGTGTTTCTCTACAGGCTCCTGAAAACTAGCCATGCCTTCTTTTAGCTCTACTACCTTGGGCTCCCCTTCTTCCGGGTGCAAAGTCCCGACGGCATTGGAAAGAACATAGTATACATTTGCAGGATGTCCATGCACTTCGTCTTTCTCACCCGGCTTTTCGGTGATTTCAATTATACGAAATGTCTCATTCTCCGCTAAAGTCTTATAAACACCAGGTGAAACCTTAACCGCATCTGGACCGCTAGTTGGAATCGTGGGAAGTTTTTTGTCTTTCAATTCAACCATGATAAGTTTCAGATCAGTATCGTCTATATTTTCCATTGAATGCATATCAATAGAATCTTGAAAGTTTGCCGTACCTGGAGTTATATCAACATCTTTGGAATCTCCATCAGGAGTATGTAGTCTGATTTTGGCTCCCTCAACTGCATACCATGCATTGACCGGATGAGAATGCATTTCATCCCTATCGCCTGGCTTTGCGGAGATCTCAAGCACGCGAATATAATCATTATCTAGAATAACTTTGTAAGTTTCAGGCGAAACCTCCACAGGGTCAACCCCTTCTTTAGCCTCCACGCTCTTTGAATGCACGCCATAGGTTGTAATAAGCAATGAAAACACAACTGTAGCCAAGACAATAAAACGGATTGAAACTTTCATCATTGCACCTCCTTACTTTATGTTATTTAATTTTTTCCAAATTATTTGATCAGCGATGTATTCCGCGTCTCTGCCCACACTATAAAAAAGACCGGATCCCCATGTATGCATCCAGTGGAGTCCAACAAAATAAAGACCTGGAAAATTTGTAACTCCTCTCTCATATTCAGGGTAACCACGGTCATCAAACACCGGGATATCTATCCAGCTATAGTCATGTCTATATCCGGTCGCCCAAATCACAGTTTTGATATCTTCTTTCATAAGGTCCAATTTTTCAATTGTTTCAGTAGGTTCCCATTCTATGTTTTCAGGCGGTTCAAGCGGCGCCGATATACCATGTTTATCGATATATTCATCGATAGATTTCTTAATTTTTGCAGCAGCTTCATCTGCATTGTTTAAGCTTTCTTGTATATCATCTTTCACAAAAACCATGTACCCATCTATGTTCGTTATTCTCCCTAGCAAGTTAAAGCCTTCTTTCCCAAGCTTACGGAGATTGATTGTATGACCACCGTCTCTACCGCTTAAATGGGGGTGGGCTTTAAATCTTAAAGATTTGCCCTCTGGATGGTCATCTATTTTTATATCATACATGCCTATCTGATCGGCCCACTGAAGTATATCCTTACCCCTGTAACGCCTTGGCACCCTTGGGGCTCTACCAATAGCGAGATATACATTTTTACCAGCGTTTTTTAAATCTTCAGCTATCTGACAACCCGATTGACCTGAACCTACTACTAATACACCCCCATCAGGTAGGCTATTTGGATTTTTATATTCTGAAGAATGCAGCTGTGTAATATCCGAGGATAAATTTCCGGCATATTCAGGGATCCTATTTTTCTGAAATGTACCGGATGCGATAATAATATTATCCGCATACAATTCTCCATCCGTTGTTTCTACTACATATAACGACTTTGAATCATCAAAATATAATTTGTTAACTGTGCAACAGTTTTTAATTGGAGGATTGAAATGATCAGTATACTGTTCAAGGTATTCTACTATTTCATCTCTTCCCATAAAACCTTCCGGTTGATCTCCTTTATATGGGAATCCAGGCAATTGGCATTGCCAGTTTTGAGTTACCAGACAGAAAGAGTCCCAACGTTTCAAGCGCCATGTATCACCTACTTTACCCTTGTCCAGAACTAGGTGATCAACACCGTTTTGCTTGAGGAAATAACTTGTTGATAGACCCGCTTGACCGCCACCAATTATGATTACTTCATTCAGATATTCCGTCAATAAAACATTCCCCCTGCTTAATATAACAAAGCCAGAAATGTATCCTTACCTTTATGTTACCACAGGTGTCCATGGAGTTTCTATATTGTTAAATGTTGTATGAAGTTATGTGGATGGGTTGTATGTACTGCACACCTTTTGTACTGCTCCCCTTTCGTCCAGATTAATCCAGGTTCACTGTAAGCACACAGTTAGATACTGTGCTCTGATGGTCAATTAAAAAACAAGGTGGACTGAGCCTCCTCGTTGCGTTTAATTGTCAACTGAAGATTTTAAGCCGTTACTTTCCTTCTTCTTATAACCAAAACCCCGACTATTCCCAAAATACCCGCCAGTGAAACAAGTCCCCATTAACAAATGTATAGAAATAAAAATCAGAGGAGGGTCAAAATCTTCTCCGCGAGATACTCGGCGTCCTCCTCTGTATCGTCCTTCCCCGCCCCGAGGAGAATGAGCATACCCTCCCCTATCCGGCCCACGACCTCGCCTTCGACCTCTACCCTCGCCTCTTTTACCCGCTGGATTATTGCCCGCATTGTTTTTATCCGTATGGAAGTGATATTGTACATCACTGATATCGGAAACATAAAAATGGTGACCGGGCAGTGAAATTGTATTATAATTGTGAACGATGATGCGTATTACGGTTGCTTTTATAATAACTTTGGTATTTCTTGGATTGGTAGTGCGGGTTACAAGCGCGATCGAATTCCCGCCTGAGCCGCCTAAGAAGCTGATCATCCACACGGTAAAGAGCGGGGAGGAGCTGCATCTGCTGGCGGGGTACTATTTCCTCGACTGCAGGCAGTGGGTGCAAATCTATCAGGCCAACATGGGCACGATCGTGAACCCGAACAAGATTTATCCCGGGCAGGAGCTTTACGTCTTCGTCGAGCAGGACTGGACGCCGCCTTTCGACCTCGACGCCTACGTCGAGAAATGGCGACCCTATTTGCTTAGCGGTACCGTGCCCTAGATCAGGTCCCTTAAATATTCCCCGATATAGGAAGTCGATATCTTTTCGAGCGCGGACTTTTCTATCTGCCTTATCCTCTCGCGCGTGACCCCGAATCTGTCCCCTATCTCGTTTAACGTGTATGTGGTTTCTATGCCTATGCCGAAGCGCATCCTGATTACCTCCTGCTCCTTCGGTGTAAGCATCGAGAGAATGTCCTCTACCCTGTTCTGGACCGTACGTTTCAATATGGCTGAATCGGGCGGGGGTATCTTCTCGTCCTCGACGAATTCGACGTGGGTCCTCTGGTCTTCGTTCGATATGGGGGTGTCGAGGGACTGTACGTTGTTCATCACGTCGGACGCGGTCTGTATGATCCTCTTTACGACCGCGGGGGATATGCCGAGCTCCTTCGCGATCTCCTCGCACGTAGGCTCCCGTCCCAGCTCCCTCGACAGCATAGTCGTGACCGCCCTCACCTTCCCCGCCCATTCGTAGAGATAGACCGGTATCCTGATGGTCTTCGTCTTCTCGAAGGGCGCCCTGAACACGGCCTGCTGTATCCACCAGCTCGCGTACGTGGAAAACTTGTATCCGAGGGTGTAGTCGAATTTCTCGACGGCCCTCATGAGTCCGAGGTTGCCTTCCTGAATGAGGTCGGCCAGGGGGAGACCCCTGCCCATGTAGTTTTTCGCGATGCTGATTACGAGCTTGAGGTTCGACTTTATGAACCTGTTCTTGAGCTCGGAGGACCTTCTCACGTAGGCGTTGGATAAGGTATTCATCCTCCCCATGTAGTTGATCATGTCCGTGCCCGTGTAGACGGGGTATTTTTTGAGTGTGCTTTTTTTCCTGCCTGTGTCCTGGGAAATTTCGGAAAGTACCGCCCGTATGGCCTCGGCCTTGTTCTCGCACTTCTTTATGTTGGCCGCTATCCTGAGCTCTTCCTTGGGCGAGAGGAGGGACGTTTCGTGCTCGAGGTCCTTGAAATAGGCGTGGAGTAGCCTGAGGTGCTCTTCGAGCTTCGATTTCCGGGGCTTCTTCCGGCCCGCGCCCCCCATCCCGGATGCGAATCCCGGATCGAAGTCCGCGCCTTCCTGGTCGAGCCCGTCATCCCCGCCGAACGAGTACGATGCGTAATTTTCTTCAGGCGCGCCCGATTCTATTTCGGCGAGCCTCGGGGTGAGCTTGTCGAGGTGTTTCTGTTTTTTCATATTCCCCTTTATCCTATCCCTGAGACGAACGGGATTACTTTATAGAGTCATGACAATACGCCCCTTCGATACCCGTAAGGTATGAGGGTACCCGGAATTACCGGGACTTATTCGATCTAATCGGCTGAAATCGAATAAACGAGAAAAACGGTTGATTTTGGTTTATCCGGGAAGGCCGGGATAATTGGCCCTCCCGTTCAATTTTTCAAAATTACCAACGCCCGATTATATCTTGAAAGAATCAAGCGCTTCGTCGAACATCGTAAAAGCCTTGATCACGTTCTTCTTCGCGAAATCGTGGCTCTCCAGAGCGACGTTACCCGAAATGCCCTTGAACGAGTCTGCCAGGTTCTTCTGAAATTCAAAAACCTTGGCCAGCCCGTCGTCGAAAGCGATTGTATCGACCTTGGCGAACGGATAATTCTGTTTCGGAAGCGATCCGTAAAAATCCTTCACGGAACTGATGTAGTCCTTCTCCGCCTCGATAACGTAGTCGAGCTGCTTGTTCAAAACCTTTTTGTTTTCCTCGGCCACCGAAAGAGAGAAATCGAGGGTATTCAGGTACGTCTCCTTTACGAGCTTCGATAGTTCCTTTACCGGCTCGGTAAAATCTTTTACATCGTAAGCATGTTTGCTAGTTGCCATCGTAATGACCTCCTGTACGCGATATGTATCTAATATAAAGGTTCACTTTACCATTGTCAAGGGTTTTTGTACGCATATGCGAAGATTTGTAAAGCTATAATAGCCTGTTACTATTGCATATATGAAATTTGGATGAAAATACTATTAGCAATAGCATGTATGGGTTGGTATTTGCAGCTACGGAAAGAAGGTATTTGATATTGTCGTTAACGGACGGGAAGTATAAAGAGAGAAGAGATTGAACGATATAATTTCCTTTTATCTTCACAGGTTGGTTATTACTTTAGGAATGCCGTGTAATGAACTAAATACACTTGCTAATTATTTACTAAGACCCCTTTTTCATGAAGTCCTGAAACATCGACGCCGTGATCTTCAGCTGCTCCATCCAGCCTTCCCGGATCTTCTGCATGTTCCTCATATATTCGGAGAACTTGTCGTCCGTTATGCCGGTTTGACGCCGCGAACGGCGAAAGCGCGCGCCGTCAGACGAATAACGCCATCGGCATCGACTGGCAATGTCGCTTTGAGCCGGTCCTTGAGCTTGACGCGCCGGTCATCGGGAAGCGCCATGCAATAGGTCGGCGCCGGACCCTGGCCGCCGAGGAACGGCGACCAGCAGTCGTCAAAATTCTTGAACACTGTCGGCACGTCGATCATGCCTACAGCGGTGCCCCCCAGCCCGGCATGGTCGAATAGGGCGCGCAAAGGTTCGGGTTGGCAGAGCGGAAAGCGCTGGCCCTCGTCAAGCTCCCGCGACGCTGGATCGAGCGCCACTGCTGCGTCCCAGAAGTGTCGCATGAGCTGCATACCGCTGGCGTAATCCCAGACATAGGCGGCAACCGTGCCCTCAGACCGCACTGCGCGCCGCATCTCGGCCACTGTCCTAGCCGGATCGGGCACGAAGTTCAGCACCAAACCGGCCACAGCGACATCGAACCCGCTGTCCTCGACCGGCAGGTGCTGCGCATTGCCGGTCCGGAACGTGGCCTGTGGATCCTGCGTGTGTTGGCGGGCATGGGCGATGAATCCCTCCGAGGGATCGATACCGACTACCTCCGAGGGGTCGGCAACAGCCAGGATCGTCTGGGACAGAGCGCCTGTGCCGCAGCCAACGTCGAGCCAGCGCAGGCTCGGGCCAGTCTCCAGCCACGCGAGGAACTCGCGCGCTACCAGCCGGCTCCAGCGTCCAGCGTAAGCCTCATAAGCGTCCCCAGTCGTCCAGGTATCGGATGGATGCTGCATGGCGTTCTAATTGGATTCTTCCTGAAGCTGTGCGCACTCATACGGGGTCAGCTCCGCCTTCAGTATCGGATCAGGCTCGGAAGAAAATAGTAAAAGGACAGAGCGCAATCAGGAGCCCTTTTTCATGAAGTCCTGAAACATCGACGCCGTGCTCTTCAGCTGCTCCATCCACCCTTCCTGAATCTTCTGCATGTTCCTCATATATTCGGAGAACTTGTCGTCCGCCATCCCCAGACCCGACCCGCTCCCGTACTTCATCGGGTTCTCGGACATTATCCTCAGCATCCGCTTCGTGGTCTCGATAATGTTTTCCATGAGCGCTTTCTGGAGCTCCAGGGATTCCATGAATAGCCTCTGCTGATATTCCATGACAGGCTTCGTCATTTCCTGGGCCTTCTTCTGGCCCTCGAGGATGGGCTTCGTAATCTTCTCGATCTCGTTCTTCTGGGTCTCGAGTATCTTAAGGAATTCCGTAAAGATGGTTTCAGAGCTTTCCTTCTTCGTCATTTCAGGCTCCTTAAAATGTGATATTTACTATTATAAATCTAATGGGGGATTGTCAAGCGGCCGGGGGAATGTGCTCTGACCCGGCAGCACCCATAACGCGATTATTACGTTGCGCCTGCCGTTGAATTATCAGACTATTGCATTTACAGCTTATCTTAACTATTATTGGGTTCATATTGGTATTTCCTATATTTTTTAAATCTTGTCGAAGGAGGATCATATGAGGTTCGGTACTCTCTTTATATCGGCATTGATTGTTCTTGGCTTTTCCATGCCAGGCTTTGCGCAGCCTTTCGCTTATATTACAAATGTGATTGACGATACCGTATCTGTAATAGACACAGCAACGAATACTGTGATCGATACGATTATTGTGGGGGACAGGCCCATACCTGTAGCAGTATCGCCCGACGGTACGAGGGTTTACGTCGGAAATAATGACGACGACACGGTATCTGTTATAGACACATCCACGAACACGGTTATCGATACGGTAAATGTGGGAAACGGGCCTATAGGTATGGCGGTAACTCCCGATAACACCAGGGTATATGTTGCGAATGAGGACGACGACACGGTATCTGTTATAGACACATCCACGAACACGGTTATTGATACGGTAAATGTGGGAGACGGGCCCGCAGGTGTCGCGGTAACTCCCGGTAACACCAGGGTTTACGGCGGAAATTTTAACGACAACACTGTATCGGTAATAGACACTTCCACGAACATAGTAATCGATACGGTTAATGTAGGAATGCAGCCCACAGGTGTCGCGGTAACTCCTGACGGTGCGCGGGTCTATGTCGGGAACGCAGACGACGACACGGTATCGGTAATAGACACTTCCACGAATAATGTCATTGATACCATTAACGTGGGGGGTGTGCCTGTTGGTGGGGTTGCGGTATCTCCTGACGGTACGCGGGTCTATGTCGCGAACGCATTGGACGGGACGGTATCTGTTATAGACACTTCCACGAATACCGTAATCGATACTGTTGATGTAGGGGCGGAGCCTTTAGGTATCGATGTGACGCCGGATTCCGCGCGGGTCTATGTCGCGAACGCGTCGGACAACACGGTATCGGTAATAAACACCTCCACGAATACCGTAATCGACACCATCAACGTGGGGGACAGGCCCGTGGCGTTCGGTTTATTTATCACACAGGGTTCCGAGCGCGGCCCGAATCCGATACCGACGATGTCGGAGTGGGGTTTTATAGTATTCGCGGCACTGATCCTGCTGTCGGGAATATGGTACATACGAAGAAGGAATCCGGCCGGGGTTTAATAAGCCGGGGTATAGGTTAGAAACCGTAATTCGTCAGCTGCCGAATTTATAAACCCGTCCCCGGCGGATTTAAATGAACCGGGACATGTAATACCACGGAATGTAGTTTAATCATTGACTATAATAAAGGGAGCGGCATGGAAACCGCTCCCCTTACTCTCTATTAAATCGTATACTTCGAAGATATTACAGCCGGACTCTTCAACCCTCTAATATGAACGTAATCCTTATGTGCGCCCTGTATTCGGTGATTTTCCCGCCTTTACCGACGGCGGCGTTCATCTTCGTTACCTCTATGCCCGTGAGCCCGCGGAGCGTCTTGTTCGCCCTTTCGAGGGCGTTCTTTACAGCATCGTCCCATGATTTCGGCGACGAACCTATTATCTCTGTGATCCTTGCAACAGCCATGGTCAATACCTCCTTAGTGTATTTTGTTAGCCACCGCTCCCCGGTCCCATTACTACTATAATAAAAATGCGAAAAAAAAGTCAAGGTAAATTTATCCCCGCCGGTTGACTTCATTACACAAATTTCATAATCGTGCTATAATCAATCTCAAAAAAAGACACCCGTTTTGGAGGGCACTATGCCTATTGATTTCGAGTTTACAGAAGAACAGCAGATGTTCAGGGACACCATCCGGGACTTCGGCGAAAACGAGATAGCGCCGCTCGTGGAGGACGCGGAAAAGAACGAAAAATTCCCCAGGGAGATATTCCCCAAGCTCGGGGAGATGGGTTTCCTCGGCATCTCCTTCCCCGAGGAGTACGGCGGAGTGGGTTTGGACAAGGTTACGGAATGCATATTCGCCGAGGAGATGGGGCGCATAAACGCGGGCATAGCCATGTGTATAAACGCGCATACGAGCCTATCCTGCGTACCCGTGTATAAATTCGGCACCGATGAACAAAAGAAGAAGTACCTGATACCGGGGATAGAGGGCAAGGTCATAGGCGCGCTCGCGCTGACCGAGCCCGACGCGGGATCGGACGCGAGGAGCATACGCGCGACCGCAACGAAGAAGGACGGGAAATATTATCTCAACGGGACCAAGACCTGGATCACGAACGGGACGATGGCCGATTACGTCATAGTCGCCGCTTACACGGACAAGACCAAGAAGGGGACGGGCATAAGCCTCTTCATAGTGGACTCGGACGCCCCCGGCTTCACCGAGAAGAACAAGATACACAAGCTCGGGCACAGGTCTGCCGACACTGCGGAGCTCGTGTTCGAGAACTGCGAGATACCTGAGGAGAACCTCCTCGTCGGCGAAGGGGGATTTAACGGCGCAATGGATACATTATTAGGCGCGCGTATAACGCACGCCGCCAAATCGGTCGGCCTCTCGCAGGCGGCGTTCGAGTTCGCGCTTAAATATTCGAAGGAGAGGGAGGCGTTCGGGAAGCATATATCCAAATTCCAGGCGATAAGCTTCAAGCTCGCCGAGATGGCCGTGAAGATAGAGACCGCGAGGCTCCTCGTATACAAGGCGGCCTGGCTCTACAGCAACGGCAGGAAGGCGCTCAAGGAGGCCTCCATGGCGAAACTCCACGCGGCCGACGTCGTCCAGTGGGTAGCTACGGAGGCGGTGCAGGTGCTGGGCGGATACGGGTACGGGGTCGAGTTCCCCGTCGAGAGGTATTACAGGGACGCCAAGCTTGCGTCCATCACCGAAGGCACATCCGAGATACAGCACATCGTCATAGCGAGGGAGCTCGGAATCTAGAACTCAACGGAACATATAAATATAAAATAAAAAGCGGGGATCCATCGGAAGATGCTCCCCGCTTTTTTGTGTTCTTATTCGTAACTATTTTTAAGCTTCAGATCCTGATAATGACCTTATTTCCAGGATGCTGTCATTTCGCCCTTTTCCGGGTCCTGGAACTTGAGCCACTTCGATGAATCATAGTGAGCCGACGCGTAGCAGAGGATAGCCGTCGTGGCTATGAGCTGCTCCGGCGTGGACTTCGTCATTTCGGCTCTTTTCTTTATTATGTTCAATATCGGATCCGGTATCTGAATCGTTACTTCTGCCATGATATGTGTACCTCCTTTGATTTAGTCGGCGTCGCCGATACCTTTTTCTTTCCTGTATTGGTCCAATACCTCTCTCTTGACCGTCGGAACGAGCTTGAAGTCGCCTTCCTTGGCGCCTGCAGCGGTAGCTTCGACTTCCGCCGCGCTCAGAGGCTCTACCTTCTTGTCAACGGCGTTCACCGGGTCGTTGAGCTGTGAAGGGGTGAGCTTCCAATCGGTGAGGGCATCTTTTCCGAGCCCGAATCTGATCGTGAGCTTGTTGATCTCTTCGAGTCTTCCCGGCTTCGGTCCCGGCTCCTGTATCATCTTCAGCTCCTTAAGGAGCTCGACGGTCTTCGGGTCCCTTTCGAAGGGCTGTCCTACCTTGCCCTTGAAGAACATGGTTTCGAACGGGGGTCTCCCTCTCGTTCCACCGCCGTCGATGCTTTCCGACGGGTACCCTACGGTCATCAGCCAGCAGAATACGTATGAAGGCGGGAGGTTGAATTTCTCCTTTACGTTCCTTCTCGCTCCGCCGCTCGCGCCGTTTAGGCAGCAGCCTAACCCGAGGGACGTAGCCGTGAGTATCGAGTTTTGAATCGCGTTTCCAAGGTCGATACAGGCGAGCCTGTGGAGAACAAAATCCGGGAGAAGAGCAGGCAGCGGGAAGAGCCTGTTCACACGGTCGTATTCCCATCCGTGGGCCTTATCGAGGGCGCCTGTCCTCATAAGGTCGTGGAGCTGCTGACCCTGGACATCGTATGACGCCAGGTCATAGCACCAGAAAACAAGTATCGGAGCCATCTGCGTCGTGATCTGGCTCCAGTCAGAGATGAATTCCCAGATCTCCGGGTCTTCGTCTCTGTATACCACTATCGCCCTCTGCCCGTTGAAGTTACCGGCTGAAGGGGCGATCCTTGAAGCTTCAAGCATAGCCTGCACCTTCCACTTTTCGACAGGCTTGTTGGGTTCATACCATCTAATCGATCTCCTCAAGCCTATCGCTTCGAAAGTATCAAGCGGTTTGACCTGACTAGCCTGAGGGAGAGCATCGGAAATCAATGTACTCATTTCGGCCTCCTTATGTAAATTATGTTTTTCTTACCAGACAATCAACCATATTATTATTTCTGCAAAAAAAAGTCAAGTTATTCGTGCAATAAAGGACTATCAGTACTAATTTTTTGCTCCGGAAATTCCCTCCGTGCCCGAGGATAACGCTTACGAAATTCGCGTCCCCGGCCGCAGTACTCTTGCTGCTTAAGCTTTGCGCATCCAATGGTCTCAAATTATTTAATAATTCAGGGTTGAATTCCCGGCCTGGATTACTATATTTAGATAAAAATAATCATACGGAGAAAATGAGATAATGAAATTCGACAAACTAACTATAAAAGCGCAGGAAGCATTGGCCGAGGCGCAGACCCTCGCGCAGGAGGGGCAGAATCAGGTCGTGGACATCCCGCACGTCCTCACCGCGCTCCTTGCAGACGGCGGCATTCCCATACAGATACTCGGCAAGCTCGGCGTGAACACGGGCATAGTGCGCGAGATAGCGCTGAGAGAGGCGGCGAAGCTCCCCAGGGTGCAGGGGGAGTCCGAGCAGGTCTATCTCAGCCGCGAGCTGAGTAAGGCGTTCAAGACCGCGGAGAAGGAAGCGAAATCCCTCGGCGACGAGTACATAAGCACCGAGCACCTCCTGCTCGGTATAGCTGAGGACGCGACCGGGGAGCTCAAGAACGAGTTCAAGAGGTTAGGCATTACGAGGGACAGCATACTCCGTACGCTCAAGGACATAAGGGGCGGACAGACCGTGACGAGCCAGTCCCCGGAGGATACGCTCCAGTCGCTCAAGCAATACGGCAAGGATTTCACGGAGCTTGCCCGCGAGGGGAAGATAGACCCCGTCATAGGCAGGGACGACGAGATAAGACGCGTCATACAGGTGCTCTCCCGGAGGACCAAGAACAACCCGGTGCTCATAGGCGAGCCGGGCGTGGGAAAGACCGCCATCGTCGAAGGCCTCGCCCAGAGGATAGTGAACGGGGACGTTCCGGAAGGTCTCAAGAACAAGAAGCTCATCTCACTCGACATAGGTTCACTGCTTGCAGGGGCGAAGTTCAGGGGGCAGTTCGAGGAGAGGCTCAAGGCCGTGCTCAAGGAAGTCACGGAATCGAAAGGGGACGTATTACTCTTCATAGACGAGATACACACTGTAGTAGGCGCGGGCGCGGCCGAAGGTGCCGTCGACGCGTCCAACATGCTGAAGCCTGCGCTTGCGCGGGGGGAGCTCCACTGCATAGGCGCGACTACGCTCGACGAATACAGGAAGTACATAGAAAAGGACAAAGCGCTCGAAAGGCGTTTCCAGCAGGTCTTCGTCGACGAGCCTTCGGTAGAGGAGACGATCTCGATACTCCGCGGGCTAAAGGAGAAGTACGAGGTCCATCACGGTGTCAAGATAAAAGACGAGGCGATTATCGCCGCGGCGGTATTGTCCAACCGCTACATCACGGCAAGGTTCCTCCCCGATAAGGCCGTAGACCTCATTGACGAGGCCGCCGCCAAGCTCAAGATGGAGATAGACTCCCTGCCTACGGTGATAGACGAGGTCGAGCGCCGCATAATGCAGCTTGAGATAGAAAGAGAGGCGCTCAAGAAGGAGAAGGACGAGGCTTCGAAGGAAAAGCTGCAGGTGATAGAAAGGTCGATCGCGAATCAGAAAGAGGAATCCAACACGCTCAAGGCCCAGTGGAAGAGGGAGAAGGAGCACATAACGGAAATAAGAAAGGCAAAAGAGGAGATAGACCAGTTGAAGTCCGACGCCGAGATCGCCCAGAGGAAGGGCGACCTCTCGAAGGCCTCCGAGCTCCTGTACGGGAGGCTCCCCGAGCTGAACCAGAAGCTCGACAAGCTGAGCAAGGAGCTGGCCGGTATCCAGAAAGGTAAGCAGATGCTGAAAGAGGAGGTAGACGCGGAGGACATAGCGTCCATTGTCTCGAGGTGGACGGGTGTGCCCGTATCGAGGCTCCTCGAAGGGGAAGTCGAGAAGCTCATACACATGGAGGACAATCTCCATGTAAGAGTAATCGGCCAGGACGACGCCATAACTGCCGTATCGAACGCGCTCAGGCGTTCGCGGGCGGGGCTGTCGGACCCGAACAGGCCGATAGGCTCGTTCATGTTCCTGGGGCCGACGGGCGTGGGAAAGACCGAGCTTGCGCGGGCGCTCGCGGAGTTCATGTTCGACGACGAGCACGCGATGATACGTATAGACATGAGCGAATACATGGAGAAGCACACCGTGTCGAGGCTCATAGGCGCGCCCCCGGGATACGTGGGATACGAGGAGGGCGGGCAGCTTTCCGAGGCCGTGAGGAGACGCCCCTACTCCGTCATACTGTTCGACGAGATAGAGAAGGCGCACGCGGACGTGTTCAACGTGCTGCTCCAGATTCTCGACGACGGGCGGCTGACCGACGGCCAGGGGAGGACTGTCGATTTCAAGAACACTATAATCATCATGACCTCGAACCTCGGGAGCGAATACATACACGAGTTCATCGACAGGCCCGAGACGATGGAAGAGCGCGTCCTGGAGGTCGTGAGGAGCCATTTCAGGCCCGAGTTCTTGAATAGAGTCGATGAAATAATCATATTCAGGGCGTTAGGCCTGGCGCAGATAAAGGAGATCGTCGATATACAGATCGAGCACCTGAGGAAGAGGCTCGCCGAGAAGAAGATCGCTCTCGACCTTACGGACGAGGCGAAGCAGCTCATAGCCGAGAAGGGATACGACCCCGTTTACGGCGCGCGGCCTCTGAAGAGGACCATACAGAAGATGATCCAGGACCCGCTCGCGAACGAGATACTCAAGGGCGAGTTCAAGGAAGGGGACCACGTCGTCGTCGACGTCGGCAAGGACAAGAACCTCGTCCTGACGAAGGAAGTCAAGCCTCCGAAGAAGGAAAAGGAAGAGAAGAAGGCCAAAGCGGCGAGTTGATCGAAATTAGCCAGGCACTCCTCTGAGGGAGGGGGGAGTGCCGGAATATAAAACTACGAACGATATGATAAACAAATTTAGACTTTTGTTTTCATTCATTGTTTTGTTAGCAATATTAGCTGGGTTATGTTTTGCATCCTACAAACTAGCAGTTTTTGTTTGGCATCCTTTTAGTAAACTTGATCCAGCATTAGCAGCGGGCATCATCGCAGCCAGTGCAACAATAGTTGCTTCGATTCTTGGTTCAATTGTTGCTGTACTTATTGCGAAACGTTTAGAGCAACAAGCTTTCATTAAAAATGAACACAGAAAACAAGTAACACCAATTTATGAGGAATTCATAGAATTCATATTCCAACTTTTACTTGCAGAAAAATTAGGGAAAAAGAAGGTTACGGAACAAGAAATGATAAAAATATTTGCTAAATTTACACAGAAGATAGTTGTATGGGGATCAGATGATGCAATAAAAGCATATTATGATTATAAAAGAATAAGTTTTGAATCGCTTGAAAAAGAAATAGGAACAACGGGAGTCTTTGCTATAGAAGACTTAATGCTAGCCCTTAGAAGAGATTTAGGACATTCAAATAAGGGATTGAAAAGAGGGAAGATTTTGGGACTATTTGTAAATGATATTCATCATTATATTAACGATAAATAGAAATTGGAATGAAGCCCATGATAAAACAATTTTATACCTATAAGGAAGTTGTAGAACTAGTTGACCAATTCGAAAATATTCTAAGAAAACATACCTTGGAGATTAAACAAGGTTCAGTGTTAGAAGAGTTCTGTCTAAATGTTGTAGACATTTATGACAAATACTTAAATCCAAACAAAAGAGACCCAAAAATTGATTACAGATCTAACTATAGAGAATTTATTGGTATACAAGATTTAATGATAAAGATAGTAAGGGTAGCTGAGCATCCTTATTTTGATAGGCTTGAGCCTCATCTTGCACTATTGAATAATTCCATCCCAACTCTAAATGATAAAACACCATCTATAGATCAAGATAATAATAAAATATTTGAATTATATGTTGCGTGTTTATGTTTAGCTCTGGATCCTGAAGAAATACGTGTCGACAATCCGCAAACTCCAAAGGGGGATAACCCCGATGTAATAGCTATGTTTGGTGGAAAGAAATGGGGTTTTGCTTGCAAAGCAGCACATTCTAAGGAACCGAAATCAATTTTTGATAACATTAGTAAGGCTGTAGAGCAAATTGAAAAATCAAATGTTGATGTAGGAATTCCTATCATCAATTTAAAAAACATAATTGACCACGAAAAATTCTGGCCTTTGTTAAACAAAAGAGAGCATGATGAAGGATCAGATCCAGAATTTAAACCATTTGCAAGTAATATTTACCCCTTTTATTTGTTAGATGACTTTGCGAATAATGTAGATTGTAATATCAAAAAAGATACAGATAAAGAAGAAATGGAAATTCTATTTCGCAATAAAAAATCACTTCCAGCGTATTTGTTATATTGTCCGACTGCATCTTACATAATAAGTAATGGCAAAAAGTATCCTACACGAATTAATAGTTTGAAAATAATGTCTTATAGGGATATTTCTGAAGATGACTTGTATTTATTAAATGGCTTAAACCATCAACTTCAATTATCATATTATAATCATGATTCGGACAATATGAACTATGGGACTTTTATTAATGAGAAAGTGTCCTATATTCTTGTATCAGATGGCAAAGTCATAATTATCGAGAATGTGCCGGCAGTGATATGTTTGGAAACAGGTCAAAAACTTTTCTTGCCTGAAACCCTAAGGAAGATTCAAGAGACAGCATGGAGCGATAAGGAACCTAACCGAATCATAGAAACAGCTGTCTTTGATTACGAAGCTTAACCTAATGCATGAGAATTTAGCTGATGGACCCAACAATCTCATCCACCACCGCTTCGGGATTGTCGGCTTCGGTGATTGCGCGGCTTCCTCTTTATTTTCCCCCTTAGAAAAAGGGGAACAATTCTGAACTAGTGAGGAATTGGTCGGTGTTGGCTGATAGCAAAATGTCCCTGTGTCGAAGTGACTAGGTTATTGAAGACAAAACAGGGGGATTTAGTTTTTGATGGCGGATGTAAAGAGCTAACTGAAAAGGATTAACAGAAAATCCTCCCTTGTATCTTAAGAACATTGGTAAAGGAGTATAAAATAAGAGGAGGAGCGAAGAGACGCTCAATCCTCCCTTAGTCCGAAGAGGCTGCGGGTTAGATCAGCGCCTTCACTCCTCCATGTCCGAATAACC
>JBGSVA010000077.1:0-5922 GCA_041753155.1 Thermodesulfobacteriota bacterium | reverse complement strand
GGTTATTCGGACATGGAGGAGTGAAGGCGCTGATCTAACCCGCAGCCTCTTCGGACTAAGGGAGGATTGAGCGTCTCTTCGCTCCTCCTCTTATTTTATACTCCTTTACCAATGTTCTTAAGATACAAGGGAGGATTTTCTTAGGTTACTCTGATATAGTTAAAACGTGCTCAATTACAACAAGAATCTCAAAGGCATCGCACGTGAGCTAAGAAAAAAAATGACCGATGCTGAGAAACTACTCTGGTCAAGAATCAGCAGGAGACAACTTTCAGGGCGCCAATTTTATAGGCAGAGAATCATAGAAAACTATATCGTGGATTTTTATTGCCCAACGGCCCGGTTAGTAATTGAAATTGACGGTGGCCAGCATTATTACGGAGAAGGGCAGGAAAGCGACAAGACGAGGGACAGTAAATTACATGACATAGGCTTAAAAGTCTTAAGGTTTTCCAATCTTGATGTGCTAAAAAATACAGACGTGGTTCTGGAACATATCTATGAAAATCTAAATCCCCCTAAATCCCCCTTTTTCTAAGGGGGAAAATGTCTTCGGCTCCCTCCATGGAAAATGAAGAGTTAGGGAGGACTTAAGCCCGCTCACCCCCGCGCTTTGGCGGCGCGTTTCGATTCGTCCTTGAGTATCTTGTAGTCGATGCTGTCGACGAGAGCCTTCCAGCTCGCCTCGACTATGTTCTGGGAAACCCCTACGGTGCTCCAGTCGCTCTCGCCGTCGCCCGATTCGATGAGCACCCTCACGACAGCGTCCGTCCCGTGCTGTCTCGAAAGCACCCTCACCCTGTAGTCCTTGAGTGTGACTTCCTTGAGACCCGGATAGAACTTCTCGAGCGCTTTTCTCAGGCCCTGGTCGAGCGCGTGCACGGGGCCGTTCCCTACTGCGACCGTGTGCTCGGTGACTCCGTCCACCTGCACTATGAGCGTCGCCTCGGTGATCGACTCCTCGTCCTCGGTCCTCTTCTCCGTTATCGTGCGCACGCTCTTGAGCTCGAACGCCTTTCTGTATTCCCCGAGGGCCTTTCTGACCAGGAGCTCGAACGATGCGTCGGCCCCTTCGAACTCGTACCCCTCGTTCTCGAGCTTCTTGAGCTCGTTAAGGATGGCGTTTACGCGCTTGTCCTGCGGGTCGAGCTCAATGCCTAACTCCTTCGCCTTGTACAGGATGTTGCTCCGCCCCGAGAGGTCGGATATGAGGACGCGCCTGTGGTTTCCGACGACGTCCGGGCTTATGTGCTCGTAGGTCTCCGATTTCTTCATCACCGCGCTCACGTGGAGCCCGCCCTTGTGGGCGAAGGCGCTCTCCCCGACAAAAGGCCTGTGCTTGAGCGGGGGTAAATTTGTAAGCTCGTGTATGAAGTGCGATACGTCGTACAGTCTTCTAAGGTCGTTCTCGTCGATGCAGTCTATGCCGAGCTTCAACTTAAGATTGGGCACGATCGAGCAGAGGTTCGCGTTCCCGCACCTCTCCCCGTAACCGTTCATCGTTCCCTGCACCTGCCTCACGCCTTCCCTGACCGCGTAGAGCGTATTCGCGACGCCCACTTCGCCGTCGTTGTGGGTATGTATGCCCAGGTGAGGATTGTCGAGCTTCAGGTTCACGTCCCTCACCGTCTCCTCGATCTCCCAGGGGAGCGTGCCCCCGTTCGTATCGCACAGCACGAGCACGTCGGCTCCGGCGTCCTTTGCGGCCTTTATCGCTTCGATAGCGTATTTGGGGTTGTGCTTGAAGCCGTCGAAGAAGTGCTCGGCGTCGAAGAATACCTCGTCCACGTATTTTTTCAGATACGTGACGGAATCGTGGATTATTTCGAGGTTCTCCTTGAGAGGTATCCTGAGAGCTTCCTTAACGTGGAAGTCCCAGCTCTTGCCGACAATAGTGACTGCTGGGGTCTCGGCCTTTAGCAGCGCCTGGACGCTCCCGTCCTCGCCGCAGGTCTTTCCCGAGCGTCTCGTGCTGCCGAACGCAGCTACCTTCGATTTTCTGAGCCTCAGCTTCTTGGCTTCCTCGAAGAACCCCTCGTCCCTTTCGTTAGAACCCGGCCATCCGCCTTCGATGTAATGGACGCCCAACTCGTCGAGCTTCTGGGCTATTCTCAACTTGTCGTGGATGGAGAAGGATATGCTTTCCCCCTGTGTACCGTCGCGGAGCGTTACGTCGTATATCTTTACCGAATCCCGGCTCATTTCGTTTCCCCCAGCTCGAACGCGTCGTGGAGCGCCCTTACCGCGAGCTCCGTGTATTTTTCCTCGACGACGCAGGAAATCTTGATTTCGGACGTGCTTATCATCAGGATATTAATTCCCTCTTTCGCGAGCGTCGAAAACATGCGGCTTGCGACCCCCGAGTGGGTTTTCATCCCGACGCCGACTAACGATACCTTGGCTATCTTGTCGTCGGAGATGATATTTTTCGCCCCGAGCTGCTTTGCAACCTTTTCAGTTAGTATAATCGATTTTTTAAAATCTGTCCTCGGCACCGTGAACGTCATGTCCGTGTGCCCCTCGATGCTGACGTTCTGGACTATCATGTCCACTATTACGCCGCTCTCGCTGAGCGGCGTGAAAATCTTGGCAGCGATACCGGGGCTGTCCGGCACCTGCGTTATAGTGATCTTGGCCTGGTTCTTGTCGGACGATACGCCCGATATGAGAATATTTTCCAGCTGAGTCATTTTTTCCTCCTCTACTACCCATGTTCCTTCCGTGCCCGGTTTCGCCGTGGGGCGGACGTGGAGGGTTACTCCGAACTTCATCGCGAATTCGACCGCCCTCGCCTGGAGCACCTTAGACCCGAGGCTCGCTAACTCGAGCATCTCCTCATAAGAAATTCTGTCGAGCTTCCTCGCTGCGGGCACTAGTCCGGGGTCGGACGTGTATATGCCGTCGACGTCGTCTTTATAAAGCTCGCACGCCTCTGCGTTAAGCGCTGCCGAGAGCGCGACCGCCGTGAGGTCGGAGCCGCCCCTGCCGAGCGTAGTGACGTTGCCTTCCTCGTCCACTCCCTGGAACCCTGCCACGACGACAATCTTCCCCTTCCCGAGCGCCTTCTTTATCCTCTCGGCGTCTATCCTGACTATCTTCGCCTTGGAGTGGGCGTTGTCGGTCACTATCCTCACCTGATGACCCTGGAGTGACAGCGCTTCATGCCCGAGGGCTTTGATAGACATCGCGAGCAATCCGGAAGAGACCTGCTCCCCGCTCGACGTCACGACGTCGAGCTCCCTCTCATCGGGGGGGTCCATTATCTGGAGCGATAATTTTACGAGCTTGTCCGTCTCTCCGGCCATCGCGGAGACGACGACGAGGACGTCGTTGCCCATTTCCCTGGTTCTTATGACGTGTCCCGCTACCCACTTTATCTTGTCGAGGCTGGAAACGCTTGTTCCGCCGTACTTCTGAACGATGAGACCCATTCCTTTTTCCCTTCTATTTTGATTTCGCGTGTGTTTTCCGGGACGCCGCTTTCGAGCCCGGGCATATTTATGTCGATATATATAGTATATTCAGGAAATATTTCCTCAACCCTCTCCGCCCACTCGACGGCCGATACCCCCTCGCCGTAGAGGAACTCGTCGGCGCCTATGCCCAAGAGCTCGTCCGCCCCTGAAACCCTGTAGAGGTCGAAGTGGTATAGCGGTATCCTGCCCTCGTACGCGTTCATAATTACGAACGTGGGGCTCACGGGCTCGTCTTCTATCCCGAGTCCCTTCGCTATCCCCTTGACGAGGACCGTTTTACCCGCGCCGAGACCCCCCCTGAGGGCAATAATACTACCGGGTTCGAGCGATTTGCCAATAATCTCGCCCAGTTTTATTGTATCTTCAGCGTCCGTCACCTGTATTTCCATGCTCTCTCTATCCGTCATATCGGTTTTTCGTTGGGTTGAAATAATGAGTGATATCAGCGGATTCGGAAGAAGGGCTCCTCGTCCGAATCCGGAAGCCCGGCGAGCGTCCCGGGGAGGGCGTCCGCAAGATCGCCCGCTATTATGCCCGCCTGCCCCCGCTCACGCGCGCACAGGTCACCCGCGAGACCGTGCACGAATACGCCGAGACGGGCCGCGTCTTCGGGTATGATGCGCTGCGCGAGGAGTCCGCCTATTATGCCCGTGAGCACGTCCCCCATGCCGCCAGACGCCATACCGGGGTTACCCGAGGTGTTGACGTATACGCGCCCGCCGGGGGTCGTCACTAGAGACCTCGCCCCCTTGAGCACGAGAATGACCTTATGCTTCCTCGCGAAATCGAGAGACACCCCTATCCTGTCGCTCTCTATTTCTTCGGTGGCGATACCGGTGAGTCTCGACATCTCGCCCGGATGGGGTGTGAGTATAAGAGGCGCCTTCGCCCTGAGGAGGATTCCCGGCTCTTCCGCGATAAGCGTGAGAGCGTCGGCGTCGATCACCGCCGGTATATCGCAGGACCTGATTATCTCAAAGAGGAACCCGCGCGTTTCTTCCGACGTGGAGATTCCCGGCCCGATGGCGAGGGCTGTTTTTTTATTGGCGATAATTTCCTTCGCGCGCTTTACGGAGACCCTGCCGAGTGTACGGAGGTCCGTTTCGGGCAGCGGCTCCGTCATCGCCTCGGTCGTCTTCACTTCCATTATGTCGTTCAGGCTCGCGGGAATTCCAACAGTAACCAGCCCCGTGCCTGCCCTGAGGGCGCCCAATGACGCGAGTGTCGCCGCGCCTGACTTTCCCGGGGAGCCCGCCAGTATGAAAAGATGGCCGTACGTGCCCTTGTGGGAGTCCGGACGCCGGGGCTTCAATATCCCCCCCACGGAGACGCGGGTGAGTAATTCGTACGGTATGCCGGCCTCCAGGTGTTTAGGCGTGGTGATGTCGGCTACGTATATCCTGCCCGCGTAGTCGAGTCCGGGGTATATCGAGATTCCGATCTTGGGGAGCACGAATGTGACCGTCACGTCCGCCCTTACGGCAGCGCCTAGCGGGAACCCGGTATTCGCGTCTATACCCGAAGGCAGGTCGACCGCGACCCGCGGGACGGGCTGACTATTGATGAACTCTATAATCTTTTTGCTGAAACCCTCAATCTTTTTGCTGAAACCCTCGACCTTTCTGTCGAGACCCGTGCCGAAGAGGGCGTCGACGATGAGGTCCGCCTGTTTGTATTTCCTGAGGCTCCCGTTAAGCTCGACTACCTCGCCTCCCGATTTTTTGAGAGCTCTCAGGTTGGCGAGGGCGTCGCCCCTGTATTTTGCGGGACTAGTCGAGAGATAAGTCGTTACCCCGACGCCCTGGCCCATCAGGTGGCGGGCGATGACGAAACCGTCGCCCCCGTTATTCCCGCCGCCCGCGAAGACGGCTACGCTGTCCGCGTGGGGGAATTCCTCGATGACGACGTCGGCTGCGGCGCGCCCGGCGTTTTCCATCAGCACCAGGCCGGGTATGCCGTGCTTCTCTATAGACAGTCTGTCAATTTCCCTTACTATCTCGCGTGTCGCTATTTTCATGTGCGTGCATAAAAAATAACGTAAATCGGGGGGATTGTATAGGTGGGGGGAGATGGTTTTAAAGTAAAGGTTTAATTAAGGAGAGATTTCTGCTTTCGGTCGAAATGGCAGAAAAAACTAAATCCTCACTAACCTATTTGGACTTAAGCAACATAAACCCGATATTAATTACCTTCAGTGCTCTTTAAGCTAGGGCGTCCGAATGCTCATACATTCGCATTCGTTCTTTTTCCAAGGAGGGAATTAAATGAAAAGCGATGAGATGATAGGCTGAGAAGTGAGAAATGGCATTTTCCCCCTTAGAAAAAGGGTGTACAGACCGGACAGATGGGTAACAAACGTTCGGAGACATAGGTAACACTTTTTTGATATAATGGCAGCCAAGAGTAAGGAGGCAGCCATGGGATGGAAAGAGGTTACGATAATGTC
>JBGSVA010000076.1:0-1980 GCA_041753155.1 Thermodesulfobacteriota bacterium | reverse complement strand
GGTTATTCGGACATGGAGGAGTGAAGGCGCTGATCTAACCCGCAGCCTCTTCGGACTAAGGGAGGATTGAGCGTCTCTTCGCTCCTCCTCTTATTTTATACTCCTTTACCAATGTTCTTAAGATACAAGGGTGGATTTTCCCTTAAGATGTATTGAGGCTTTTTATTACTTGAGGTTGTTAAGCTCTTGCGTAATATTCCCCACGACGGTGCGGGCGACGCCCGCAGGGGATGGGTCCGGGCGCGGTCATTCCGATCCCCCCTTCTTCCTTCCGGAGCCGGGGAAGAGCCACCCGAGCGAGAGAAAATTCAACACGGTTTCGAGCGGGGTCCCGCCTCCGTCTTCACCCCCAGGGCGCTCGTCCTCGAACACGGCGCCTGAGTTTACGCTGAGTATGAGGTCCTTTGCGTCATCAAATATATCGTCGGGGACCATTATCGTCTTCGCGTTTAACGAGCTCATGAACGAGCCCGAGTACATGGAGCCGAAGTGCTCGTTCTGGACATAATAGGGCATCCCTGAAGCCTCGAACATGCTTTTCAGGAATACCAGCTCCGATTCGTCACAAGGCGTATAGAGTCTTTTCATATGCGGTAATCAATAATGTACCAGAATTATTGCATACTATAATCAATTGACCTCAAAAGTAGTCATCCTGAACTGCGGTTTCGAGCGTGCGAGGAACCGGGTCCATAGGCATAATGCCATGAAGCGATTGTTCCTCGGAAATTATTGGTTTACCCAAAGTATTCAGGATCTCGTCTTTTTAATTTCTGTCTTTGCGAGAACGATTTCGAGCGAGCAACGAATTCGAGCAAGTGAGAATTCGGTCACCCCTGGTTAAATACTCAAGTGCTTCTGTTCTCGGGAGGCTCTATTGAAGCCAAAATAAATCGGACGCCATTCGCTAACTGCAATCAAGCAACTGTTTCTCGACAATCAGAAACAAAAAAAACAAACCGTAGCGACGCGGCAATCTCATGAAAAAAAGAGATCGCCACGACCATAAGACGGACTCGCGATGACAGAAAAAGAAGGTGTCTCGCCGGGTTTCACATTGTTGGCAGGCAAAAATATCCCTCGCCCGTAAAAATGATATAATACATATATATATTCGCCTTACTCCGGGAGAACGCCGCTATGCAAACACTCGAATCGATACTGAGCGAGCACTACTGCTTCAAGGGGCTCGAAAAGAAGTATCTGGACATGATAGTAAAGAAGTCTGCACGCGCCGCGTTCAAGGAAGGGGATTTTATCTTCCACGAGAGCGACAAGGCCGACAAGTTCTACATAATCCAGGAGGGTATAGTGGCGCTTGAAACGAGGCTCGCCCCCGACAGGGACCCTATAACCATACAGATGATCGGAGAAGGAGACGTGCTCGGATGGGGATGGCTCTTCCCCCCCTATCTATGCCACTTCGACGCGAAAGCCGTAGCCCCTACGAAGGCGGTCGCGCTCGACGGCACGTTCATACGCACGAAGTGCGAGGAAGACCACGACCTGGGATACGAGCTCTTGAAGAGGTTCGCCTACATCATCCAGCAGAGGCTCCAGGCGGTAAGGCTCCAGAACCCCAACATGTACGTAGTAAAACCGAAGTCGTGAAAAGAAACCGGATAGAGTCGATGCGGACAGTTCTGAGTACGATTGTAAGCAAGCGCGCAAACGGTCCGACCATCGCTAATTACAAAGCAGCTCATTGTCCTTGCACTGAGAACATCAAGCCAAATTACGCAAGTACTGGTCGCTATTGGCTGACTGCATATAACTCACATCGACATCGTATATAATCTGCACAAACTAAAGCGAGAAATCTATCTTGTGGCTTTAGTATTTAATTCCCTCCTTAGGAAAAGAACGAATGCGAACAAGCAAGCATTCGGACGCCATAACTTAAAGAGCACGGAGGGAATTTAACTTCTGACTCGGTGTTGTTAAAGTCCAAATAGGCTAGATACCGTCTTGGAAGTCAAG
>JBGSVA010000075.1:0-12654 GCA_041753155.1 Thermodesulfobacteriota bacterium | reverse complement strand
GTCTTTTCATAAAACACACTACGTGTGTGATTTTTGCTTCTTTTCATCAAGGAAAAGAAGGAAGAATTCAGCCTTTTCTTTTCCTTTTCATAAGCCATACTACGTGTGTGTGTCGCGGCTGGAAGCCGCTCCTACAGGTAGGTGACGGGTTCATCCGCCTGAGACTTGCCGCAACTTAGCATAACAATCCGAACCGCCCCTCAGCTCCCGATACTCCCGAACACCCTCAAAAAGAGCTCCCCGCTCGCGTGTGTGAACCTGACGATCTCGCTTTTCTGACTCCCGCCGAGCTCGGGCTCGATCTTCCTCACGGTTTTCTTTATCGCGACAGAATGCCCGGGGTCCTCCTTCGCGTGCACCTCGATGAACCTGGACGGGTAAGGGGGCTTTCCGTATCCCGGGAACATTATCCCGGACGCGTTCTCGAACAGGTAGGAGTGCCCAAGGATGCCGAGCGGGTGTCTCTCGGCCTCGTCGAGAAGGAATTTGTCATATTCCCCGGCGAGCGGTATCAGGGAAATGTCCACTCCCCCGGCCTCCATCCCGGCAAGGTCTTCGAGCGCGATCTCGGCGTGACCTTCTTCCATGCGCGCACAGGAAATAAACCTCGAGGACAGGTACGGGTTCGTTTCCTCGGTGTGCTCGGCGGCACTCAGCACGGCCTTCCGGCTGACATATTCAATGAGGTAGAAGGATTTGAGGAATTTGATGTAATCCTCCCGCGAAATCTCACCCGAAAGGAGCGCCTTCACCCCTTCCATACCCCGCACTTTTCCGAGGTAATCGCCGACCTCCCGGTCCAGCATCTCTTCCAGTTTCATCATAGCAGGGGAATATCATATACGACTTTCCCGGAATTTCACGCGCACGTATAGGGGGGTTGTTTCGGTCGTCGTCCTGAACCATGTCCCGGACTCGATCCGGGATCTATTCAGGATCTCGTCTTTAATCATGCACCCACTATCCCTATAGCATATACCCTATAGCAATATGCCATACAGTTAGCATATATAGCATATCCCTCAGAATATAAACTAACCCAGGATTCAAAAACCCGCAAGGGGTTTTTCACAGTATCTGAAATATTCGAGATGTCCCGCGACACATATTCTCCAGTCTGATTTTAGACTGGAGAATGTTTTTATTCTTACTCTCTTCTTATTATATTCTTCTTAGTATTAGGGGGGACGTTTTCGACCCCTACGTAGGGGAAAGATTTGTCCCCCACCGTGCCGGACATTTTCTTCACCCTCCCCTCCTCGAATTGCAGTCGAAGATGACGAGTTTGTCACCCTCTCAAATGTTCGAAGTGACAGCATCAAACAATGGGAGACTTGCGTCCTTCGACTAGCTCCCGGCTCCGCCTAGGCTATGCCGGACAAGCAGGACGGGTATTTGGAAGTTACGTGACACCCCCACCTTAATCCCGCCCTCAAGGGGTAGGGAAAACAAGGAATCGCGGCAAGATGCCGCTCCTACAAAAATATATTCATAAATCCCCCTAAATTTGACTTAAGCTACAACATCACTTCAATTACCAAATTTCGTTGCCACTTAACAACAGCAACCAATTCCTCCCTCGTTCGGAATTGTTCCCCCTCAAGGGGGAAGGAATAAAGAAAGGCAGGCGCGCAATAAGCGCCCGGTTACACTATTGATGAACACGGCAATTTCGGTAAACTAATCTACTCCTGTACGCGCCCGTAGCTACGGTTCTGAACGTGCGCAAGAACCGGTCGCCTTTGCTAACCTCGCTCGACAGCCCATCAACCCTCGCACTCACTACACCTACATAGCAGCGATATTGGACAGAGTGCTTGACTACGGATCAAGAGGTTGGGTGGTACGGTTCTGAGCGTGCGCAAGAACCGGTCGCCCTACCTAACCTAGCTCGATAGTCTCTTAACCCAGGCACATAACTTCCCCTCGCAGGCGCGCAATAAGCGCCCGGTTACACTATTGATGAACTTAGCAATTTCGGTAAACTAATCTACTCTTTGAATAAACACGCGCCCGTAGCTCAATTGGACAGAGTGCTTGACTACGGATCAAGAGGTTGGGGGTTCAAGTCCCTCCGGGCGCGCCAATATTTTCTATCAAAACAATAAGTTATCCCGGCATTGCAAATCGCCCTCAAGGAATACTTTAAGAATGAATCGCGTAATATCGATTTTTTTAATGGAGTAACATTAATTGATGATATATTTGTGGTATCTCAGGTGATTACGAGAAACGAATTCAAGTACGTCATTCCTTACCGATAGAGCCGCCGGTCAGGAGCCCTGTGGCCGGGGGACTAATCCGAGTCGTGGAAACGGGTTTAGAGCGCCGATTTTCAACACAATTCTACTTTCGTGATAAATATAATATATAATCCGAAGGCAGTTAAAAATACGTAGAAAGAGATATACGAGTAACAAAAACGAGAGGGGGAGGATTAATGATTGACGATTTCACGTTCAGAAGGTGCAGCCCCGAGGCAGGGGTCAAAGCATTATCGAGTTCTTCATACATATGGAACAGCGTAGCAAGATATTGTTCCGCCGTTGTCATCTTGCTTATCGTCCTGACCGCGAACTCGGGATTGGCGGGCGCGCAGACCTTCGCCCTCAAGTTCGGCACCCTCGGCTCCGGAGACGGCCAGTTTAACGCCCCGCAGGGCGTTGCCGTGGACGGGACGGGCAACGTCTACGTCGCGGACACGAACAATCACCGCATACAGAAGTTTGATTCGAACGGCAATTTCATTCTCAAGTTCGGCACCCTCGGCTCCGGAGACGGCCAGTTTAATTTACCGGAGGGCGTAGCGGTGGACGGAGCGGGCAACATATACGTCGCGGACACGTTCAACAGCCGCGTCCAGAAGTTCGGCCCGGCCGGCAACTTCATTTTCAAGTTCGGCACACCCACACCGCGCGGCATAGCGGTCGACGGGCAGGGCAACATATACGTTACGGTCACAGGCAATGATGGCCGCATACGGAAGTTCGATACCAATGGCAATTCACTTTTTGATTTTGGATCCGCCGGCTCCGGAGACGGCCAGTTTTCACTTGCACAGCGGGTAGCGGTGGACAGCTCAGGCAATATATACGTCGCGGACATAGGCAATGGCAACATCCAGAAGTTCGGCCCGGCCGGTAATTTCATTCTCAAGTACGGATCACACTTCCCCGGAGACGGCCTGTTTGTCCCACTCGGCTTAGCCGTTGACGGGGCGGACAATGTATACGTTGCGGACTTCGCCAATCGCCGCGTCCAGAAGTTCGGCCCGACGGGCAATTTCATTCTCGCGTTCGGCTCCGCCGGCACCGATGACGGCCGGATTAGCGCCCCGCGAGGCATAGCTGTGGACAGGGCGGGCAATATCTACCTTTCAGACGAGAACTTAAATCGTGTTCAGAAGTTCAGTCCGGGCGGGGGTTTCAAATTCAAATTCGGCACTCAGGGCGACGACGACGGCCAGTTCTTCGCTCCTTACGATGTAGGAGTGGACGGGGCGGGCAACATATACGTTGCGGACGCCGGGAATAACCGGATACAGAAGTTCGATCCGGCAGGGAAATTCATACTCAAGTTCGGCTCCCAGGGCGGGGGAGACAGCCAGTTCGTTTTACTGCGCGGCATCGCGGTCGACGGCCCGGGCAACATATACGCCGTGGATTCGGGCGCCGGACGCATCAAGAAATACGATACGAACGGTAATTTCATTCTCAAGTTCGGCACTTTCGGCTCAGAAGACGGCCAGCTTAATTCTCCGACCGGAGTGGCGCTCGACGGAGCAGGCAACATATACGTTACGGACACGGGCAATAACCGCGTCCAGAAGTTCGATCCGGCCGGCAACTTCATACTCAAGTTCGGCTCTCCCGGCGGGGGGGACGGGCAGTTTAATTTCCCCGCGGGTTTAGCCGTGGACGGCTCAGGCAGCATATACGTCACGGACGCAAGCAATAACCGCGTCCAGAAGTTCGGCCCGACGGGCAATTTCATACTCAAGTTCGGCTCTTTCGGCTCCGGAGACGGCCAGCTCGGCGGCCCGCTCGGCATAGCGGTCGACGGCTCGGGCGGCGTATACGTGTCGGACACGGGCAATAGCCGTATACAGAAGTTCGGCGCGACAGGCAATTTCATTCGGAAATTCGGTTCTCTCGGCTCCGGAGACGGACAGTTTCATTTACAGGTCGGTATCGCATTGAATAGCTCGAGCATCTATGTCGCGGACCGTGCGAATGACCGCATACAGGTCTTTGGAGCCTTGCTTACCTCGACTCCCGATTTCGACCGCGACGGTATAGAGGACTTCCTCGACCTCGACGTCGACAACGACGGTATTCTCAATACCGATGAAATGTTCGACGCCGGGTCCGCCGCGTCTATAGCCCTCGCGCGTGAAGAGGAAGATGCGAACGACCCAGACGGGGACGGCATCCCCAATGAATTTGATCTCGACGCGGACGGGGACGGAATACCGGACGCCGTAGAGGCCGGGGGTGAGGACGAGAACGGGGACGGACTGATAGACGGTTTTGAAGACGCCGACCAGGACGGCTATGCGGACAAGTTGATGGACGCCCCGCTCCCCGTTCCGGATACGGACGAGGACGGGATACCCGACTTCCTCGACGGGGACTCTGACAACGACGGCGTTTCGGACGTGAGAGAGGCGGGGGGAGTGGATGACGACGGGGACGGCCAGCTCGACGATTCACTCGACGAGGACGGGGACGGATTAGCCGACATCGTTCAATCGAGCGCAGGGGGAGAGCCCCTTCCGCTTGAGGACAGGGACGGGGACGGCGTGGCTGATTTTCAGGACAGCGATCAGGGAAGTGACGGCGGGAGTTGTTCCGTTGCGCCGGCAGGTCCTGCAAAATCATTTCCGATATATCTTCTCCTGCCTGTTCTTATAGTAATAAGAAAGTTATGGAGACGCTCGAATAGAGATACCGGGGGTCGTGTCTAACAAGAGATATTAAGACTCGCCGGGCATTTCATTCCCGAAACACAGCGACAGTGTTGACATTTACCGACACCGACCGATTCTTGCTAATTTGGCTTCTGTAACACCTTCACGGAGTGATATTCACGCCCAAGTATTCAGCCAAGAGCGACCAATTTGTTTTGGTTTCATTGGATTTTCCCAGGAACATCCGCATTCTTGCACTCAGCCAAGGGCGTCCGAATTCTCTTATTTTGGTTTTAATTATTTAATAGTTGGGAATAATTGACTTTTCAGCTATCTGCCGGGAGAGTCCGATTCTTCGCTCGTTCAGAATCGTTATCGAATTCGTTGCTCGCTCGGAATTGTTCTCCGGGCGCGCCACTTTCCCTCTCTAAGCAGAGTCGTCTTATAATCATGAGCAGAGAGTTGACTCGGACCGGAATATGTCAGAAAAGCTTCGGGTGCACAGTGCCGATGATAGCTCCCAGAACCAAACCGTACAAAACCTGGGCCGCCCAGTAATAGATTGCAACTTCGAAACCGTACGTCCTGAATTCCTTGAGCGGGTGGTCTTCGTCAACGATGACGGTCAGCGTATAGCTCACGACGCAGCCGTGGAAAAATCCTATCAGCGCGCCGTAGGCGGCGGAAGCGGCGATAGTCGCGGGCTGAAACACGCTCAGCAGAAAAAGATAAATGAACGCAGATACCAGTCCGAAAACGTAGTGGGTTACGTAGCCGCGCAGTAAAGAGTGATAATACTCACCGTGGTACAAGGTGCCTATGGCCTTTATCATGTCCACGTGCGTGATTCTCAGCTTGCTTATCAGCTCGAGGAGCGCTGCCCTGACCGTGGACGCCGCAAGGCCGGCGAGAATAGTAACCAGTATGACCGTCAATGAACCCCTCCCCTTTTCAAGCAAGCTTAATATCTACCGGCGGGGAATTCAAGCATTAGTTAACAAAATCGCCCCGTTGCGGCAGTCATTTGCAAGGAGAAATGCGGATAGCGGTGCCGGGGGTTCGACCGCCTTTAGAAATGGACTGCGGATCATCTCCCCATTTCATAAAAATAATCCGCGAGCCTGTCCCTCAGGAAAAGCCTCGCCCTGTGAATCCTGGACTTGGCGGCGCTGAGGGATATTCCCAGAGCTTCCGCCGTCTCGCCCGCAGTGAGCCCCTGTTCGTGGCTCAAATGAAAAACAGCCCTGTACGGGAGCGGAAGCTCGTCTACGGCGTTCATTATCAACTCCACCCCTTCCCGGCTGAGGAGCTCCCCGTCCGGCCTCATGCTGAAGTCCTTTAGGGCGATTTCCCCGAGCGCGCCCGACCCGTCGTACGGGGTATAGTCCTCGAGGCTTACTTCGTTCGAATGATACTTTTTATCGGCCCTTATTCGCATGTAGCTCGTATTGAGGGCGACCATGTAAAGCCAGGTCGAGAATTTCGACTCCTTCCTGAACGTGCCCGCCTTTGTCGCGAGTATGAGGAACACCTCCTGAAAGGCATCCTCGGCGTCAGAGGGGTTATGCATTATCCTGAGCGCTGTCTTGTAGATCCTGTCCGCGTAACGGTCCACGAGCTCGGAGAAGGCTTTTTCGTTCCCCTCCTCCACGAATATCGCGACCAGCTCCTCGTCCCGGAGCTCTTTATAGTCCGTCTCCTGAATGCCCTTCGAGTTTTCCCTGCCGCGCAGGACAGCACAATTGTATTTTGCATTACACTGCATTAGAGTTCCCTCCTTGCTTATAAGGTATTCAGCCCTGGAGGCCGTCCGTAATCTTCTCTAGCGTAAAGTCGATCAGCCGCTCCTTGTCGATCCACGGGAAATTCGGGTGCGTTATGAGGAGAGAGGTCACCCCGTGAACGACAATCCACAAAGTCTGGGTGGCGGTTTCAACGTCCGCGTCCCGGAACTTCCCCCGCCTGACGCATTCCTCCACTATCTTTCTCAGATAGCCGTAGGCCCGCATCCCCATCGAGCCCTCGCGGAGATATTCTTCAGGGTCCTTGTCGGGCCTCAGATTGAGCATGAACGTCACCTTGTAGTCGTTCGGGTATTTGAGCCCGAATTCTATATAAGCCCGGCCGCATTTCTTCAAAGCGGTGACCGGGTCGCTCAGGTCTCCGCCCAGAGTCTCGAACATGTCCACTAACTTTACGAACGATTCTTCGCACAAATAATGGACAAGCTCCGCCTTATCGTCGAAATAAATGTAGATCGTAGTGGGCGAGTACTCGATCTTCTCGGCAATCTTGCGCATGGATACGTTCTCGTAACCTTCCTTGATGAACAACTCCCGCGCCGCGTCCAGAATCTCCTGTCTCACCTGCTGCTTTTCCCGTTCCCGCCTTTCTTTTACGCCCATTGATTCGATTATCCCCTTAACATTGGTAATATACTTAACACTGTTAAGTATATTAAGAGTGTTTACCATGTCAAGCACTTTTTTTTAAAATGGGGGTTGATGGGAGGAATGTAAACCCCCCACCCTACCCCTCCCCCGCTTTAAAAAGGGGGGAGGGAATTTGTTTGTTAGGCAGAGAGGATTCACTAGAATCGTAGATGAGCACACATTGTGTGCCGCGGCTGGAAGCCGCTCCTACAGCGTAGAGGCGAATATCCTATTTTTGTAGGAGCGCCATCCCTGGCGCGATTATTTAAAGGGGGAAATTATAATGCGGAGCGCCGATGAACGCGTCGAGTAATTCCCCGATAAACCCCGCTTGACCCGCCCATTCCAAAATTCTATAATTGTAACCATCGGTCTTCTCCGACAAAGGCAAACCATGCGAAAGTGTGGGACGCAAAGCCAGCGGCCTAAGTTCCGAAAGGGATATGGCGGCAGGGTTGCCGAAGCGGAAGCTCCATTCTTAAGGGGGATTTTCCTCCGCCTCAAGTTCCATCTCGCCTGGCTGCCTCCGGCGTAAGCCGATTAGAGGATACGTAACGGACGCGCGCTCATTCCGTGCGCCGCCCGAGCATCAAAAAATCCGTTTTAAGGGGAATGCCATGGCCACTGTAAAGAGGATTACAGACCTTACGGACTACGCGTCCGTCCTGCCTTATTCGAGCGAGCTGTTCGGGATTTATCAGCCGCTCCTCGGGTGGAAATCCGTACGCATCAAAGACCGCTTCGACAAGGGCTACGAGATTGAAAAGCCCTACATCATAGACAGGTTCAAAAACAAGTTCGCGGGGCTCGTGGACATCACCTACAAGCCCGACCGGCAGATCGAGATCAGGATAAAGCCGGGCGCGCTGCAGGCGGGCAAGCTCCGCTCCTACGACTCTGTCGTTCTGGAGCAGGTCGCGGCTAAGCTCCCTCCCTACGAGGAATACAAGCCCTCCGTTTGGGCCAGGCTTATAACACCCGATTACGTGGACGCGCTCCTTAAGAAGGACGTGACCAAGACCTACACGGACCTTTACAAGAGCCTCGGCAGGGAAGCTACCGGGATGATGATGAGCCGCTCTGCTGCGTCACCCGCGGGCGGGGATGACGCCGGTCTCATCGAGCTCGGGGCGTTCGAGCAGCAGCTGCAATACGAGTCTTCTGTCGCCGGGGCGCTCCTTCACCTTGTAAAAGAGAAGGGCCACGATGCGCTCGAAGAGATTTTTTATGCCACGAAAGACACTACCAATGAAGTTTCGAAGCTGCTGAAAATGCTGGCGGCGAAGAACGGTGCCGAGGCCTACCTCGACATCGAGAGCCTGGACCCCGGCCAGAAGGAGCACATCCAGGCCGTAGCGCTCTCGCCTATAAGTGTGGTGCACCTCTTCAGGCAGTACTTCTTCGAGCTGGACACGTTCCTCGGCACCCCGGTGAGCCACGTATGGCTGAGCCCGGGCTCGTCCGTCGAGCTGATAGAAGTGCACACGAGGCGGACGGTCGTCGAGAAGACGCTCGAAACGACGCTCGACATACTGACGAAAGCCGAAACTTCCACCACCCAGCAGGACGAGATATCGGACGCCGTAAAGGAGAACAACCAGCAGGACGTGAAGTTCGGCGCGAGCGTGAAGGCTTCGTACGCGTCTATAGAGGCCACATCGAGCTTCGACTATAACAGGTCGCAGCAGCAGGCGCGCGAGCAGACGCACAAGCGCACGCGGGAGCAGACCGAGAAGCTCTCGTCCGAGATAAGAAAGAATTTTAAATCGACTTTCAAGACGATTACCGAATTCACGGACCAGTCGAGCACCAAGCACACGCTCGCCAACAGCACGCAGGAGCTCATCAATTACGAGCTCCGCAGGAAGATGAGGCAGGTAGGCGTGCAGGTGCAGGACATAGGCACATTCCTCTGCTGGCAGACCTACGTGGACGACCCCGGCAAGGAGCTCGGGCTCGCAAAGCTCATACATATCGCAAAGCCCGCCGAGCTGGGCGCTATACCCCACCCGGAAGAAATCCCGACGCTCCAGCCGTTTCAGGAAGAGAAGATCGTGACGGTGCCTTTCATATCCGTCGCGCACGACGCGGATAATGAGGACGAAGTTTACAAAGACGGCGTCGAGGTGGACGACTCGGAGTTCATGGGGGAGCTCGAAAAAATTAAAGCCGACTTCGTTCAGGAATTCGTCTCGCCCAAGTCGGGCTATCAGCTCACGAACGTCGAATTCGACGCGCAGGGCAAGCCCGTGCAGGTCTCGAGGAGGGGCGACATAACCAACGCAAGCGGCAAGGCGTCCTTCACCCTTCACCTGGACATGGCTGATTTCCAGGGGCAGAACAGCCTTCAGGTCAAGATCATACTCCACTGGTCTCCCGGGCCGGGAGCGAACGACGCGATCAATCTGAAGAATGCGGCCAACCTCGCCGCGTTCAAGGAAAAGGAGAAGGCAGAGTACGAGAAGGCATACGTCGAAAACGTGAAGGACAGGGTAACGAAGGCGAGCAAGATAACGACCAGGAGCAGCGAGGAGCTGAGGGAGGAGGAGAGGATAGTCGTTTACAGAAGGCTCATTCAGGAAATGCTGCTGCACGGCGTCACGCTCCCGGACGACAGGACGCGGCACGTCGTTGCAGAGTTGATTAACTCCATGTTCGACGTCGACAAGATGCTCTACTTCGTCGCCCCTGAATGGTGGCGGCCGAGGCTCCACAGGAGCAGGCAGCAGCTGGGCGAGACGCCGCCGCAGGTCAGGACGACAGCCGCTATCGGGAAAATGAGCACTGTTAACGCGCTCCAGAGGGGGTTCGTAAACAAGGTCGTGACAACGACGGTCAAGTCCAAACCCGACGTAATGAGCGCAAGCTCGGTTGGGTGGGGCGGTATAAACGACGTCGAGAGGGACAACTACTACATCACGGACGAATCCGAGCCCGCTAAACTGGGGAGCTCCCTCGGGTGGCTTTTACAGCTCGACGGCGACAACATGAGGAACGCTTTCTTAAACGCCCCGTGGGTGAAGGCGGTGATACCGATAAGGCCCGGAAGGGAGGAAGCGGCGATAAACTGGCTCAAGGGCGTTGAGGGCATGAACGGTATCACGGACGACGTCATCTACCATTCTAGCAACCCCGACGAAAAGGACATCAACGGAAACCCGCTCGACGGGCTGAAGATGATAGACGTGCTCATGGACCTAGCGAAGAAGATAAAGAAGAAGTATCAGGAAGGGATAGAGACCGGGAAGTACCCCAAGCAGGACGAGGTCTCGGACCCCGACCTCGTGGACGAGGAGAGCGTGGTCACGGCGACCCCCATCGATAGGGTATACGAGCACGGCTTCTACCCGCTCCAGGGAGGCTTCAGGGCGAATGTCGGGAAGAACTATGAGATATTCGACCAGTGGATCGAGATACTGCCTACGGACCAGATCGTGCCCGTAGAGGTGAAGTACGATCCCAAGACCGGAAGACAGGTACTTTAAGCGTCGGAAATGGCTAGCAAATGGTCAAAGATAATCTCCGGCGCCACCGGTAATAAGGCGGAGTATCTCGTCGACGGCACGGCTTCGTTTAAAAGCATCGCGGACGCGATAAAGACCGCCAAGACAGACGAGCACTACATCTACGTAATGGGCTGGATGCTGGACGCCGGGCTCGAGCTTATAAAAGGCGACCCGGGTTCTGCATTCATCAAGCTCCTCGAGGATGCGGCCAAAAAGAGCGTCGAGATAAGGGTGCTCGTCTGGGATAACCCTATTCCCAACGCCAATCCGCCCGAAAGCTACATCCAGATGAACCGGGACAACATCCCGAAGCTGAACAAGCTCCCGAATACCGCGGCGTTCATCGACGACAACACCTACGCGACCGGCGAGACGAAGAAATTCCTCTCCCAGGCCGTCCCCCACATTCTGAAGCAGGTACTGAAATTCGCTGCGATATTCAAGGAGCTCGACCTCTTTTTCACGATACTCAAGTACGCGGCGACGAAGAACGTCGGGAGCCATCACGACAAGGTGATCATCGTAAAGGGGGAGAAAGGGCTGATCGCACTCTCTGGCGGCATAGACATAAACATCAACCGTTTCGAATGGTATCAGACCGTCCGCTGCAGCTATCACAAGGATACGCACACGGCCTATCACGACACGCACGTCAAGGTCGAAGGCCCGGCGGCGCACGAGATACTGCAGAGGTTCATAAAGAGATGGGACTATCACCCGGCGGCCAAGAGCAAGGCGCTCAGGGGGCGAAACGAGCCCAAGCCCAAAGAGGTGAAAACGGGGGACTTCCATTACGCCAGGGCCGTGGGCACGTACAACGACCCGTCGGGCAAGGACAGGGACAGAAGCCTCAAGGACGCCTACCTCGAGATTCTGAGGAACGCGAAAAAGTACGTCTATATCGAGGACCAGTACCTCGTTAACCTCGACGTCGCGCGGGAGCTCAACAAGCGCATCAAGGACCCGAACTTCGTCTGCCTCGTGATAGTGACGCAGGACTGCGCCGAGACCACGGACATACTAATACCGTTCCGGCGGAGAAGCGAGTTCTATAAGGAGCTTGTGAGCGGCGCGAGCAAGTCCGATATAAACAAGGTCGGGATTTTTATCGTGGATATCGTGGGCGGGAAGAAAAACGGGTGGCATACGGGCGTGCATGCGAAGACGCTCGTCGTCGACGACGAGCTGGCGATTATAGGCTCGGCAAACGTGAACCAGCGCTCGTTCACGAACGACAGCGAGACCTCGCTGATAGTGTTTGACGATACCGAGAAGGTGAAGGACACGTTCGCGAAGAAGCTCAGGATCGCGATATGGAAGGAGTTTATAAGGGTCCCCGTAGCGCCGCAGGGTTACGAGAGCTGGTACATGTTCTCGTACCTCGTTAAGACCGTGCCGGGTTTCTCTATACTGCTCGATCTGACGACTGCCCCGCAGCAGGAGGATCTGGACGAGAAGATAATCGCGACGATAAAGAAGTCGGGGGTCATAGCTCCGATAGTCGTAGGCGGGCTGCTCGGGCAAAATATCACTCAAACCTCGGTCGCCTTAAGCCCCATAACGATAAAGGCCATATTCGACATGTTCTGGGAAAACGTAATAGACCCCGAGGCGAAGTGAGGGGACGTGCGCGGTCGACCGCACCCCGCCCGACCTTCCGTTTTGATACTTGGAGTCAGACATTTAGCGCAACGAATGTATACCATACATTCGTATGCACAACACACCATATCGGCGCCTCACCAACCGCGAGCGTGAGGAAATCAGCCGGGGACTCGCGGCGGGTATGACCCAGGCCAGCATTGCT
>JBGSVA010000074.1:0-7592 GCA_041753155.1 Thermodesulfobacteriota bacterium | reverse complement strand
TAAGACCCACAGGGGAGGACGGAAAGTTAAACGTGTTCTTCCGGAACTTCAAAATTGCCCGGATCGACCTGGTCTAGTATCATGAAATACTGTAACCCATGTCTCCGAACACCTGTAACCTATGTCCCCGGTCTATACAGGAGAGGCGTTAAGGGGGGGTGTACCTTAAATTTCGTGTCATTCCCAACGATTGCGAACGAGTAAGCAATCGGTCTCACCCGGCCGATAGCAAACAAGTCCCTTAACCTGGGTCACTCCGTTGCACAAGCCAAAAAACGATCGGGAATCCAGTCTTATAACACCGTAGGAGCGGCTTCCAGCCGCGATTCCTCCAGTATGTCTTTGCGAGCGGGACGAACGAATGTGAGTGCAGCGCGGCAATCTCATCTTTTTCCTTCCCCCGACATTACAGAATTTGCGTTAAGAAAATAGATTATTAAGGCGTGAAAATCTTTCAGGGCTGAGGTGGAATTGAAAGATTTTAGCCTTAATATGATATTTTTAGCAAATTATGTACAGTCGGATGATTTTTGCTTCTTTTCATCAAGGAAAAGAAGAAAATATGTTTTGTCTTCTTTATGTATTCCAAGTCCTTCAGCAAGCTCAGGGCAAACAACGATCCGGGGCTGTCTCAACTTTTAATCCCGTCCCCCGCATCATCTTTTGTCCCCGAATTACTTAACATCTACACTTGCAAGGAGCGATTTAACCCGGCATAGCCTTTCTGCGAAGCCGGAAGCGACGCGGCAATCCCCGGAAAGAAGAGAGATTCATTCGCTTCGTTATGCGGATAAAAAGTCAGAGCGGGAGATAAACGGAAAAGACGGAGCCCGCACCGGGCTTGCTCAGGACCTCGACGTGTCCCCTGTGCGCGCCTACTACGGCTTTCACGAGGCTTAGTCCCAGGCCGAGCCCCCTCTCGGAGCGGCTCTTATCGCCCCTGTAGAGGCGGTCCCAAATGTTGTCGAGCTCGTCGTCCGAGATGCCGATACCTGTATCTTTAACGGTGATCTCGACCTCTTTTTCCCCGCGGCTGGCCTCTATGTCTATCCTCCCGCCCGAAGGGGTGTATTTGATCGCGTTATCGAGCAGGTTGGCCAGGACCTGGCGTATCCTGCTCCGGTCGGCTGTGAGGTAAAGCTCGTCGGGAAAGCCCGCGTGCACGGTTACGCCTTTCTCCTCGGCGACGTATCCGTATAGGTCGACTACGTCGCCGATAACGGGCGCTACATTCATCTCTTCCAGGTTGAGCTTCATCGCCCCGGTCTCGGCTTCGGATACGTCCATGAGCGTATTCAGCATTATGAGTATGCGCTCGGATTCCTCTATGCAGTCGGAGAGGGCCTCCCTCAGCGCGTCTCCACTTTGTCCGGACTCAAGCGCCATTTCGGCCGTCCCGCGGAGCCTGGTCATCGGCGTGCGCAGGTCGTGTGCGACGTTGTCGAGCACGCTCCTCATTCCGTTCATCAGGGTCTCTATCTTGTCGAGCATCGCGTTGAATAGCGAGATGAGCTCGTCGTTGAGCTTGTCCTCCTTCCGCACAGGGACCCTCTGGTCTATCTTGGCCCTGGACACGATGGAGTCGAGCGTATTGATGAGCTGTCTTATCGGGTTAAGCGCGCGGTCGGCTACGAACAATCCTCCCAGGTATGCGATGAGGATCACGGGAATTATCGCAAAGAGATAGACGTTCCTTATCCTCTTTAAAAGGTCTTCCCTCTCGGATATCGCCTGACCGAGTTGAAGTATCGAGCCGTCCGACAGCGTGAGAGACGTGGTTTCGTAGGCGTCGTCCTCTCCCTCCCTGACGTACACCCACTCCCGGTCTCCTGTCCCCGCGCCCGATCCCAGCTCTCTGGTGTCGAAATCCTCCCAGCCCCCGGGGACCCTCAGTATATCGGCCTCGTTTCCCCTCCCCGTGAGGCGTACGAGGAACGGGTCTTCCTCGTCCTCGAATACTTCCAGCCTGAAGGCTTCAAGGCCTTCGTCCTGATAGATTTCAGCTAGGTCGTCCAGGTCCTCCACGATTTCGCTCCTGCTCTGCTCGTATATGAAAGAGGAAATAACGGTATATATGTAGATATTGATTACGAGCGAGCTCAGGACGAACAGTATCGTGTAGAGCGTTATCAGCCTGAAGCTGTTCGATTTGAAAAGGAGCCTAGGATTCTTTAAGAACATAGCCCACACCCCTGATCGTCTGTATCATCTTTTTATCGAAGTCCTTATCGAGCTTATTTCTAAGCCTGCACACGAGCACGTCGACCACATTCGTCTGGGGGTCGAAGTTATAATCGTATATGTGCTCCAAGATGAGCGTTTTGGAAACTACCCTCTCGGGGTTCCTCATGAAGTATTCGAGGAGCGAGAATTCCTTCGGCTGAAGCTCTATATCTATGCCTGATCGAACGACCCTCCTCGTGAGCAGGTCCATCGACAGATCGCCCGTCTTGAGGTATGTGGCCCCCGTCGTTCCCGACGACCGCCTTATGAGAGCCTGGACGCGTGCGAGGAGCTCCGAGAACGCGAAGGGTTTCGTCAGGTAGTCGTCCCCCCCGGCCTCCAGGCCCTTCACCCTGTCGTCGACCGTACGCCTCGCGCTCAGTATGAGGACGGGGGTCTTCACCCCGCTCCGCCTGATCTCGTCGATCAAGCTCAGGCCGTCGAGCTTCGGGAGCATTATGTCTATAACGGCCGCATCGTAAGACTCGTGCATCGCCAGGTGTGTGCCTTCCTCCCCGTCTCCGGCATGGTCGACGGCGAATCCCGCCTGCCTGAGCCCGTTCATGACGAACGAGGCTATCTTTTTATCGTCCTCTACTACAAGCACGCGCATCGGCTCACGTATCCTTCGAACCCCGTATTTAAATTATAAATCATTCCTCCTCCCTTTCTCTCTCGTTCCTTTCCCTCCTCGGCTGGAACCTGTACTCGAGCGTCAGGTTCGCGAGGAAGCCGTTCTCTGAATCCGGGGCAAAGGCGATTCCCGGTATGAAATAGCCGAGCACGAGGGCCGCCGCGAACCCGCTCTCTTCGTCCTCGTATCCGAGCACGAGGTCTATCTCGCTGCCGAGGCTCTTGTTACGCCCGTCGGGGTCGGCGTCGATCCCCGTATCCGCGAGGCTGTCCCTGGCCTCCGTCTGTATATAGTAGTGATAGACGAGCTCGATCGAGGATGTTTCCTCCGTAGGATTCACACCTATACCGGCAGTAAATATGGACATGTTGCTGAGCTCGGGGTCGAAGAGCTGGCCGTAATAGAGGAAGTCCGCCGCCCCGTTGAAGTCGCTCTCGTTCCCCTGAAGCCCGGTCTGCATGAAGTTCTTTCCGCCGAATGCGTATGCGAGCGTAACCGAAGGCTCCGGAGTCATGTCGAATGCATAAGTCGAGCCGATATCGAAGCCTATCCCTTCTATATTACTCCCGTCATGTGTGCCGAACGCGTACGCCAGCTCCAGCCAGTAGCCGAGGCTCTCTGTGAAGTCCCCGTCCGAGTGGACGCCGAACGTGATCGCGCTCTCTTCCTCGTCCTCGGTATTATCGCGGAAAACGAAATAGGCTGCGGCATTCGTATCCTCGGAAAAATTATATGTCCAGTACGTGATGTAGTTATTCGTCTTGTCCCCTGCGTCCTTGTTGATGAGGTCCTTGTCCACGATGCCTCCACGCGTGACGGAGAACTGGGCGTCGATACCGTAGAAATAAAGAAACGCCCTCGCCCCGTCGAGCTCATCGTCGAAGAGCCACTGCCGCTCGTCCTCGAACCTCTGCCTTCCGATCTGGAACGCAAGCCTCTCTCCCCAGAGTTCCTTAAGCAGGATGTACGCGAGCTCTACTTCGAGCGTCGCCCTGTCCTTTACAGAACGGCCGTCCTCGATCTCGAACTCGCCAGCGAGCTTCATGGCGAGGTACGCCTGAAAATACCTGCTCGGATCGAAGGAGAGCGCCGCCACGAGCGCGGGCTCTATGGTGGAAAAGTCCTCGTCGTTCCCGGTATCGAGGTCGGCGTTCCTCTGGTATTCGTATTCGAATTCGAGCTGTGCGCCGAAAGAGAGGTAGGGGAGGAGCTTTATATTGGCCTCGGGCGGGTCGTCAGGGTTGAAGCCCCCTCTCACGAATTCCTGCCCCTGCGATTCGGAGGCGGCGCATAGGAGGGAGATCAGCACCGTTATCACGGATACGAGCCTCCCGTCTACCCTTATAATCGTGTTATTACCGCTCCCTGGCATGCAGGCTGCCATCCGGACATCGTAAAATCTTTCCGAATCCCTCTCGTCATGATTCTACTTTATTAATAAAGTTCAATCTATCGCCTGATGCACTTAAACCCGATTATTACAAAAATGTAATGTTTCGGTAAGTATTATGTAACATGCACTTTATCTGGCCGGTTTTGAGAGATGAGCGGCCGTGATCTGTGGTCTGCCGTCTATCTTTGATATATGATTAATACTCGTCAAGGAAGCTCCTCAAATGGCTCATCAAAAAACGAAGACCGTAAGCCAGCCCAAACCCCCCCAAACCGACAAGGAAAAGCCGCTGCGTAACGACGTCCGGTTCCTCGGCAACATTCTGGGGACCGTTATCAAGGAGCAGGAGGGGGTGGAGATATTCGACGTCGAGGAGAAGATAAGGGCGCTCACCAAGGAAATGAGGCGCCGCTATCAGAAGAGCCAGAAGGACGACCTCGTAGCCACGATAAGAGGCCTCTCCGACAGGGACCTCTACAAGGTCACCCGCGCCTTCACCGTCTATTTCAAGCTCGTCAACATCGCGGAGCAGATACACAGAATAAGGCGGCGGCGCGAGTACAAGTACATATCCGACGTGAAGGACTCGAGCGAGGGCTCGATCGAGAACCTGTTCCAGATACTGGGACAAAAAGGGATAACCTACGATGAATTCAAGGCGCTCCTCGATAAAATGTCGATAGAGCTCGTCCTCACCGCGCACCCTACCGAGGTGAACAGGCACATCGTCCTCGAGAAATTCAGGCGAATCTCCTCACACCTGGGCGATATCGAAAACCCCATTCTGAGCGCCGATGAAAAGAGGTACAAGGAGGACGAGATACACGCGGAGCTCGAAGGGCTCTGGCAGACTGAAGAGGTCCCCCCTTACAAGATAACCCCGCTCGACGAGGCGCGTAACATTCACTACTACTTCAGGGAGATAATATTCGGGGCGCTCGTCAGGATATACGAAAAATTCGAAAAGAAGATAATCGAAAATTACGGCGTCAGCGGTATAAAACTCCCGCCTTTTCTCAGGTTCGGCTCCTGGGTGGGCGGCGACAGGGACGGCAACCCTTTTATCACGCACGAGATAACGAGGGAGGTCCTCAAGATACAAAAGTCCCTCGCCCTCGGCAAGCACATAGAGAAGATGGAGCGCCTTAAGAGACAGCTCAGCTCTTCAGTAAGGATTGTCCCCGCGAGCGGTGAGGTTGTCTCGTACGTAACGAAAGATGTCAGGTCTGCCACGGAATTCCGCGGCATACATAACCCGGAGGAGTATTACAGGGTGATGCTCGAACATATGGACTGTAAGCTGCGCTCCGCGCTCGCGGAGGTCGAAGGCGGCGGAGCGGGCGGCATCCCCCCCTACCGCGGCAAGGACGAGCTGCTTCAAGACCTCTACATTATCGACAGGAGCCTCAGGGAGAACAAAGGCGGCCGCATCGCGGACTCCATACTCAAGAAGCTCATCAGGCAGGTCGAGGTCTTCGGGTTCCACATGGCGAAGCTCGACATACGGCAGAACAGCGCCGTCCACGAGAGCGCAATCACGGAGATCACCGAGCGCCTCGGCCTCCATTCCTACGGCCGCATGGACGGGCGGGAAAAGCTCGCCTGGCTCACGTCCGAGATACATAACCCGCGCCCCCTCGTGCCCGACTGGCTCCCGTTATCGGACGAGACCGGAGAGCTCCTCCTCACGTTCAGGACCATCAGAGAGTGCCTTAACGATATAAGCCCCGAGTGCATAGACACGTACGTGATAAGCATGACCCGGAGCGCCGCAAACGTAATGGAGGTGCTGCTCCTCGCAAAGGAAGCCGGACTCTACCAGTCGGACATGGGTGAGGTCACGAGCCGCCTCAACATAGTCCCCCTCTTCGAGACGATAGAGGACTTCAGGCACGCGCCCGGCATAATGACCGAGCTTTTCTCGAACCCCGTCTACAGGGAGCACATACGGGCGAGGGGGGACCTCTCCGAGATAATGATAGGCTACTCCGACAGCGGGAAGGACGGCGGCATACTATGCTCCGGGTGGGAGATACACAAGGCCCAGACGTCGCTCAAGGAGGTGTCGGACTCGTTCGGCATAAGAAACAAGTTCTTCCACGGCAGGGGCGGCACCGTGAGCAGGGGAGGGGGGCCGACGAACCAGGCTATACTCGCCCGTCCTGCCGGCACGGTAGAAGGCGCGATAAAGATTACGGAGCAGGGGGAGGTCATATACAGCAACTACTCCCACCCCGAGATAGCCGAGGACAATCTGGAGCTCGTACTTTCCTCCGTCGTGCTCACTAGCCTTACCGGCGAGGACGTAAAGCCCGAGTGGGAGGAGGCGATGGACCGGATAGCCTCGGATGCCGGAGCCGCATGGAGATCGCTCGTGTACGAAGACCCCGACTTCTACGTCTACTTCGAGATGTCGACGCCCATTTCCGTGATACAGCAGATGGGCATTGGCTCCCGCCCGGCGAGGAGAAAAAAGTCGAGGCGCATCGAAGACCTCCGCGCGATACCCTGGGTATTCAGCTGGACCCAGAACCGCCACCTGATCACGGGTTTCTATTCCGTGGGCACGGCGCTCGATTCCTTCATCCGCAGGAACCCCCGGAAGAACCTCAAGCTCCTTCGCGAGATGTACGACGGATGGAGGTTCTTCAGATCGCACATGGACAATATACAGATGACCCTCACCCGGGCGGACATGTGGATCGCGCTCGAATACTCGTTCCTCGTCCACACGAGAGAGGTCGGGAAGAGGATATTCGCGAGGATAAGGGAGGAATACGATCTCACGTCCGATATGGTTCTCAAAATAACCCGCCAGAAGCGGATACTAGATAAAAACCCCTTCCTCCAGAAGTCCATCGAGCTGCGGAACCCGTACATCGATTCGCTAAGCTACATCCAGGTGGGATTACTACGGAGGCTCTACAAGGGCGACTTCACCCCTGAAGAAAAAACGGCGCTTACCGACAACATCAAGCTCAGCATCAACGGCATCTCGGCGGGTTTGAAGAATACAGGATGAAGCTAGTCCGGTGAAGCTTTAGCAAAGACGGAAGCCTGTCGAAGGGTGATTCTTTCCGACATTACAGAATTTGCGGCGGGCAAGCACCCGCAGGCATATGATCTCAAGTATCCCTACCCTGTCATTTCGACCAGCGGAAGGAATCTCTCTTTGTCATGCTGAACTTGTTTCAGCATCTCGTCTTTTCATAAAACACACTACGTGTGTGATTTTTGCTTCTTTTCATCAAGGAAAAGAAGGAAGAATTCAGCCTTTTCTTTTCCTTTTCATAAGCCATACTACGTGTGTGTGTCGCGGCTGGAAGCCGCTCCTACAGGTAG
>JBGSVA010000073.1:0-8796 GCA_041753155.1 Thermodesulfobacteriota bacterium | reverse complement strand
AAGAAAACTATTGGTTTTATTTAATTGAGATAAGCTGAGTTCCTTATGAAAGAATAATGCTTTCAATATCTTTTGGCTTAGGCATTTTCCCAATTTGACAAATCTTCAAGATTAAATTACAGAGCAATTCCAGCGATTCCGTGTATATTTTCTTTTCTGCTGCACGTGTCTTAAATCCACTTCCATGAACACATCTTGATCTCCCATCATACAATTTTTTTGTATCTGCAAAGATTTTTTCTCTCTCGCTTTCTGATTGACCGAATAATTTTGAAATGTACAAGGCAATTCGGAATCTCAACTCTTGATCCAGACCAATTATTGATTCGATTCCGGCCCATATTGCCGCAATACGAATACTTAACCTTGGCTCATGAAAGTGATTGCATGCAATTGCAGCAGCACTGGAAAATCTAGGGTTATCCATCATCTTATCGAATTTCGGATATTTACTCTTCCACAAATCTAGTTTTTCAGATGGTATTTCATATGGATCTTTAAATATGCTAGGCCCAATAAATATATTTGATAAATTGTATATCTCTTTTCTTGCTTTAGTAGCTGGCATTCTGCTGAGTGGCCAGTATATCGGTTTTCTTAAGATCACGGATAATAATACCAGCGCCCATTGACTGTTCCAGCCCTGAATGGCTGCTGACTTTGCATCATTCCCTTTACATTCCATTTCAAATGTAACTAAATCCGACAGTGAGCAGATAAAGCCGTATTCACTTTTGGTAAGAGTGTGATCCATTAATTGTAAATGATCGTATTTAATCGAGTATGGTCTAATGGTTATTTTATCAGTTAACTCAAAGTCGTGTGCTAATTTTATTCCTATACCAAGTGTATATGTACTATGCATGTTTCCTATTCTACACAATCATGCATTCCCTCCAAAGTCTGGAAAGCTCCATGCGGTGTATGACCGATAATTATACTTATGTCTACTATATGCTAACAGGGCATTAAAGCTTACACCTCTTTAGAAATAAACCGCCGATGTACGGTAATTAGAATCCCCTACTCATATAGCGAAATTTACTAATACCAATATTTTAGTTTTGTAATCTGATAACAATAGATATGGAAAATCTATACAAGTAACTAAAACGAGAGGACTCTTTAAATTTGATTACCTGATTATAAGAAAATACGCTATAATATTAACATTATTTGTAATAAAGAGGATAGTTATGTCCCTAGATTACTATGATTCCAATGGAAGGTCATATGCCTACACAGATGATGGCGAAACCATCTACACCTTTACAGGTATTCCCATTGCCTATATTAGCGATGATTCCATCTATTCGTTTAGCGGTAGACATATCGGATATTTCAACGATGGGATAATAAGAGACCGGAATGGAGGTACATTGCTTTTTACGGACGGAGCATCTGGTGGTCCCATGAAGCCCATGAAGATGATGAAACCAATGAAAAGTATGAAACAAATGAAGCCCATGAAGGGCATGAAACAAATGAAACCTATGCGCCCAATGAAAACTCTTTCCTGGTCTTCATTTTCACCGGAAGAGATATTTGAGGATTAAACACATAATCATTTACCGGAGCGACCCACCTCGACCTCCCTATAGTAGTCTGATATTTAATAAAGATAAGGCTGGAACCTATGACCAGAAGGAGACCGTTCATGCTGAGCAGGAGCTTGTCCTGAGCGGAGTCGAAGGATCGTAGCATGCAATATCTGCCCTATTTACCACCTATTCCCAATCCTCCCATAATCATGTAATCCTATTCTTAAAAGGCGAAAGGAGACCGTTATGAGCATCCCCGAAGGACTTGAAGCCGCGCTTGGATTCGGATTCATGGACGCCATATTCACGAGGCGCTCCCGGAGGTTCGGCCTCGGCATGGAGATAAAGGAAGGCACCCTCGCGCACAAGTCCCGCCACGCGCCCGTGCCCCTCTCGGAATTGGAAGAAGCGTTCCTCATATGGGCCGGCACTGGCATGACAGGGCTTTCTCTCGGCGACCTGCCGCGCACGGGTATCTCCTGGCTCTTCCAGTGGACGGGGAGGAGCTGGCCCTGCTCCTGCAACTCCCATTCTACCGAGCTCTTCTACACGAACGACAGCGGCGTATATATGGTGAGGCTCCAGGACGTTATGCCCGACGAAGGGAAGAGCCTCATATTCCAGGGGATGACTGACGACGAGAAGCTAAGCAAGGTTGTCGAGCTTTACAGGAAGAATCTCGTAAAATTAGAGGACGGACGCGCCGACCTCCCCAAGGGCGAGCCGGGTCTCTTCGACTTCAACGCGTGGAACTGCAACAAGCCCGGGACCACGTTCTTCGTCCCTGTGACGAACACCACGGTCGAGTACATGGTGCTCCTCTTCATTTACTTCGGCGCGAAATACGGGTTCAACATCATCGACGAGCTGAACGGCGGCAGGTCGTGCGGCCTCGACAAGTGGATCGAGAAGGGATACATAAGAAAAGACGTCGAGCTTTCGCTCTTCGATCTCGAGCTAAGGGTGCTGACGACCCTCAACGTGGAGCAGGCGTTCATATGCCAGAACATGAACCTCGCGCTCCAGGGGCTCGGTCTCGGGGGATGGGCGTTTACGGGGCTCCTTCCTCACTACGCCCTCGGCGTACACCCGGATCACAAAGGGCTCGGGTTCAGGTTCACCAATCCTGAGAAAACGGTGAGGAGCGCGAAGCCTCCTGTGCCCGTTGGCAGGGACGGCGTATTCGAGGCGCTCTGCCCGCCTTACGTCGCGGACATGGGAGAGGCCGTCGATAAATTTCTCCGCATGAGGGGTAGGTTCTGGGAGGAGGACAACCCCTACCCTTACCTCGACCCCGCGGGCGTGCTCGCCGACGAATACCACCCGAGCGAGGTCAGGATAGAGATAGTGAAGGACTTCTGCACGTACGTCTACGAGAATTACGGGAGGTTCCCCGCGTTCTTAGACCCGATGTTCACGAGGCTCGTCTTTCAGGCTCACCATCTGGACCTCGAATTCTACGACAAGTACTACACCGAAGGGGCGTACACCGACCTCCACAAGGACCACTTCAAACTCTGGCACCCGGAGATGAAGGACCCGTTCGGAGGGGACCAAAAAAAATCATAGATTTCTCGTATGCACTTTAAATGACGGTATAGGTATCTGCTCTACTCCGGCAGCGCGTTGCTCGTGCACACCCAGCGGACGACCTTGCAGTTTGCGGTAAATTTCTTGCACGATTCGACCGCATACTGCGCGGCGTACAGCATGTTGGTCCCCCACCCGCTTCCGTAGGCGTTGTCCCCGACAGCGAGCGCCCCGCAGGCGTTATGGAACCATAAAATAGCCCGGCAGTCGTCGCTTCCCGCATTCATTTCGCATTCGTTTATTGCCCTTTTCTCTGCAGCCGCCCGGTTGGCGTAGTTGAAGCTGTAACCGTGTGCGCCCGTGGACGGCGAGAACGCAATCGCGCCGTATAGGTCGGGCAACACCACTACTTCCTCTTCCGAGGCTAAAGCCGTATATCCCCCGGTCGAACTAACGAGGCACAATGTTGATATTAATATCAGTAATAATAGTAGAATAAGATGCATATCTGACATCTCCCTTGAAGTAAGATTCAAGCCTCTGAAAGGAAAAGTCCAGACCCTTTAAACGATTATAATAGTAAAAGAATCAAGAATCCAGAGGAATGACGGAGTTGAATGGCATCCATACCCTGTCATCGCGAGACCATATTATGGTCGTGGCGATCTCGCTTTTTTTGTCATGCTGAACTACGGTTCTGAACAACAATTCCGAGCAAGCAAGGAATTGGTCACTCATGGTTGAGGGCACGAACTCAAATATCACTCTGTACCGTTGTTACAGAAGCCAAATTAAGAAGAACCGGACGCCATAGGCAGAATGCAACAATGCCGTTATTCCACGGTGATTCTTTGAAGAAACCAAAATATTCAGCATCTCGCCTTATTCATGAGATTGCCGCGTTCGCACACTGCGCTACCTCGCAATGACATTTCTGTTAGACCTGGATGTAAAATAGAACCCGTATATGTGCGAAGATTCCGCGCCAGTTATTCTTCAGGCTTCCCGTAAAGAGCCAGACTCTTGTTCGCGTACCTCCTGTCGTCCGTGACCTCGCTCCCGAACCAATCCGGGGGGTTGAACCGGGCGCTCTCTTCCTCGGATCCGAACTCCACCTCCGCGACGACGAGCCCATCGAGGGCGCCGGAATAAACGTCGAGCTCGATCAGGTGGTAGCCGTATGGTATCTCGTACCGGGTCTTCTCCACCCTCTTCCCCTCCGTAAGCGGCCAGAGGGCGTTAAACCCTTTTTCCCCGAGGTCGATCTCTACTTCCTTTCTCTTGAGCCCCTCACCCGACTTCACTGTCTCGTAATACTTATTCCCCTTCCGGCGTATCCTGATCTCGGTGCCGTCTCCGGTGACTGCGAGGTAGCCCTGGGATATATCATTCGAGGGGTATTTCTCCAGACCCGCGGGCATCTCCTTCACGAGGAACTTCCTCTCTATCTCGTTCGTCATCTCGGTAATCCCTTCCTGTCTTTGCGAGCGGAGCGCGGCAATCTCATGAACAAAGACAGATCGCCACGACCAAAAAACGGTCTCGCGATGACAGAAAAATAAGCATAGTCACCCTTCCGCCCCGCCCTTCCCCGTTATCCCCCTTATCTCCTCCCAGAGGGCGGCATAGATCCTGGCCGAATCCGATTGCGGGAGAAAAGCGGTCACAGGCTCTCTGTAGACGCCCATCCTCTCTATGTCGGAGCGGTACGGTATGCGGGTCCTGAGTATGTTCCGACCGCCTGACTCAATCTTCTCTATAATCTCTTTATGCAGGCTCTTTTTCGACTCGACCATGGAAAAGAAAGCGTATAGCCTGCTCACGTCATATTCCTTCTTCGTGAAAAAATCTAACAGCTTTTCGTAGGTCATGACGGAGAGGGTGGTCGGAATGAGCGGGACGAATATGTAATCGGCCGCGTTGAAAACGTTCTCCGAGACGAGCGATATTCCGGGCGGGCAGTCGAGGATGAGATAATCGTACTCGTGCTCGATCTCGCTGAAGACCCTGCGGAGGCGGAACTTGGAATTTTTCATCTCGTCGAGGGCCAGGTCGAGGTTCCTGTACGAGAGCTTGGAAGGGAGGAGATCGAGGTTCGGGTAGTCGGTGCCCTTTATGTTCTCGTCGATATTCCTGCCGCCCTTGACGAACTTGCTCGAATTGAAGTTCCGGGCGGCCTTGATCCTGAAATAATACGACGACGCGCCCTGAGGGTCGAGGTCGCATATGAGGGTCCGGTATGTCTCAACCGACGCGAGATGTGCGAGGTTCACGGCTGCCGCCGTCTTGCCGACTCCGCCCTTCATGCTGTAGAGAGCCAAAGTTATCATAGGGTGAATACTCTAATTGCCGGAGAATAAATTATCAAACAGTCCCTTCATCTCCTCACCGGCAAACTCTTCGAACCTGCCGTGGAACTCTGACCTTATCTCCTTCTGCTTCATGTACAGCTCCGATATGAGCCCGCCCGCGGCGGCGATACTCTCCCTGCCTTCGTTTTCGGAGGCGTTCATTTTTGAAATGTAACCCTTGAGCCTCTCCTGCTGCACGTGCATGTCGTTGTAATCGCCCAGATTGTCCTGTAATACTTTCAGGTGCCTTATGACCTCTTTAATTTCTCCGGCCGGGAAGAGGGACTCGAAGAACTCGAGGTAGTACCTGAGCTTCTTACACTCGATCCTGAGCGTGTGGAGGTCCCTGTCGGAAGAGCTCCCGTCGATGCCCTTGCCGAGCTTGAGCGCCTTCTTGTACCTTTTACGTATGCGTAATTTCGCGAGCCCGATAACGGGCGCGTCCGCACCCGGCAATGCGTCCCCGGGCGCTTCAGGCTCGTTCAGGAATCTTTCCCAGTCGTCGATGCTCCGTCTGTATGAGTCGGAGGCGAGCTCAAGGGCGAATTCCCTATGAGCCTCCTCCCTCTCCCGGGCGATAATATCGAATAACGGGTCGAGCCCCGCCCTTAGCGCCGGCGGCAGCATCTCGGTGTACTCCTCCCTTCTCAGGAGATAGATATCGAGGTCGCGGAGCTCGTTCGACTTCCTGCCTATACCGGCGAACTCGGCCTTGAATTTCTCCTTCACGCCCTCGGGAAAGATACCCCTTATGAGAGTAAGGGCCGAGCGCGTCCTCCTCACAGCTACGCGGAAATCGTGCAGGAACTCCGTGTCTATGTCCTTCACTATCCCGTCTTCGTTCTTCCTCATCGTCTCGAGTAGGCTCCCGAGGATTATCCTGAGCGCTTCACCCGAAGGCATGCCGGTATCGAGAACGACGCTAACCTTGGACGTATAGTCCCCCGCCTTCTTTCCTGCCGCTCCGAGCGCGATCGAAAATATGTTCCCCCCGGCGGGCGCGAGCCCGAGGTCTGAGATATATCGGGTCAACTTTTCGAACTCCTCTACGTAACCCCTCACGGAGACCGCTTCGAGCAGGTGAATGACCGTCTTGTCCGTTCCGTCGTCGCCCACCTCGACGTCCTCGAAATTAATATGGGCGACCGTCTTCCCGTCTTCGTTTTCCAGGTTCAGGTGAGTTACGCGGCTCTCGATGCCGACTACGGGCAATAGCGCCCTGACGTCGATCACGGAGCGGAGGTTGTCCCTGAAGGGGCACTCGGGCAAGTCCCGACAGAATCTCGGCATGCAGCCCTCTGCATGGAGATCTAAAGACAGGCTCGAACCGTCGCCTGTATCCCGGAGGATCAGGCGGCTGTCTTCCATCGTAAGGAGAAAACCCTTCTTATACAGCCTGTGGTCGTAGGTGTCGAGGAATAGCTGTTTCTTCGCCGCCTTTCTTTCTTCGGTCAGGGGCAGCACGTTTTTCAGCCGGCCGAGAAAGTCGTCCCGGGCATTCGCGTCTTCGAGAACAAAGTATAGAGAATATTCCAATCGAGCTCCATCCCCGCACAGTATCGTATTTGCCCGTGCCGAAGGGCTAATAAACAGCTTTAAATAATTTAACCGCAATTCCGCGCGATGCCATTCATACGATGCAATTCATATAATTTTTCAAGCTGAAAAACAACCGACCCCGCCGCGTCCTGACGGCCATATACACTAATTTACAACTCTATTGTTTAATCCGTATGAATAGTTTATCTTTAAAATGCATAAATCTTATAACTGAAAAGGGCGGATCCGATAAAAATAACCTTGCGGAATTCGAGACAGTTAAAGTTCCCTCCGGACATTTCTTCAGTTCACCCCTTTTTCTTTAAATCCCCTTTATTTAATCCACATGAGGCCATAAGGGGCCCAGTTTAACGTTTATGTGGCTTGGAATGGCCTGATTATCTTTAAATATTTTACTCTTTTGCGGGTTTCTTTGCGGAGAGGATTTATCAGGCGGAGTCTCGTTCGACCCTGCTCGCCGTATCGACTGTTCTTTATAAATCACGAATTGACATGAGGTGTAATTTGAGAAAGCTCAGGATCGGAATTGTAGACTTTATTACGAAATCGCCCAACAGCTCGCTATGGGCGCGCTTCATGCACGCAAACCTTGCCGGCATCATGCCGCAGGTCATCGCGTGCTGGTGCGAGGAGCTCGGACACGAGGTGACCCTGTTTTTATTCACCGGCATCGAGGACCTGGAAAGAGACGTCCCGAAAGACGTCGATCTGGTTTTTATCAGCTCGTTCACGCAATCAGCAATTCAGGCTTACGCCCTCAGCAACAAATACAGGTCTGAAGGCGTCGTAACGGTCCTAGGCGGCCCCCACGCGCGCTGTTACCCGGAAGACGCGCGCAAGTACTTCGACTACGTGCTCGGGCTCACGGACAAAAATATCTGCAGGGACGTGCTCGAGGATATTTCACATCACAAGGAAGAGGGCGTGCATATGTCCGCCCTTAAACAACCCCCGACCCTGCCTGGTGTGAGGGAGAGATGGAAATTTATATCCCAGGCGCTCGACAAAGCCCCGTGGATCAAGGTGGTCCCGATGATCGGGAGCGTGGGCTGCCCTTATACGTGCAGCTTCTGTATCGACGCCGAACAGCCCTACCAGACCCTCGGGTTCGATATTATAAGGGACGACCTCAGGTTCCTCCTGACGAAGTATAAACGCCCCCTCGTAAGCTGGCACGACCCGAACTTCGGGGTTAAGTTCGACGATTACATGAATACGCTCGAAGAGGCGGTCGAGCCCAACAGCATAGACTTTATCGCGGAGAGCAGCCTGTCGCTCCTGTCCGAGCCGCACTTGAAGAGGCTCAGGCATAACGGCTTTAAAGCGGTGCTCCCGGGTATAGAGTCCTGGAACGGAATGGGCAACAAATCTAAAACCGGAAGCAAACAGGGGTTCGACAAGCTCCAGGCCGTTTCCGAGCACGTCAATATGATCCTCCGCTACGTGCCTTACATACAGACTAACTTCGTCCTCGGTCTCGATTGCGACGAGGGGCCCGAGTCTTTCGAGCTGACGAAGAAATTCGTGGATATGTCGCCAGCGGCTTTCCCGGCTTTCCCGCTCCTGACATCTTTCGGGAAGGCGGCCCCCATAAACCTCGAATACCAGGGACAGGAACGCGTCCTGCCCTTCCCTTTTCATTTTTTGAACAATAATCACGCCATGAACGTAAGGCCGAAGACGAGCACCTGGCCCGAATTCTACGACAGGTTAATAGGCCTGGTCGAGCATTCGTTTTCCTGGCCCTCGATCATCAACCGTTTCCGTAATACGAATTCGAGGATACCGGCATGGATGAACCTCATGCGCGCCGT
>JBGSVA010000072.1:0-3022 GCA_041753155.1 Thermodesulfobacteriota bacterium | reverse complement strand
CCCGGTCAGCCGAGCGGCAGCCGGGAGGCAGGTTGGATTTCAAATCCATTTACTTTCTCCCCCCGAAGAAAAGTAAATTCACAGTTATAAGGCAGATATTCTGGCTCGTAGCCTCTGGACTCCCCTGCGCCTTCCCGGAACGATTACTCCAGTGGCATAGTGCGGGGGACTTTAAGGACTACTCACAGCAGCGAGCGGGCTGCACCGGATTCACACCGGATTTCCCAATTAAGCTGAAAGCACCTTATACCTATAAATTGTCGAAAGAGCTTTAAATCTCAAAAACATCATAACTTTCCGGTTAGGAGAATTCAAGTGCGGTTAATACGGCAGTGCGCCGTCACGGTCTCTAAACGGACACCGCGGTCCTTCCTAACTCATCCGATATTCGGAATAACTTTTCTGCCGAACGTCTTTATTAACCCCGATATGACATCGTGCGGGGCCTGCGGAAATACCATGCGGCAGACTATGTACTTGATTCCTAGCTCGTCCCTGTATTTTTTTATTTCCCCGATACAGTCTTCAGGGGTCCCGATTATAAACCTGTCTTCTGCGAGGTGTTTGAATAGCGGGTCGTCTAACCCAGTGAGCTGCTTCCCGCGGACGAACATCTTCACGCCGAGCGAAAAATAGAATTTATACATGCTGATTATGTATTTGTTCCCCCCTTCGACAGCCTTTTTCCGGCTAGAAGCCACGAACGTTTCCCGGAGCAGTATGTGCTCCACGCTCTCGGGGTCCCTCCCCGATTTCCTGGCCTCGTCGTTATAGAACCTTAGCGTGTCTCTCGCCATTTCCACCGTCCTTCCGGGGCCTATGAGCAGCGGGTATCCGAACCTCCCAGCGCGCCTTATCGCCGGCTCCTCGAAGGCGCCCACGTATAAGGGTATGGGGCTCTGCACCGGCCTCGGGGTGAGCTTCGCGTTCTCGAACTTATACCTCCTCCCCTCGTAGCTGAATTTCTCTCCCCTGAGCGCGTTTTCGAGAACCTCTATCCCCTCGTCCATTCTCGACGGCCTCTCCCTCATCGGCACGCCCATCCCCTCATACTCCTCCTTCCTGTATCCGAGCACTACCCCGAGGTTGAACCTCCCGTTCGATATGTTATCGACTACCGCCGCGTCCTCCGCCACCTTCAAGGGGTTATGTAGGGGCAGTATTATGCCCGCCGACCCGATTCTGATCCTCGTCGTCACCGCCGCCATCGCCGCAGCCGTGACCGCCGGTGACGGGCAGTACCCGTCGTCGAGAAAATGGTGCTCGGATATCCATGCGGATTCGAAATTCACCTTCTCGGCGAGCTTTACCTGCTCGAGTGTGTTTCTGTAGAGCTCGGGGTGTGTGTATGGAAGCTCCTGATGGGTTTGCATTCCGAATAGTCCTACGCCGAATTTCATACGAATTCCTCCTTAAAGAGACGGGTAAGGTTCTATTATAAATCCGCCGTTCTACGAAATCCATCCCGGACCCGTTTATCTCTCCTCTTGTTCCGGCTCGCGCAAACGCAGCCTTGTTTTTCTCGCACGCTTCGGTTTATAATGAGTTAGATAAATCAAATGCGAGGTGCAGAAAATGGCTAAAGAGATAAAGTTCGGACTCTCCGCCCCTATGCCGGGGGCTGATCTGGACGGCTTGCTCAAGTTTTCCGTAATGGCGGATAAGCTCGGATTCGATACCGTCTGGTATCCCGACCACGTGGTCTTTGTTTCCCCTACCGAAGCGCACGAGGCCTGGACCATAGCGACCGCGGCCGCGATGATGACGAAAAACATAAAACTCGGCACGGTTTCTGACCCCCACAGGATGCACCCCGCTGTTTTCGCTCAGAGACTCGCCTCCATAGACCACCTCTCGAAAGGGAGGGTCACGCTTACTCTTGGCGTCGGTGAGTCCATGAACCTCGACGCTTACGGCATAAAATGGAACAAGCCGCTCACGAGGCTCAGGGAATCGATGCAGGTGATGCAGAAATTATGGGCCGCGGACGGCCCGGTCGATTACAAGGGCGAGTTCTACGAGATGAAGGACGCTTTCTTACAGGTAAGGCCCTACAAGAGGAACAGGATACCTACCTACATAGCTACGCATACGCCCAAGGGACTCAAGCTCGTGGGCGAGCTCGGCGACGGGTGGCTTCCTATCGACCTCAACCCGAAGCTCTACGCCGAGTATCTGGGCGTGATAAAGGAGAGTGCGAAGGACGCCGGGCGCAAGATGAAAGAAATAGACCCGGCGCTATGGGTATTTACATCCGTCGGCAAGAACGAGGACGAGGCCTATAAAACGCTCGAGCCGTTCAAATACGTCCTCGTGATGCAGGACCAGCTTAAAAAAGCGGGATACGACGTGAAGATCCCCAAGGAATACGAGGGGCTCAATTATTTCAACGTCATACCCCAGGACGAAGCCGGGAGGCAGAAGTTCAGGCAGATAGGGCAGTTCTTCCCGAGGGAAGCGATTCTCGACTTCACGATCACAGGGTCGAAGCAGGACTGCATAAAGAAGATAGAGAAATACATAAGCAAGGGCGTAAGGCACTTCGTGCTGTTCTACAGGTTCAGCCCCGACCCCGAAAAGGCCCTAAAGACTTACGCAAAGGACATCATCCCCTATTTCAAGGGCTGAGTTTTCCTTATTACTCCCTTCCCCCCTTGAAGGGGAACTGCTTCGAGCAAGCGAGAAGTAGGACGCCATGACCCTTTAGCCACTTGGGTAATTGTGACCATGCTCTTCGATTTGTCGAGCATGTGGTTAGGATGGGGGTGACATTGTTTCGTAGGAGCGGCTTCCAGCCGCGATATATTTTTATCTGTCATTGCGAGGCTCCTTTGGAGCCGCGGCAATCTCATCGCTTCATTTAAATCCCCCTGAATCTCCCTTTGTATAGACCGGGGACATAGGTTACAGGTGTTCGGAGACATGGGTTACAGTATTTCATGATACTAGACCAGGTCGATCCGGGCAATTTTGAAGTTCCGGAAGAACACGTTTAACTTTCCGTCCTCCCCTGTGGGTCTTA
>JBGSVA010000071.1:0-37236 GCA_041753155.1 Thermodesulfobacteriota bacterium | reverse complement strand
ACGGATTTCTCCAAAGTCTCCAGGCACCAGATCAAACGCGTTCAGCGAAGACTCAACGATAGACCACGGGCCGTGTTAGACTACGAGAAACCAGATGAAGTTATTAACAGACTCGTTGCGTTAAAAGTTTGAAACCGCCTATTATGAAGTCCCTATTTATTCGGCTGACCTGAGAACGTTGCTGGCGTTAGGGTCCTCGTCGCCCCCGCAAAGTGCCCCGCAAACGGCTCCCGTAACCGCAGCTGCCCCCAGTGCCGCCGGTATCAGCAGCGGAGCTGCAGCAGGTGAACAGCACCCCGATTTATTTTCGAACGAATCATAGGGATCTTGTTTCTCCGGGCTCGAGGCCGCATCGCCGGGTTCGAGTGTTTGAGTTGTGAACTTGGATTTAAAATCGGCGTACCCGTCGTATTGTACGGCGGAAGTGATGTTCTCCATAACATTGGTTCTGCCGTCAACATATTGAGGTGAACCGGCTTTAATCGCGCTTTCGTCGGGCGGGATTGTATCTGCCTCAGGCGTATCTACGAGGAACCCCGCTTTCGGATTGAAACAATAGCACACCTCTCCCTGATCCCCCTGGGTGAGCAAAAGGCCCGTAAAACCGTCACCGATAGATTGGACTTTGAATACTGAGTTGGGTTCTATCACGTATTTCCCGCCGTTTACTATCAGCGTTGCCTTGCCGTTGTCTAGAGTGTCGATGATCATATCGGGGTAAATCGGGTAAGTCTCGTTCTTCAAGGTAATCTCGCTCCCGTCGATCAGGATGACCTTTACTTCATCCGTTACCTTCATGGTCCCGAGTGATACCTGCGCATCGAGCGAAGTCTGCGCAAAAACAGTAAATGCGGGCTGAAGAAATAAAAGCCCCGTTATAAATAGCGATAAAATCGTTTTTAATTTTCCGGTCATGTATGTATACCCTCCTCTCCTAAGTCTATTATATAGTATAGAGATGGGGTTAGGTAGAGTCAACGAGACTTAAGTAGGTCTTTTTTCGGAATTAAAGTATGTAGTCCGGTAAAATGCTTAATACTTTAGTATTATGGCGGGTACATGCCTATCGTTACAACCTGTTCCTAACATTGCATGATATTTAATTTTTTTTACCGGATGACAATTATGCGCCCGGTATACATACAATAGTATGATTTCTTTCAAACGGTCTTAATATTATGACGGGTTAATCCCCCTGACGTTCACCGGATCGAAATCCGGGGATCATCGAGGTGTGAGCGCTTAAGCTGTCCGCTCATTTCAATTTCAATTCATGCCTGACCTTTTTAATGTCGTAGTAAGGCTCGCCGCGCTCCCTGGCGAGTTTGTAAATATTTTCGAGCTCGCGTAATACGATATCAAGCATCTTCCTCCCTTCCGCCGTTCCTGCCGCCTTTCTCGGCGTCAGGCCATCGAGCGCGGGGAGCGGCAGGTCTACCCATTCCGCATAATATTGGTCCAGTTTTTTATCCAGCTCCTTTTTGCTTTTAACACCCGGTGGGAGTCTGTTCAATTTGGTGTTTGCCTTCCGGTTTCTCTCCGTATAGGATTCCATTCCCTTTGCCTTGTCTTCCAGGTGTATTATGAGACCTTCAAGCTCCTTCTCGATTATGGACTTGGCCCTCTCGAGCATTTCGAGCGAATAGGTCGCGATGTCGATCCTCTCGTCATCGACCTCGATAGTGCCGGATATATTGCTCCTCCCCCCGATATCGATAGTGAATATCTTGATGTCGTCGTCAGGTCCGGTCATCTGCTTCAACGAATCGATTTTATCCAGTCTCTCAAGCGCCTTCGCTCTGTCCTTGATTTCATAAACCGCCGATGCCAATACGAGGTCCTCACCCTCGGGGGTGATGAAATGCGGGTTTCTCGCGAGGTCGTCCATATAGTTCGAGATCTGAAATCCCAGGTCTCTGATGAACTCCTTCTTGTCGGCCCCCTCTCCGCGGGCTTGTCTGTAGAGCTCGAACTCGCTGTCGAAGTACTCGAGAATAATGTTCTTGAACGCCTGAGGGTAGGCGGAGATGATCCCCGAGAAATAGACACTGTCTCCGGCCTTTAAAGGCCTTGCGCCGATGACGTCGGAAGGCCTGAGCTTCTTGGACGAAGAAGAGTCGCGAACCCTGAATTCCGTATTCAGGAACAAGTCCCTGATATCGCAGTATTCTCCCGGCACTACCTCCCCGACCTCGAAAAAGCTGTATACGCTGTCGAGCCATCCCTTGATTACAGTTTCCTCAGGTTCGGAAAGCCCTTCCCTCTCATTGTAGTAGAACCGCTCGATGACCCTTTCGCCCGTATCGAGCAGCCTGAAGTCGTGGAGGAACCAGTCGAAGAATTTCTCGAATGTGAGGTCATCGATCTTATCGTCCGAAACTTCGTCCGGGATGAAGTCCGGGTCGGACTTCCATATGTAAAATGCCTCCCCTGCCTGGGCCTGTATTTCGGGGCGCTCCGTGTACTCGACGAGCTTCATGCGGAGATCGTTCTCGGCCTGGTCATATTTATATTGCGCGATATCTATTATTTTGTCTTTCATTAGAGGAAATTATATTTTCGCTGCCCGCCATGTCAATCTTTGAAAAAGCCCAGTCGGACAGGGGAACGGTTTTTTTACTGTCTCCGTCAATCGGTCGAGCCGGATCCTTAATGCACGCCGGTGACTATGGTCATTATCCCCTTCCATACTTCCCTGCCAGGTAACCGCTTCTATAATCGAATATTTCTTTCAGCTGTCTCTTTACCACGAGCTCATGGGCGATATTCCCGAGCGGACCCAGGGGCAGGGCGTAATGCACCAGGTCATGGACCTCGACCCCCCCTCCGGTTTCCTTGAACATATGCTCGTGGTGCCAGAGCTTGTAGGGGCCCCGGCGCTGGTCGTCTGCGAAAAATTCGGGCTCTTTCACCTGAGTTATCTCGGTCACCCAGTCTACGGGCATGCCGAAAAAGGGCGAAACCGTGTAGGTCAGTATGAGTCCGGGATATATCCTCCCGGGCGCCTCCGACGTCATCCTGAACCCGAGCCGGGGGGGCGTGAGATAAGTCAGGTTGGCGGGATTTGAAAAGAAGTCCCACGCCTCTTTAAGGGTTATCGGGATCTCGAGCCTTCTCTCTAATACGTGTAATTTCATACGCTTACACAGTCCGCATCTCTATAAGCGGGCTTGAGCCGCGGGCTCCGGAATCAATCGCTCCTCCCGCCGATGATTTAGTTTACCGGATAGTAGAAATTATATTATCCGGGCGGCGCCCGGAGCGCCTCGTGAGAAAAGATTACGCTCCGGGGCATAGTTTCTTTTGATAACTGACTTTCCTATGTATAATCCTCTCTCATTGTGAAAATTATTAAGATAAACAAAGGCAATCTGGCGAAGGCATTAAAGGGTTTAAGGAGGGGTTCGTCCCTCTCCGACCCCGGTCTCGAAGGCCCGGCCAGGACAATAGTGGAAGACGTCAGGAAGAACGGGGACAAGGCGCTTTTCAAATATACGAAGAGGTTCGACGGGGTGGCGCTTACGGGTAAGACCGTAAGGGTATCTAAAAAAGAGTTCCGGGAAGCCCGCTCGGCCGTCCCGAAAAAATTGATGGACGATCTCGTATTGGCCGGGAATCGTATCCGGGATTTTCACAGGTTGAAGCTCCCGTCCGAGAATACTTTCAGAGATACACTGGGGAACGAGCTCGGATGGGTAATAAGGCCGATAGAAAGGGCAGGGCTGTATGTCCCCGGGGGAAAGGCGGCATACCCCTCCACGGTGCTGATGACGGCGATACCCGCGAAGGTCGCAGGCGTACAGGAGCTCGTGCTCGTCACTCCGTGTCCCGGGGGGCAGATAAACCCGGCGGTGCTCGCGGCCGCAGAAATCGCGGGCGTAGACGCAATATACAAAGTCGGAGGGGCCCAGGCCGTGGCGGCTCTCGCTTACGGAACGGAATCCGTTCCGAAGGTGGATAAGATAGTCGGCCCCGGGAATATTTACGTCACGATTGCAAAGAAGCTCGTCTTCGGGGTGGTCGATATAGACATGATCGCAGGGCCGAGCGAGGTGCTCATCGTCGCCGACGGCAGCGCCCCCGCCGAATGGGTGGCGGCCGACCTCCTGGCTCAGGCGGAGCACGACGAGATGGCGGTTCCCATGGTCGTTACCAATTCCATAAGTTATGCGAAGGAGATCGAAAAAGAAGTCTCCCGGCAGCTGCTGAAGCTCGAGAGGAAAGCGATTGCCGGAAAATCCGTTAAGAATCAGGGCAGGATATTCGTCACCGGGACCATGGAACAGGGGATCGGTCTCGCGAACATGCTCGCGCCCGAGCACCTCGAGCTCTGTGTGAGAAAACCGAAATCCATACTAAAAAAAATCAACCACGCGGGCGCTATATTTCTCGGCTCTATGTCGACCGAAGCGTTCGGGGACTACATAGCGGGGCCGAGTCACGTGCTGCCCACGGGGGGCGCAGCCAGGTTCTCATCCCCCTTAAGCGTTTACGATTTCCTCCGGATGCCGAGCGTAATCTCCATATCGAAGCAGGGTTTCGATTCACTCTCGGAGTCCGTCATGAACCTCGCCTACAGTGAAGAGCTCGAGGCTCACGCCCTCTCGGTAGCTGTAAGACTGGACGAAAGCCGGCGTTCCGGGATATCCGAATCCTAAATTATGAAAGAATAATTCCCCGCTGCTCTATATGTCGGAAAAAACAAAGAAAAAGGGAAAGTCGAAGGGTAAGGGCCTTCTGGAATCGAGGGTTAGGGAGGAGATCAGGGCTCTTTCGGCTTATTCCGTCCCCCGCTACGAGACCCGCATAAGGCTCGACGGCAACGAAAGCCCGTTTTCCCTCCCATCGGAAGTCGCTGAAAAGGTCTTAGGTAAATTACGCGGTATCGATGTCAACAGATATCCCGACCCGGAAGCCGCCGAACTACGTAAACTGATCTCGGGGATAAACGGTTTCCCGCCGGCGGGGATTCTTCTCGGTAACGGCTCGGACGAGCTCATAGGCATGCTTATAACCGCATTTTCGGGCGGCACGGGGAGGGTGCTTTATCCAACTCCCACGTTTTCGATGTACGGGATAAGCGGGCTCGCGCTCGGCAGGGAGCTGCTCGAGGCCGAGCTCGATCATAATTTCGATCTCGACATGGACAGGATCGCAGCCCTGATCGCGAAGAAAGACCCCGATCTGATATTTCTCGCCTCCCCTAACAACCCCACGGGAAACGCGTACTCGGCCGACAGGATACGGGAAATAATAGGCCTATCGAAAGGCGTGGTCGTCGTCGACGAGGCGTATTCGGATTTCAGCGGGTACACCTTTTTACCGTTAATCAAGAAGCACGAGAACCTTATAATTCTCCGCACGCTTTCCAAGGTCGGGTTTGCGGGCCTGAGGCTCGGTATACTCTACGGGCGGGAAGGCCTCGTTCACGAGATAAACAAGGTCAGGTACCCCTATAACATTAACTCTTTCACGCAGGGAGCGGCCGAGGTCGTCCTCAGGAACCACGAATTCGTATCCGAGAACATACAGCTGATAGTGAGGGAGAGGGACAGGGTGTATAAAGTGCTTTCCGGAATGACAGGCGTGGAAGCCTATCCGAGCGACGCCAATTTCATACTATTCAAAGTCGGAGACGCCGACTCCGTCTTCAAGGCCCTTGTCGAGCGGGACGTGCTCATAAGGAATTTCAACAAGCCCGGCAGGCTCGAGAACTGCCTGCGCGTAACGATCGGGACGCCATATGAGAACGACTCTTTCCTGAACGCCCTAGCGGATATCCTTTCGCCTTAGCTTTGTAACGGCCGCAAACCCTATCCAGAACACGAGACACGCCGCGGGGAAGATGTCTCCTAATCTCGTGTACAAGGTCGGCTCCCCGTTCATGAGACCCACTTCGCTTTCGAGGTTGGTCTTCACGAAAACAGGCGTTTTCGCGACCACCCTCCCCACGGGGTCTATTACGGCGCTTATCCCCGTGTTGGTAGACCTCAGGAGGTACCTCCTCGTCTCGACCGTCCTTGGAATGGATACCAGCAGGTGCTGATAAGGTGCGACCGTCCTCCCGAACCAGGCGTCGTTCGTGATGTTGACTATCAGGTTTGCGCCCTTCTCGACGAACCCCCTGCTGAACGACGGGATTATGTCCTCGTAGCAGATTATAGGGGCGATCCTCGCCCCCTTGTCCTCGATCTCGAACAGGTTGAGCTCACGGCCGGGCGTGAAGTTCCCTGAAGCCGGGCTTATTTTCCTGAGCGCCGGTATCAGGTTCGTGAACGGCAGGTACTCCCCGAACAGCAGGAGCTTGATCTTATGATACCTTCCGATGATCACTCCGTTCGAATCGGAGAGGAAAGCGGTGTTGTATTGGATAAGGTCTTCGTCCGTCAGTACCTCGGCGTCCGGGTCTTTGGGCGTAAACGACATGCCGCCTACTATGAAGAATTTCCCGTCCATCTGCGGCACGCCCATCTTGTCCCCTACCAATAGATAATCGGATTCTGTCGGGAACCATGCCTGGATCGCGGTCTCGGGCCATATAATGAGGTCTGCCGACTCGAGGCCGAGAGACATCTCCTTATGCCTTGCCGTCACCACCTCTTCCTGGCTTTCCGACTTCTCCAGGAAGTCGAAATTCGCCTGCACCATCCCAATCCTGAGCTTGGGGGCCTCGGCGATTTCGGCGTCTATGGTGCCGATCCTCCAGTACCCGTACAGGAGAGTAAGTACTACCAGCGCGAGCGCGAGCACCATTTCTCCCGCTGGCAGGGGGGACTCCCCCGTCGCCTTTTTCAGTACCCTCATAAGAGTGACGTTGACCACGACGATGATGAAGCTCAGCGCATAGACCCCGAAGAGGTCGAAGATCTGTATGACCGGTATGTAGTCCGCCTGTGAGTTGGCGATCCCGTATGGGAAGAGGAACGGGTAGAGGTATTCGACCGATATCCAGACGGCGGCGACGAGAAGGGCGGATACGACTCCCGGCTTCCTCAGGAACCCGAGCTTCATGACGATGTACGCAAATAGCGCATAAGAGAGACCCGAGAACGCGCTCAGAACTATTATGAAGAGGACACTTACGATAATTGGGAACCCCCCGAACCTGCTGAGGGTACCTATAAGCCAATAGGTTCCTGCGAAATTGGATACGAGCCCGGCGAGAAGACCGAGCTTGAACGCGTCCCGGGCGGACTTGTTCTCTATCGCCCAAAAAAGAGGGATGAGGAGCACCCAGGCGAGGAGCCCGGTGTAGGGGATCATAAACGTGAACGGATACAGGATGCCCGTGAGGGCCGCTAAAACGAGGTCATTACTGCCTATCTTGCTCATGGTGCATAAAAGATACCCAACGCGCGTGCAATGGAAAGGAATGAATGGTTTAATGGTAAGGAGCGGCGCTCGCTTCTCTAATTACGCCTTTTTCTTCTTCCCGAATTTTTTCGGGCTCGCGGGCTCGGGAGCTGTTTCACCCGCCGAATGCAGGCTGTAGAGCTTATACGCGCCTATAACTATCAGGACAACCGCCATAAGCTGCGCGACTGAGAGGCCGGGTATCGGGCTCGGCGTCGTGCTTCTCAGGAATTCGATCAGGAACCTCTCGATCCCCGCTATGATGAGGTAAATGGAAAAGAGCCATCCGGCGGGCTTCTCCAGTTTCCTTATCTTCCAAATGAATACGAACACGACGGACATTATTATTATTTCGTAGAGCTGAGTCGGGTGTACGGGGACGTTCGTAGGGGGCAGCCCCTTCGGGAAGGCCATGGCCCAGGGCAGATCGGACGGGACCCCGTAATCGTCTCCCACGAGAAAACATCCGACACGACCGATAGCGTATGCGAGCGCGAGGGCCGGCGCGGCCAGGTCGCCCACGACCCACATGCTGAGCTTGTTTCTATGGGCGATGAACCATACGAGGGCTAACGCTCCGAAAAACCCTCCGTAATATGTGAGCCCGCCCCGCGAGAGCAGGTTGTCGAGGGGGTGGCTCAGGATATCTGACAGGGGGACGTTCTCGAACACATAAAGCAGCTTCGCGCCGATGATCCCGCCCGCCATCGTGGCAAGGAACAGGTTGCCGACGAGCTTCTCGCTGAGCCCTTTTCTTTTGGTTTCGAGGGTTATTACCCAGTACCCGGCGATGAAGCAGAGCGCGATCATTACGCCGAACGAAGATATGGAGAAGTTGCCGATTTTGATCAGTTCCGGATACATTCGTTAAACCTTCGCACGGTCCTTTAGTCTGCCCGTTTCGGACTCGATCTCTTTTTTGATCTTTGCGTTCGCGGTTACTAAATAGAAAAGCATCACAAAGAGTATTGCGCAGAGGGCGAGCTGCATCAAAAATGCGTAGACGAGTGTATTCATTGGGTTCCTCTAATACTTTGAACTGAAGAGTCTATAAGTCAAGTAATTTCTATTTTTCACCGTTATTCTAAAAAAATTATATCTTAACGCGACTTTAACACATTTTTACTTGAATAGCACTATAAAAAAGTGTAAATTCTCTTACCGTATGCTAACCGCCCCAGTGTTAGTCCTGAACCGCTACTTCGTCCCCGTCACAATCACGAGCGTAAAAAGGGCATTCGTGCTCATGTACAGCGGAGTGGCGAAGGCCGTAGGCTCCGGTTACGAGACCTTCGATTTCGAGTCCTGGTCGCAGATTTCCGCGATGAAAGGGAGCGAGGACGTAATCAGGACCGTAAATGCCGTCATACTTACCCCCCGCGTGATAGTGCTCGTCAGATACGAAGGCGTCATCAGGAAAGAGGCGAAGTTCAACCGTATCAATATATTCAGGCGGGACGGCGGCGCCTGCCAGTATTGCACGAAAAAGTTTTCCCGCTCGGAGCTCACGATCGACCACGTCGTTCCCCGTTCGCAGGGCGGGAGGAGCGTTTGGGACAACGTCGTTTGCTGCTGCGTCGACTGCAACAGGAAAAAAGGCGGCAAGACCCCGGAGCAGGCGAGGATGAGGCTCAAAAGGAGACCCAAGAAACCCCTCTGGGACCCATTTTCGAATATATATATAAAAGCCGTAATGTATAAGGAATGGGAGCCGTTTCTCAACTTCGTCGACATCTCGTACTGGAACGTGGAGCTCGAGGAATAAATCCCCGGTTTTTACCCGATGATTGCAATTAAGCTGGCATTTCATTCTCCCATAGGCTAAATTTATTTTCGGTTATCATAATTCGAATAATCTAGATACAGATTTAGAGGGAGGACCATGATGGCGTTTAGAATTCTCTTGATGTCGCTTTCCATTTTCTTCACTATCACGGCGGGTGCCTGGTCACAGATCAAGCTTCCGGACGTTACGGGTCCGATAATACAGAGGATACCGATATTCATCCCCGATCTCTCGACCATAGGGTCTGCCGATCCGAAGGGGCGGGAATTCGCCGAAGTCCTGAGGAACGACCTCGAGAACGCTGCCCTCTTTGAGGTGAGCGCGGGCGGCCAGATAATTGGGGACGTCAATAACATCAGCTTCCAGGCGTTTTTCGATGCGGGCGCGGACTATTTAATAGCGGGGCAATACCAGTCGAGCGGCGGAAAGTTAAAGTACGCCGTCCAGCTCTTCAACGTCAGGGAGGAGCGTCCCATACTCGGCAGGTCGTATGAGGCTACACCGGGCAAGGTCAGGGAGGCGGCGCACAGGTTCGCCGACCTCGTTATGAAGCAGATCACGGGCAACGACGGCTTCTTTACCTCCAGGATCGCGTTCGTACTCGGCGGCAGCAGGAGCAGAAACCTCTTTATTTCTGACTATGACGGAGCGAATATGAGACAGCTCACGAGACACAGCTCGCTCGTAATGTCCCCCGACTGCTCCCCTAACGGTAACGAAATAATATTCAACTCCGACAAGGTTTGGGATCAGGACCTCTACATCATGACCTTGAGCCCTTCTGTTTCGGAGCGGAGGCTGACAAAGGCGTTCAAGCTCGAGCAGACAGGCGCATGGTCACCGAGCGGCAACCGGATCGCCTTCAGCGCGAACGGCGACATATACGTTTCCGACCCGAGCGGGAAAAAACCGATAAACATCACGAGGAGTAATTCGATCGACGTATCGCCCACGTGGTCTCCCGACGGCGGCAGTATAGCGTTCGTGTCCGACAGGGGCGGCAACCCGGGTATCTACGTGATGACCGCGAGCGGGAACGGCGTGAGGAGGGTAAGCTCGGGCGGATACAGCACGGACCCGTCGTGGTCTCCGAGCCCGCAAGTCAACAAGATCGCCTTCGTAAAGACCGAGGGCGGCGGGGCAAATATCTTCACCGTCAATCCCGTCGGCGGGGGCGAGGAGAGGCTTACATCCGCCGGGAAGAACGAGACACCCGCCTGGTCCCCCGACGGCCATTACATCGCGTTCAGCTCGACGCGGAGCGGGGCCAATGACTTGTACATCATGTATATGAACGGTGAGAACCAGAGACGCCTTAGCCAGGGCGGAGGCAAATCCTATCCCACATGGTGCAGGGGACAATAAGGCGATTACAATTCTCCGCTCCGGATACATTATAACGACGTCACTCAGCGGGTGAATTATTGAGACTCTTTATTGCCGCGCTCATTCCGGATAAGATAAGGGCCCGGATGGACGAGTATATCGGGGCCTTGAAGTCCCGGTGCGGGGGTGTCAAGTGGGAAAAGAGAGACAAGCTCCACGTCACTCTAAAGTTCCTGGGCGGCGTCGATGATTCGAACGTACCTGAGATAACTTCCGTAATAGGCGGCCTCGTCCGAAATTATTCCCCGTTCGATACGGATATCCTTGGCTTCGGCGGGTTCCCTGACATGAGATACCCCCGGATACTATATATAGGGTTATCCGAAAACCCGGAGCTTTCATCGCTTCAGGGAAGGATCGACGAAGCGCTCGAGCCCCTCGGATTCCCGAAGGAGACGCGCGGGTTCCTCCCGCATGTGACCATCGGCAGGATCAAGGGCAGGCTCAGGATACTTGAACCCTTCCCGATACCCGAAAAATGTAAGTTCGCGATAGATGAGATAGCCGTCGTCAAGAGCGAGACCAGGAGGGACGGCTCAGTCTACACCCCTCTCCATATATTCCGTCTCCGCTGACACACGCACACACAGTGTGTGTTTTACGATCCTACCGAATCACCTCTGCTCATATCAGCAACCGCGGTCATTTCGTACGTTTGCGGCGACCCGCCGCCCGCTCGTCCTGAGCGAAGTCGAAGGGTCGAAGGATGCAAATAGTCCAACTTGGCAAGATTGCCGGATGGGATAAAATCATAGGGGGAGATTTAGCGAGGTGGTGGATTTCGACATAACCGGTCCTATCGAAACCCATGATGAACTCGAAAAAATCCCTGATCATTCTACTTGCATGGCTCCTCGCGGCCCTCATCGCCGGGGCGTCGGGCCTCTTCGCCTCCCTTGTCCCCCCGTTCCCCCAGGCCGTTCTCCTGGGACTCGTAATCGTCCTGCTGCTCGTTTTCGCATTCGCACCCGTCTTCAGAGACTGGTGTCTTTCCATCGACGTAAGGGCGCTCGTGCTCTTTCACATTACACGTTTCGTCGGCATATATTTCCTGATCCTGTATTCACAAGGCAGGCTCCCCTTTGATTTCGCAGTACCCGGAGGGTGGGGCGACATAGCGGCCGCCGCCGCAGTCGTAATTTTAGTCTTATTCGTTAAGCCTGCGGGGAAGACCGGCTGGGCTCTCTATCTTCTATGGAACGTGCTCGGTTTCATCGATATCCTGTACGTCGTCGTGACCGCAGCCAGGCTCGCGTTCTCCGAGCCGGGCTCGATGAGCGAGATGCTGAAGCTCCCGCTCAATCTTTTGCTGACTTTCGTCGTACCGTTAATCATATTCACGCACATAGTGATTTTCACAAGACTGTTCAGAAGTGCGAAACGCGGTTATCAGCTTATCTGACTCTGTTTTGTAATTTCACCGCGCTCCGCTTCTTGCCGTCCAATTCGATATATTCACGCTTGTATTCAAGCCCCGAATCCGTAAGGTTAATTCAATGGACGGCGACAATAAATTCGGCGGGTTCCCGGAAGAAGCGTTTAATTTTTTAAGGGACCTCGAGCTCAACAACAATAGAGAGTGGTTTGAATCCAACCGGAGCGTTTTCGAAGACCGTGTGCTCAGGCCCGCCCAGGATTTCGTCGTCGAAATGGGGAAGCGGCTCAAAACAATTTCCCCCCGCGTATCGGCTATCCCCCTGATCGATAAATCCATATTCCGTCTCAGGAGAGACACGAGGTTTTCCTCGGATAAGACACCTTATAAGATACACATCGGCATGCTCTTCTGGGAAGGTCCGAGGAAGAAACTCGAGAACCCGAACTATTACGTCCAGCTCAATAAGTCCTCGATCTTCGTAGGTGCCGGGGAATACCGTTTCCCCTCCGATCTGCTCGGATCGTACAGGGACTCCGTGGTACACCCAAAACTGGGCGCGGAGCTCAAAAGGATTTTAGACCGGATAACCGTGAACCCGTCGTATAAAATAGGCGGAGGGCATTATAAGAAAGTCCCGCGGGGTTATGACCCGGGCCATCCTAACGCCGGATTGCTGCACCATAACGGGCTTTATGCATATTGTGAAAGCGCCCTGCCGGATGAGGTGCATTCTCCCAGGTTCGTCGATTATTGCTCTAAAATTCTGACGGACATGTCTCCATTATTCCGATGGCTCCTCAGTAACATGCATAGAGATACGTGATAGAATAATTAAATTAGCTGACGTAGCGGATTAAGGGGAAGTGAGCCTGATGCGGATTACGAGAGTTTACTCCGACGGCAACGGCGACTCCCACTTCGGGGAGATCGAGATCGGCCTCGGCGATTCGGGCCCTATAGGCAGGCTGTCCGAAAGGTTGCCCGTGAATTCTATTATCTTCAGGGAAAACGATGCCGGCTACGATTACGACTGGCATAACGCCCCCGAGAAGCAGTACATAGTACTCCTCGACGGCGAGATAGAGATAGAGGTCAGCGACGGAGAGAAAAGAATATTCCGCAGCGGGGACGTGTTATTTGTAGAGGACGTGGACGGCAGAGGCCACAGGACGAGGGTTACAAACAACCTGCCGCGCAGGTCCCTGTTCGTTACACTAGGTTAGCCGAATCACACATCTGCGAGGAAGAAATGCCGGACAAGATACTTGGGATCCATCACATCACCGCGATAGCAGCGGGCGCAAAGAAGAACCACGAATTCTATACAAGGGTCCTCGGGCTCAGGCTCGTCAAAAAGACGGTCAATTTCGATGACCCGACGACCTATCATTTTTATTACGGAAATGAAACGGGCGGGCCGGGAACGATCCTCACCTTCTTTCCCTGGGAGGGGATAAGGAGGGGGAGGGCGGGTACGGGCCAGGTGACGGCCGTCTCATTTTCGGTTCCCGGAGGCTCTATGAGCTTCTGGATCGACCGCTTCAGGGGTTACAACGTCACGTACAACAACCCCTCGTCAAGGTTCGGCGAGGAGGCCCTCGTTTTCCTCGACCCGGACGGACTCAAGCTCGAGCTTGTATCCGATGCGGATGATGAAAGAAACGCGTGGGGCGCGGACGAAGTCCCGCCCGAATTCGGCATCAGGGGATTCCATAGCGCGGCTTTGACCCTTGAGGGCTACGAGGCGACCGCGAAGTTACTTACGGACGTCTTCGGATACGAGAAGACCGAAGAGCATGTGAACCGTTTCAGGTTCGTGAGCCCGAACAGCCAGAACGCCAATATCATCGACCTCGTCTGCCTCCCTTCGGGTCAGCGCGGGAGCGTTGCCGGGGGAACGGTTCACCACATAGCGTTCAGGACGGCGAACGAAGGGGACCAGCTCCGGATGAGGGAGAGGCTTATTTCTTTAGGTTATAACGTCACGCCCCAGCTCGACAGGAATTATTTCAAATCGGTCTACTTCCGCGAGCCCGGAGGGGTGCTTTTCGAGATAGCGACCGATACGCCCGGTTTTACCGTCGATGAGAGTTCGGCTGAACTCGGGCGAGGTCTGATGCTCCCCGACTGGCTCGAATTCAGGAGGGATGAAATAGAAAGCGTCCTCCCCCCGATCGACTAGAGGCATATATGAGCATAGAGCCTGCATTCGTTCACATATACATCCCTCCCGCGGACATATCCATCGACGACACACTCCTACTTCTTCACGGAACGGGAGGCGACGAAGAGAGCCTCGTTCCGGTCGCCGGGAGTATACTGCCCGGAGCCGGTATCCTAAGTCCGCGCGGCAAAGTGCTGGAGAACGGCATGCCCAGGTTCTTCAGACGGCTCTCGGAAGGGGTGTTCGATCTCGAGGATTTGCGCCTGAGGACAGCCGAGCTCACGGAGTTCATCATCAGGGCCTCTGAAATTTATTCCCTCGACAGGGGCAAGCTGACCGCTGTCGGTTATTCGAACGGGGCGAATATAGCGGCAAGCATTCTCCTCACCTACGCGGGCGTCATTCCGAATGCGGTGCTCTTCCATCCCATGGTGCCTTTCATACCGGAGAGCCTGCCCGACCTGTCCGGCACCGATGTGCTGATTACTGCCGGTACGAACGACCCTATAGTCGGCCCCGAGGGCACGGAAGACCTGGCGGGGCTCCTGAAAGAAGCGGGGGCCCGTGTGGAGGTGTTCTGGCAGGAAAACGGGCATAATCTCACACAGGATGAGATAAACGCCGCCAACTCGTTCCTATCCGAATCCTAGATATAGTTTTCATCAACTAAATCTATAAAGTAACATTATTAAGTGTGATGCTTTGGAAGCTCATCAAATAAAGCGAATGGAGAACCCCATGATCGATTTTTATACGTCCACTACGCCTAACGGGAGGAAGGTCTCGATAATGCTCGAGGAAGCCGGGCTTCCCTATAATCTCACCCACCTCCACCTGGGCAAGTTCGAGCAGAGGCAGGACTGGTATCTGAAGATAAACCCGAACGGCAGGATACCCGCCATAGTCGACCGCGATTACGACGATTTCGCCGTGTTCGAATCGGGCGCGATACTGATCTACCTCGCCGAGAAAACGGGGCTGTTCCTTCCCCCGGACGTGAAAGGCCGCTCTACCGTGATACAGTGGCTCATGTTCCAGATGTCAGGCATCGGGCCGATGCAGGGTCAGGCTAACGTATTTTTCAGGTATGCGCCCGAGAAGATCGAATACGCAATCGGCCGTTATCAGCGCGAGACGAAAAGACTTTACACCGTGCTCGACACGCGCCTCAGCGACAATGAATTCATAGCCGGGGATTTTTACTCCATCGCGGATATGGCTGCATACCCCTGGATTGCGCTCCATAACTGGGCCGGGGTGGACATCGAAGACCTTTCGAACCTCAGGAGATGGATGACTACCATCAGGCGCCGTCCCGCCGTTGCGAGGGGCATGGACATACCCAAGACGAAAAAGGTCGACGAGAGCGAGGCCGCGAAGAGGGGCTCGGCGCTTCTGGTCTGAATGTCCCGGTGCTGCGTGCCGGGAGCCCGTATCATCGAAGATCTAGACTATCACACATCGGGAGGCGGAGCTTGAAGAATGTTAAAGTCGATGTTGCAATCATAGGCGCCGGTACCGCCGGTATGGTCGCCTACAGCGCAGTCAGTAAACATACGGACAAGGTCGTTCTCATCGAAGGCGGTCAGTACGGCACCACATGCGCGAGGGTAGGGTGCATGCCGAGCAAACTGCTCATCGCGGCGGCGGACGCGGCTCACTCGATCGAAGAAGCCCCCGCATTCGGGGTATTACCCGGGGGGAAGCCGGTAATCGACGGAGTTAAGGTGATGGAGCGCGTGAGACAAGAGCGCGACCGTTTCGTAAGCTTCGTCATCGATTCGATTGAATCGATGCCCGCCCGGAGTAACATCAGGGGCCATGCCCGCTTCGTCGACGACAACACACTCACGGTCGACGACCACACCACTGTCAAGGCCGGATCGGTCGTCATAGCTGCAGGGTCGAGCCCGTCGGTGCTCCCGATGTTTAAGGGGCTCGGAGACAGGCTCATCGTAAGCGACGACGTGTTTTACTGGCAGGACCTCCCTTCGTCGGTCGTAATTTTCGGGGCGGGCATCATCGGGCTGGAGATAGGTCAGGCGCTCGCGAGGCTCGGCGTAAGGGTCGTGTTATTGAGCAAGCAGGGGCTTCTAGGCCCCCTCAACCACCCGGATATAAAAGAGTATGCGGGAAAGACATTCGCGGATGAGTTCTATATAGATACCGACGCCGATGTGCTCGGCGTGGAAAGGAAAGACGGCAAGGTCGAGGTCCGTTTCAAAGACCTCGGGGGGAAAGAGCGCGTCGAAATATTCGATTACGCCCTCGCGGCGACAGGGAGGGTTCCCAACGTCAGGGACCTCGGTCTCGAGAATACGAGCCTCGAGCTCGACAAGCGGGGCATGCCGGTTTACGACCGTTACACGCTCCAGTGCGGCAAGAGCTCCATCTTCATCGCCGGGGACTCTAACGGCGACGTCCCTCTCCTTCACGAGGCCGCGGACGAGGGCGGTATCGCGGGAGAGAACGCTTACCGGTTCCCCGACGTGAGCGCGGGCAAACGTAGAACGCCCCTTACGATCGTTTTTACGGAGCCCCAGATGGCTGTCGTCGGCCCCGGTTATAACGAGCTTAAAAAGACGGCGGGGCTTTGCTTCGTCACGGGACGGGTCTCGTTCGAGAACCAGGGCAGGAGCAGGGTCATGCTCCAAAATAAGGGCCTCCTCCATATATACGCCGAGTACGGGACGGGCCTATTCCTGGGCGCGGAGATGTTCGGCCCCCGCGCCGAGCACATAGGACAGCTCCTCGCGTGGGCCCATCAGATGAAGATGACCGTCCCCTGCATGATCGAGATGCCGTTCTATCATCCTGTAATCGAAGAGGGGCTACGCACGGCCTTGAGAGATGCCAACGAAAAGCTCCACATGGGACGCGCCCTCGCCGAGGGCAGCATGGAATGCGGCCCGGGAGTTTAAAGAAAGAATATCGGGGGCCGGTTGTTGATCACCGTGCACCGAAAGTTCACCAAAAGTACACCAAGAGTTCACCGGATTACGGGTTTTGGACGGATGTCTTTTACACACCCCTCATTTGACACTCCGCAGTGAAACCCGGCAGAATATATATCCTATATATATAACATATCCATAAATAGTCATACGATCGGAGAGAGAAAAAGAGAGATCGCCGCTCGTCAGGGCGATTTGTCCGGCGAAGCTTCAGCGCTCGTCCCGGCAAAGTCCCGGGCCGGAGCCGGGAAGACGGAAGCCTTTTATCCTCCGAAGCTTTAGCATAGGAGGATGGCGGAGCCGGAAGCTTGTCGAAGGGTGCCGAACCGGACCACAATCGGGAATCCAATCATCATTTGTTTCCCTCTCCCGTACTAAGTAAAATTTCCGCAATCAACTCACAGATACCTGGAGGGTAAAAAAATGAGGCTCGAAGGAAAAACCGCATTGATTACCGGAGGAGGCGAAGGCATAGGCCGGGCTACGGCTCTCCTATTTTGCAGTGAAGGCGCTAAAGTCGGAATAATGGGAAGGACGAAATCGAAGCTCGACCGGGTGGTGTCAGAAGCGAAAGGGCCGGGCGGGATAGCCGCGTTTCACGGCGACGTCTCCGTCGAGGGGGATGCAAGGAGGGTAGTGAACGAATTCTACAAGCGGTTCGGAAGGATAGATATCCTCTTCAATAACGCCGGCATCCTCGAGGGCGGCACCGTCGTAACGACTAGCATGGAAGTATGGGACAGGACTATCGATATCAACGTAAAGGGTGTTTTCCTCATGAGCAAATACGTAGTCCCCTACATGGCGAAGCACGGCGGAGGCTCGATCATTAACAACTCCTCCGTCCTCGGCATGGTAGGCATGGAGAACTGCGTCGCCTACAACGCGTCCAAAGGGGCGGTGAGGCAGATCACGAGGAGCATGGCGCTTGACCACGCTAAGGAAAATATCCGCGTGAATTCAATCTGCCCCGGATATATAAAAACCAAAATGGACGTCGAGTTCATGGGCAACCCCCCTGACGCCGAAGAGCAGCTCGACAAAATAGCTGCCGGCATGATACCGCTAGTGAGACGCGCCGAGGCGGTCGAGGTGGGCCACGCGGTGCTCTATCTCGCCTCCGACGATTCGAGATACGTCACGGGCTCGGACCTCGTCATCGACGGCGGCTGGACGACGTTGTAACGGACGATTCCGTTGGGAAGAAAATTTAATATTTGTGTATAATAGATTCAAAACGGTGCACGGAAATGCCGATTTACGAATTTTACTGCAAGAAATGCAACACGGTCTATAAGTTCTACTCCCGTACAATAGATACGACCACGATCCCCAAATGTCCCGGATGCAAGAGGGTCAAGCTCGAAAGGATCTTTTCTTCATTCGCTACTTTGAGCAAAAGAGATACAGAGGGCGGGTCCGAATCCGGAATGCCGGATATAGACGAGACGAAGCTCGAAAGGGCTGCGGCGATGCTCGAGAAGGAAGCGGAGGGTCTGGACGAGAACGACCCGGCACAGGCCGCGGACCTCATGAGAAAGCTCACGGACGCGGCGGGTATTTCGCTCGGAGAGGGGATGGAAGAGGCTCTTGCCCGCATGGAAAGGGGCGAGGACCCCGAAAAGATAGAGGAAGACCTGGGCGGCTTGCTCGGAGAAGAATCTTTTCAATTCGAATCCAAAAAGAAAAAGGGCGCGAAGAAGACCTCGCCTAAACCGAGAGTGGACGAAACACTCTATGAGCTCTGACGCTGCGAGGAGTTCTTTGGGGTCGAGCCGCCTGCATTAATCTGATTTACAATCTTTTGATTATGCTTTCGTAGACCATTCCGCGGTGGAGAATCCATAAAATATGCACTTCGTTTTTAGCGATTTTAAATACGATTCTTATATCTCCCACGCGCAACTTCCAGTACCCTTTTAATGAACTTTCAAGGGGTTTCCCATATTTCCCGGGCTCAACGCTCAATCTGCTTTCAATAGCCCGCTCAACTGTTCTTTTCTGCTTCTTGTCAAAAGATTTAATGTCACCACGCACCTTCGGGTGGTAGAAGATTCGGTAACGCATCTATTCCTTCCAAATTTGTTCATGACTGAGAGCTGTTTCCTTCTTAAATGTTTTCTCCCGTTCGGACGCAAAATCCTCAAGGATTGTATCCTCGTGTATTTCGAGCGCCTGGCGAAGGAGGTCCCTGGCTTTAAGCGAAATCGATATCCCTTCTTTTTTGGCTATCCTTTTTATCGCTTCATAAACAGGTTTTTCAAGAACGATATTGATACGTGGGTTTTTGGCAGGCATTTTTCTCTCCCTTTCCTTTTATTTATCATGCAGAAAGTGTATCACAAGTGATGCACTTTTTAAATGTCTCTCTCCCTCTTCCGTTCTGTAACGACGACGAATTTCTCCGCCTTCCGGGGTTATATTAACATCCGTAGGCGATTAGTGTATTGTTCTATCTCAAAATGAATAGGCATCTTGCTGTTTTATTAGCGTCCCTTTTCTTCCTGGTTATTTGCTCCGGCTGCGCCCAACACAGGGAAGCTGCCAAGCGGAAAGCGGCTCCCCGGATTCCGCCTACGCCGCCCATATATCAGGACACATCGGACTTTAAAAAACCCCCGTGCTCGACACCGGAAATAAAAATTATGCAAGGATCCCTCTGCGGGAATCTGATAGGCACATCGAACGGAAAGGCTGTAAATGCATATCTCGGAATACCGTTCGCCGAAACTACGGGGGGGCAGAACCGCTGGAAGGCCCCGGCGCCGAAGGCGGCCTGGGATGGAACTCTGAGAGCTACGAGGTTAGGCCCGGCATGTCCTCAGAATACGACCGTCATGTATCCCCAGAGCGAGGACTGTCTGAGCGTCAATGTCTGGACTCCGGGGGAAGTGTCTCCATCTCCGCGGGCAGTTATGGTGTTTATATACGGGGGCGCATTTATCTACGGATACAACGCCGACCCCCTATACGACGGTGCGTACACGGCCGCCTACGGGGACGTCGTCGTCGTGGGCATGAATTACAGGCTGGGCGCTCTCGGCTTCCTGTCCGGGATTAAGGACAAGAAAACAGGCGAGGAAATAAACGGCAACTTCGGCATACTCGACCAGATTCTCGCGCTCGAATGGGTGCGCGATAATATAGGCGCTTTCGGCGGCGACCCGGATAAGGTAACTATATACGGCGAGAGCGCGGGCGCGATGAGCGTCGGTCTCCACATGCTCTCCTCCCCGCGGTCGGAGCCCCTCTTCCGCGCAGGCATTATGGAGAGCAACCCCTTTGGGCTTCCTTACAAGAGCCTTAAACAGTCGCAGGCGATAGCGAAAGAGTTCGCATCAAATCTCGGCTGTCCGGTTGACGATACCGGATGTATGAGAGCGAAGCTTCCCGAAGTGGTTCTCGACGCACAGATGCAGCGCGATCTGGCGATACCGTTCCTGCTCCACGGCATAAGGGATATGCTCGTATGGTCCCCGGTCGTCGACGGCGAGGTTATCACTTCGGAGCCGGTGAAAGCCCTCTCGGACGGCGGGCTGAAAAAGCCCATGATTCTGGGGACGAACGGGAACGAGGGTCTCCTGTTTGTAGAGGTAGCCAAGTCGGGGCTCGGCTGGAAGCGCGTCTCCGATTTCGATTACCGCCTCGTTATAGAGTTCTTTTTCCGCGACCACAAGTTACGCAAAAAGATATATGAAAAATATCCGCCTCAGGGGAACGATAACACTGCCCTCGTCTCAAAGGTCTTCTCGGAGTACCTCTTCACCTGCCCTAATCTATACGCGGCCTCCCGGGGCACGCCCGAGACCTGGTCTTATATTTTCGAGCACGTCCCGTCTTTTAACCTCCGTCCGAACACCCCGGCTTGCGCCGAAGCTGTATGCCACGCGGCGGAGCTGTCGTTCGTGTTCCATACCCCCGAGGGCAGGAAGGGTAAATTCACCCCTCAGGAAAATGACCTTTCCAATCTGATGGTCGGATACTGGACTGATTTCGCAAAGAATTTAAACCCGGACGCGGGAGCAAACACATGGCCTGAATTCACTCCCGGTTCCCTGAACCTCGTATTCGTAACACCTGTAAAAGATATTCAAGCCAAGACCGACACCACATCCGATTGCGTGTTCTGGGACGGCATCGGTTATAACCTTCGCGATTCGTTCTGGGGATTGTTTTAGTGCTTCCGGATGAGTTGGATATCTCCGCCCTTAACTTGAATTTGCTCCCTTCAAATATTGCGGCTGCCCGGTCAAAGCAGTAGAATTTGCTATCTGTCTCGTTAAAGTTTCGTTCAAATTTCGAAGAGCACCTATATGAGGCTTCTTGCTGTTTGCTTGATATGTATCTCTATATTTACGGCAGGGTCCTACGCCCGGGCCGAGGATGATTCCGGCAAGGGCTCGGGCTCATTCTTCTCAGGCCTTTCCTCGCGCGAATATATGACAGGGGACTGGGGCGGTTTGAGGAACAGGGTAATCGAATGGGGACTCACCCCTACTGCGACTTACAGCGCTACGGTACTGGGGAATCCCGCGGGCGGTATGAGTAAGGGGGTGAAGTACGCAGGGCTCCTGAACGTCTATCTCGATTTTGATTTGGAAAAACTTCTCAAGCTAGGCGGTACAAAGCTGGTCGTCTCGGGCTCGTGGGCTTACGGAGAGAGCCTGAGCGAGGACGACGTCGGGAATTTCTTCACCGTTTCGAGCGATTTCAACGGCAAGTCGGTGAGCCTGTACCAGTTCTTCATAGAGACGCATCTGTGGCGCGATAGAGTGACGGTCGCGCTAGGGCGAATGGGCATAGGAGACGATTTCGCAACCGCCGAGGTGTTCGGAGTCTACGCTAACGACGCTTTTAACCAGCATCCGATAAGCCTGAGCTACGACATCCCGGCCTACCTCAGCAACCCCGACGCCGCACTGGGGGCGCGACTGCATGTAAAGCCGGTCAATGATTTTTACATTGCAGCAGGCTTGTATAACGCCAACCCCGACGCGGGCCGTAACAGGCTTCTCTCGGCCGATATCGATTTCACTTTCGACGGCGTGATTCTAATAAGCGAGGCGGGCTACACCCCGGGCTCATCCGGCGGCTCGGCCGGGCTTCCGGGTGAGTACAAGATAGGCGCATATTATGACACCGGCGAGTTCAATGAGCTTGCGGATGCCGAGGACACCCGGAGCGGAAATTACGGTTTTTACGCAATAGCGGACCAGATGGTTTACGGCGAGCCCGGAGACGGGAGTCAGGGCCTTACACTCTGGGCGACCGCGACGTTCGCTCCGGAGGAGGAGATCAATACGTTCCCGTTTTTTCTTTCCGGCGGGTGCGTGTACGAGGGGCTTCTGCCGGGCAGGAATAAAGACATAGCCGGTTTCGGTTTCGCCTACGGCAAGCTCAGCAGTGACCTTGAAAATAAGGACTATGAAATCGGAATCGAGGGCACGTACATATTTCAGGTCACGCCCTGGCTGGGATTGCAGCCCGACGTGCAGCTAATAGTGCATCCGGGCGGAAGCAGCAGCATACCCGACGCCCTCGTCGCGGGGATGCAGATATCCGTCGATATATGATATAATCCGGTCTTCCTCAATTATTTGCGGGCTGGAAAACCGTTTTCAGAAATTCCTGCATCTGCGCCCAGGACTTTTCGTCAGCTTCCTTGTTGTATTCGAGGGGCAGGTCGTTGCTCTTCCCGTATTCGTCGGCGTCGGGGTTGGTAAAGCTGTGTTTTAGCCCCGGATAAACCACAACCTCGTAATCGGCGTTCGCTTCATCCATTTGCTTTTTGAATACGTCGACTTGTTCCAGAGGTACTAACGGGTCGGCTCCTCCCGTGAAAACAAGAATTTTCGCCTTCACGCTCCCGGGTTCGGGTTTACTCGCTGCTCCGACGCTCCCGTGGAAGCTCACCGCTCCGTCGAGGTCCGTGCCGACGCTCGCCATGTAGAGCACGACTCCGCCGCCGAAGCAGTAGCCTATTGCGGCTGTGTCATCGGGAGTTACGGTCGGCTGTGCCTTAAGCAAATCCATGGCCGCCTTGAATCTCTTCTGAGCGACGTCCATATTGCTCATTACTTCTGTCATGAACTTGTTGGCGTCCTCGGCGTGCTTCGTACTCTTCCCCTCTCCGTACATATCCACGGCCAGAGCCGTGTACCCAAGCCCTGCCAGCATGTCCGCTCTTTTCTTCGCGTAGTCGTTGAGGCCCCACCATTCGTGTACGATCAGGACACCGGGCCTTTTCCCTTTAATAGCGTCGTCGTATGCGATGTATCCCTTGAGCGACGTCCCGTCCGCCTTGTACTCCACCGTCTCGCCGACTACCTTCGAGTAGGCCTGGCTCGTGAGGGACACGAAAATAAACATAACCATTAAACCGAATATTCTCATCATATTCTCCCCTTTGTGGTATTGTATGTACATACATAAATAAATGATATACAAATAGTTGTCAATACATATATTTCATTACCGCCTGATTTCGAACCGCATTTAAATCGGAGGAAACCGTGACGGGCAAACTCGTACTGACCTTTATCGCAATGGGAATAGGGGTGATGGTAATCGCGGTCGACATAGCCGCGATTAACGTCGCTCTCCCGGCGGTGGAGAAGGCTTTCAAAACCACCGTCGGTACCATCGAATGGGTTGTAAACGGGTACGTGCTGACGTTTGCGGTGCTTATGGTTACGTGCGGCAGACTGGCCGATACATTCGGACGGAGAAGAATATTCTTCATGGGTCTGGTTGTCTTCGGATTGACTTCACTCATCGGCGGGTTGTCGGACAGCGCCGCCGTTCTGATCGGAGCGAGAGTGTTTCAGGGGGCGGGGGCGGCTCTCTTATGGCCTTCGATCCTCGGAATCATATATTCTTCAGTTTCAGAGGATCAAAAGGGAATTGCCGTAGGTTTGATTCTCGGAGCGGCCGGAGTGGGCAACGCCGCGGGTCCGCTCATAGGCGGTTTTTTGACGGAATTCGCATCCTGGCGCTGGGTGCTTTTCGTGAACATACCCCTGGCGCTCACGGCGGGTATTCTCACATACCTGACGGTAGATAAACAGGCTGCCGGGGGCGGTAAAAAGAATGTCGATTATCCGGGAATCGCCGCGGTCTCGATCTCGCTCGTGTCGCTTATGTACGCTCTAAACCAGTCCACCTCGTGGGGATGGGGGTCATATAAAACGATTTCGCTCTTTGTAGCATCCGCTGTAGTCATGTTCTTTTTTATTATTATTGAGAGAAGGACCGAAGACGCGCTCATACCGAAAGACGTTATGTCGAACGTCCCGTTCATGCTCACGTCCGCGGTAATGTTTTCCGTCATCCCGGCCCTTTTCAGCCTCCTCCTTTATATGCCTCAGTACTATGAAAAGTTCTTCGACTACTCGCCGCTGCTCGCGGGCGCTTCTCTCGTCCCTATATTGTTGACATTCGCTATAGTAGCCCCCATATCCGGAAAGATCTATAATCGTATGGGTCCCAGGTTATCTATATTCATCGGAATGTCCTTAATCCTTCTGGGGACACTCGGTATCATCGTTTTCGGGTTCGGCAGCGGTTATTACGGTTTTTTGCCGGGACTGATTATTTCGGGGGCCGGGTTCGGATTCGCCATACCTTCGATAACAACGGCGGCTGTCGGGTCTGTACTGGAATCGAGGACAAGCCTCGCCGGAGGCATCGTATACATGTTTCAGCTGGTCGGAGGGGCGCTCGGCCTGGCCGTAGTCACCACGATATTCACGGATGCGGCCAAGAGGGATGTTACGATGAGGATCAGCGATTTCGGGCTGAAGTTATCGGAGAAGCATCAAGCGGACATCTTAAGTTTCATGCTGGGGAGCGGCAGCAGGCAAACGCTCCTCGATGATTTCGGTCAGGCGGCATTTAACGACTTGTATCATCACATATACAGTGCGTATGTATCGGGCCTTAAATACGGTCTGGGGTTTGCAGCCGCTGTCGTGGCTATCGGGGCTGTCCTGACTTTCTTCGTCGGGGAAAGGAAAGCCGTGTGATTCGTCACCGGAGTCCCGGGTCCCTGAGACTTGTAAATTCCGATTGTGGAAGGTGCTTATCTTAGTTAAGCTTACTTGTACTTAATAGTCACCTATATTAAACGTATATGCCGGACGGCTCGGATTTCCCGATTGAATAAATATAAAAAGTTAACGGTATTATTGAGCGGCGGACTCGGAATCATCTTAATTCTTGCGGTCCTCTCTCTCCTGCTCGTTAAAAGACTCGTGAGCCCCGAGCGGGTAAGAGAGGATTTACGGGCATATCTCTCTCTCAAGATCGGGGGGACGGTCGAATTTGGCGGTGTCGAGATAAACTTCATCCCCGGCCCTCACGTCGTGCTCAGAGGCGGGAAATTCTCCGTCCCCGGCAAGATGGAAGGGAGCTTCGGGACCCTGATCGTCTATCCGAAGGTTTTGCCCTTGCTGAGGGGCCGGGTCGAAGTATCGAGCCTGAAAATTTTCAAGCCCGAAATAAAGCTGCTCTTACACGAGCCTCCGACCGGAGAGGTCCCCGGGGAGGATGGTTCTTTTTCACTCGCAGCCTTGAGGGACAGCCTCAAAGGCGTATTGGACAACCTCGCTTCCCACGGGAAAGGGCTTAACGCGGAAATAGAAAACGGGACGCTCATCTTACAAAAGGACTCAGCGCCGGTATTAAGCTTCATCGGCATGAACATCGACCTTTCGCTGCCGGACGATAAGCTCGGCATAAGGGTGAGGAGCGCGTCCAATCTCTGGGACTCTCTCGACTTCAGGGCCTCTATGGACGTGAAGAATTATAAGGGCTCCGGGAGCCTGGTCGTCAGAGGCGCCAAACCCCACAAGTTCGTGGACTTTTACCTCCCGGATAAAAAGCTGGTATCGGACTCGAGCGCCAATTTGACGCTGAAGTTCGACACCGCGGATTTAACGGTATTCCACGCTGCGCTCGAAGCATCGGTCCCCAAATTGATACTGACAGGCGGCGGAGAGGAGCTCAGTCTCGGCGCGGCCGATATCGACGCCGATCTCTATTTCGATAATGCGAAGAACGTGCTCACCCTGAACGGCGCGAAGCTCGTCAATCCGCAGCTCGACCTGAGCGGAAAATATATCGTTGATAAAAATTCGTCCGCGGTAAGCCTGTCTCTTCTGGGAAAGAACGTGAATGTGAAATCGGTCAGGGACGGGGCGCTGTTCATTGCGGGTGAACATAAAGTCACGGACTCTATCTTCGAGGTCGTGAGGGGCGGGACGGTGCCGGAAGTCACGCTCGATGCCAGTGCCTCTACGTTCAGGGGTTTATGGAAAAAGGGGCATTTCAGGATAGAGGGCGATATGGTGAACGGCGGTATATACATCCCTCTTGCCGAGTTCGACATCGTCGAAGCGACCGGACACGCTCTGATTGCCGACGGTTTGCTCAAAGGGACGAATCTCTCGGGCAGGCTCGGGAACTCGAAGGGCCATGACGGGACATTGCTTTTAGGGATCGACGGACCCGGCGGACCCTTCAATCTCGACATCATGATCGATGCCGATCCCTCCCAAGTGCCCCCCGTGTTAGATCAGTTCGTCCATGACGAGAATTTCAAGAACGAGATGCGTCTCATACACGGCGTTCGGGGTACGGCCAACGGCAGGCTCGTGCTCGGCGATCAGAAAAAGTCGCCGAAGGCTCAAATCAGTGTTTCAGGTTTTAATTTCACGGCGGATTACGGCCGCTTCCCTTATCCGGTGCACGTGAAGGGCGGCACGTTCGATTATGAAAATAAGAAGATCGTCGTCGGGAACCTCGGCGTTCAAATGGGCAAATCGAGCACTACTCTGGTTTCCGGCTCAGTTGAATGGGCCGACAATGATTATCTCAGCGTGAAGGCGGCCGATACCGCTCTCGACCTGGGCGAGCTCCACGTATGGCTTTCGTCGTTCGCTTCCCTGAAACCCGGCTTAGGCGAGATCCAATCGGTCTCGGGGACCGCTTCATTCGGGTCCGTCGAGCTCGCGGGCGCGCCTTCCGATCCCGCCGGATGGGAGTTGAGCGGGGAGGGGAATCTGAAGGCGGTGAGCATCGGCGTTGCGGGTTTCAGTGACCGGATAACCCTTGCGGACGCCGATATCACATCGACCCCCGGGAGGGTATCCGTATCGAATGCCGGTGTGTCGCTCCGCAACAGCACCATGACCATGGACATGGTCCTCAGCAATTACCTTACCGACCTCCTCGAGATGAGGATCGATTTTGCAGGCACGCTCGAGCCCGGGGTCATGGGCGAATTGTCGGGCTACATCAAGCTGCCCGAGGAGCTCGTTTTTAGCAGCCCGCTCTCTGTAAAGGAATCGTCGCTCGTCCTTCGGAGCGGGGGAGAAAAACCGGAAGACGGCTCACTCGGAGCTTCCGGCGGTTCCGCGGAAAATTCGGGGAGGAAGCTCGACCTGAGCATGGAGATCGAGACGGATAATCTCGAATGGCAGGACCTCCCCAATGACGCTCCTCAAAACCAGGAGCCTCCACGGAGCGGCGAGTGGAATTCACCGGTCCTGGGGGCGGTACGCCTGAAGTCGGATAATTTCAAATTTAAAAAACTCAACTGGGATTCTATCGATTCCGTTATCACGTTCCACGATAGCGGTGTCAACATCGACGTCAACGGCGCTAATTTATGCGGTATCTACACGCCGGGTCTCTTACGCATCAACCCGCCCGGTCTCAGGTTCGACTTCCGGCCGGCGGCGAGCGACGGGGACCTCGCAGCGGTTATAAAATGCCTCCTCGATAAGGCGGGAATCATATCGGGTGCGATCGATCTCAAAGCCAATATTTCTTCTGACGGAAGCGGGCAGGACTTATATAATAATCTCCAGGGCGGGGTGGAGATTAATTCGCGGGGCGGACGCGTCGAAAAATACGGCGGTCTCGCAAAGTTCTTTACATTTCTCAATTTCGGTGAGCTGTTCCGCGGACAAGGGCCTGAATTCGGCAAAGAAGGCTTTCCCTACGATAAGCTCACGGCGAAGGCGGACGTCGAGGAAGGAAAGGTGCTGATCCGGGAAGCGGTTATGGACGGCCCCTCGATCAAGGTCGTTTGCGAGGGGAATGTCGACCTCGTAAACAGGAAACTAAACCTCGAGCTCCTCGTGATTCCGGTGATGGCTGTGGATTCGGTGATCGATAAGATACCGCTCGTTAACTTCATACTCGGAAAAAACTTCGTCTCCATACCCATAAAAGTCACCGGGGACATATCCAATCCGGATGTGACGACTGTATCTCCCTCGAACGTCAGCTTTGGCTTGCTCGGCCTTATAAAGCAGACCCTGAATATACCGGTCACCATATTCAAACCCGTAAGCAGGAATGGGAAAGGTAGTGATGCTAAAGAAGGACCTGAGATGATCGCGCCGGAAGACAAGAAAAACCCGGCGACCCCCGGGCCGAATGATTAATCACTCAAAGTCTTAACCCGTGTGCTGTCCTGACGGCTGCTGAATTCACTCCGGGGCATGGTTCGTTTACTTGTTTCTGAGTATGTCCCTGATCTCCGTAAGCAGCTTCTCCTCGTTCGAGGGCCCGGGGGGCGGAGGGGGAGCGGTCACATTCTCCTGCCTGAGCTTATTGATATTTTTCACGAGAATGAATACCGCGAATGCCACTATGAGGAAGCTGATTATCGTATTCAGAAACTTGCCGTAATTTATGGTCACGGCGCCCGCTTTAGCGGCGTCCGAGAGCGCGGGATAAGGCCCCTGAGGGGTCCCTTCCTTCATGACTAAGAAGAGATTTGAAAAATCGACGTTGCCGAGTACGAGCCCTATGAGCGGCATTATCACGTCGTTCACGAGGGACTGGACGATAGTTCCGAACGCGGCCCCGATGATTATTCCGACAGCCATATCGACGACGTTCCCGCGCATAGCGAATTCTCTAAATTCTTTGAGCATCCCTGATCTCCGTTGTCCGGAACTTGGCTCTAGTATCTCATATGCCAATTCCAATATCAATCTTGGACATTGCCTTTAAACGGCTCTTTAGTAGACTCTGCATTTACGGGCTGATACAATAATCATTCCTGAGGCAGAGGCGTCTTACATGGCGGACAACAGAAGGGTTGAGATAATTTACTGCAGGCAGTGCCGCTGGCTCTTGAGAGCGTCCTGGATGGCGCAGGAGCTTCTGACGACATTCGACGTTGAGCTCGGGGAAGTGGCGCTCGTACCCGGCACGGGCGGGATATTCGAAGTCAGGGTCGGGGACGAGCTCGTCTGGTCGAGGAAGGAGAAAGGGAGGTTCCCGGATATCAAAGAACTGAAACAGCTGGTCAGGGACAGGGTCGCTCCCGGCAGGGACCTCGGTCACTCGGACGGATAAAATATTGAGCGTCTTCGACCGGGACCGCGGGAGAGCACCCGGCTTCCAAGGCTGTGTATAATATTCCCCCATGCCCGTATACCTTCTCGACGATTCCCTCGTTTTCCCTCACCCGATGCTTGCGGAGCCGAACGGGCTCCTTGCGGTCGGCGGGGACCTGAGCGTCCCGAGGCTCCTCCTCGCCTACAGGAACGGGATTTTCCCCTGGTACTCCGAAGACAATCCGATCCTCTGGTTTTCCCCCGACCCCCGTCTCGTGCTCTCACTCCCCGACCTCTACGTTTCGAGGAAGTTAAACAAAATTTTGAAGTCGGGCCGTTATGATGTGCTGTTCGACGCGTCTTTCGGAGAGGTCGTCAGGAATTGCTCCGAGGTCCCGCGCAAGGGGCAGATCGGGACCTGGATCACGAAGGACATGATCGACGCCTACACCGAGCTGCACGAGCGCGGGTATGCACATTCCGTTGAAGCGTATCGGGAAGGGAAGCTCGTAGGGGGACTCTACGGCGTCGCTATAGGGGGCGTTTTCTTCGGCGAATCGATGTTTCACCTCGTGAGTGAGGCATCGAAGGTCGCGCTCTACTACCTCGTCGAGGGGCTCAGGGAACGGGATTTCGATTTTATCGACTCACAGGTACCCAACAGTCATATGAAAATGATGGGGGGCAGAGAGGTCGGGAGGGAGCGCTTCCTTGAAATGCTGGGGGAGGCGGTGAATAAAAGGACTCCGCCCGGGAAGTGGAATGACAGGCGGGATTTGAAATCGGAGAGGAGCTGAAAATCTGTTTTGCGGATTATCACGCGCATAAAATAAAATTGTCGGCAAGGAGGAGCTTATGAAATCGATTTTATGTTACGGGGATTCGATAACCTGGGGCTACAACCCCGGAGACGGCACGAGGTTCCCGTTCGGGGAAAGGTGGCCCGGAATTCTGCAGACGGAGCTCGGGGAATCGTACAGGGTAAACGAGGAATCGGTCCCGGGCAGGACTACTAATCTCGACAGCCCCTATCTGCCTGACCGGAACGGCAGAAAGTCCCTTCCCCTCGCGCTCGAATGTCACATGCCGATCGACCTCTTCATACTGATGCTCGGCACGAACGACCTGTGGAAAGCGCTGGGCCTCTCCGCATCGGATATAGCCGCTTCCTCGATGTCGCTCATATGGACAGTGCAGAAGGCAATGGCCGGGCCGGGGTTCGGAGCTCCTGAAATACTGCTGATCGCACCGCAGCCCCTGGGCCCCCTCTCCCCTTTCATGAAATTTTATTTCGAAGGCAGGGCGGCGGTTTCGAGAGGGCTCGCGAAAGAATATAAGAAGGCAGCCGATATCACGGGCTGTCACTTCCTGGATGCGTCTAAATTCGTGAGGTCGAGCAGGGTCGACGGGGTCCACCTCGATGCGCCTGAGCAGAGGAAGCTCGCGCTGGGTGTGAAAAAGTCCGTGCTTTCTATACTGGGCGGGAAGTAATACCGGACGCGGACGCATGACTTAGAAATTGAAAATTGCCGGGCGGCATGTATAATGAAGTCCGTTTTTATAATGTAAACTGGCCGAAAAAGTAAAATCCGATAATAATCGAATGATTTAATAAAAATAAGGAGGCTTTTAATGAGCGATTGGAAGGTTGTAAACCACGGTCACCCGGATATCAAACCCTCCGGGGACAGAAGGGCTATCTTCATCGGCAGGTATCAGCCCTATCACATGGGGCATGTGAGCCTGGTCAAGCAGAAGCTCGATAAGGGCGTTCCATGCCTGATATTGGTCAGGGATATCCCGCCCGACCCCCAGAACCCGTTCACCACGGAGCAGACGGTCGATATGATAAGAAAATATCACGCGAGCAAAGGTGACGACGTCGTAGTGATGGTCATTCCGGATATCGAGTCTGTAAACTGGGGGAGGGGAGTCGGCTACGAAATGAACGAATTCTTTCCGCCCGAGGATATAGGTTTCATCTCCGCGACGAAGATAAGGAACGCGATATCGGAAGGCAACGACGATTGGCGGAAGCTCGTCGATGAGTCCATTCAGGGCGACGTCGTCAAGTATCTTAAGGGTTAGCGTCAGATTCGTAACACCTCTATATCTCTTTATTAATTATTGATACCGTATACCTGGAGGGGCGGCTGACAGCCCCCCTCCCGGTATTCCTTTCTCTTAAATTAAACAAAGTTCCCTTGCGCTGCTCCCGAAAGGTAGTCTGAATAACCCGGATACGATTTCCTGAAATCGACATTATAATATTGATTAGAGTTCATCGTCCCATGGCGGATAAAATGGCGGAATCTCACGGCAGCGAGAGCGAATTCGACAACTTCCATCAGTTTTACCAATACTATCTATCCGAGCACAGCCGGCCTCTCAACAGGCGCCTCCATTTTGCGGGGTGCATAATGGTGCTGATAATCGTTCTTACGGCGCTCCTTTCCGGGGAGTGGGGGATTCTGATTTTAGCCCCCGTTTTCGGATACGGGCTCGCATGGGCGGGGCACTATTTCGTGGAGAAGAATAAGCCCGCAACGTTCAGACACCCGCTCTGGAGTCTCATGAGCGACTGGGTAATGTTTAAAGACGTAATGACGGGCAAGATCAAGCTCTAGATATATCCCGCTGAACAATCTTATTGCAATCTCCCTTCTGAGAAATATTCCGTAGGCCGTGTTTACATAAACGCACATCTATGGGTAAAATCATTCAGCCCCGTATATTGTTCTCTGACCGGGTGAAGGCTTATCCGCAATGCCCAGGCTTCTTGTCTTTCAACATGTAGCTCACGAGATACTCGGTACACTCGACCCCGTGTTGAGGAACTCCGGGTTCAGGATAAAATACGTCAACTTCGAGCGTCATCCTGATATCACACCCGGCCTCGACGGCTATGACGGCCTCGTCGTGCTCGGGGGCCCGATGAACGTGGACGAGGTCGATAGCTTCCCGAACCTTGCCCGTGAGGTGCAGTCTATCCGTAACGCCGTGAGCTCGGGTATGCCCGTCCTGGGAATATGCCTGGGCTCTCAGCTGATCGCGAAAGCGCTCGGCGCGAGGGTTTATAAGAACACGGAGAAGGAGATCGGCTGGTACGACCTTTCCCCAACAGAGGCGGGCGGCGGGGACCCGCTCATGTCTCATTTCTCCGGGACGGAAAAAATCTTCCAGTGGCACGGGGACACGTTCGACGTCCCCGAGGGGGCGGTGCTCCTCGCCTCTTCCCCACTTTGTAAGAATCAGGCCTTCCGGTACGGGGAAAACGTTTACGGGCTCCAGTTCCACCTCGAGGTAGACGAGCCGATGGTCGAGAGGTGGCTCCGTATACCGGGGAATAAAAAAGAGATCGAGGAATTAGACGGCAAGATCGACCCCGAAAGAATCAGAAGGGAAACGCCCGGTTACATCCCGCGCCTGAAGGAGCTCAGCGACAGGTCATTTGCGGAGTTCATCGGGTTTTTCGGTTTCAATAAAAAACGGAAGACCCTCCCTTCGAGGTAATGTTAACGGACTATTTTTCGTTAGAGTTGTTTGTCTTTTTCGGCGCCTGCTGCTTCCCGAATTTCCTGTAGTCCTCGGCGAACTCCCTTAGCCTCTTGTCGACCAGGTAGTTAATGCTCCCCCTCTTGAACTTTCCGCTCGCCCCCCTTCCACCCGCCTGCCTCCCCGTCATGGTTTCAATGGCCTGGTCTATCGTCTCGACAGGGTAGATGTGGAATTTCCCCGTTTTGACCGCTTCCACGACCTCCTTTTTGAGCATCAGGTTCTTCACGTTCTGGTAGGGTATAACAGCCCCCTGCTCGCCGGTAATGCCTTTTGCCTTGCACACGTCGTAGAACCCCTCGACCTTTTCGTTCACCCCTCCGATCGGCTGTATCTGTCCCTTCTGGTTCACGGAGCCTGTGATCGCGAGGCCCTGCTTTACGGGGACGCCGGAGAGACTCGAGAGGAGCACTATGAGCTCCGCCGCGGAGGCGCTGTCCCCGTCGATCGTTTCGTAGCTCTGCTCGAACCCAATGCTTGCCGAGAGGCTGAGCGGCTTGTTCTGAGCGTACTTGGCCCCGATGTATCCGCTCAGGATGAGGACGCCTTTATCGTGGATATTACCGCTCATCCTCGATTTCCTCTCGATATTCACGACACCTTCCGTGCCCATGAACGTTTCGCACGTTATGCGCGACGGTTTTCCGAACGCGTAGTCCCCCATGTTATACACCGCGAGCCCGTTTATCTGCCCTGTCACCATGCCCTCCGTATCGACGAGCAGCACCCCCTTTGCGATCAGCTCCTGAATCTTTTCTTCCACCATGTTCGATCTGTAGATCTTCTCCTCGACCGCCTTCTCGACGTGCGCCCGTTTTGTCAGCCCGTCCCCGCCGTCCTGCTTCGCCCAGTAATCCGCCTCTTTCAGTATCTTGGTTATGGAGCCCAGCTGTACCGACAGCTTGCTCTGGTCACCCGACAGTCTCGAAGAATACTCGAGGATCGTTTCGAGCCCGCTCCTGTCGAACGGGTTCAATCCGTCCCTGTCGCATATCGACTTTATAAAGCATGAGTATTGGGACAGCGTAGCGTCGTTCCTGTCCACGACCGAGTCGAAGTCGGCTTTCACCTTGAAGAGCTTTCTGAAATCCTCGTCGTAGGCGTAGAGCATTTGATAGAGATAAGAATTTCCGGCGATTATCACCTTGAGGTCGAGTTTTATGGGCTCGGGTCTCAGCCCTACGGTGCTCGAATATCCGAACTGCTGATACAGGTCCTCTATCCTGAGCTCCTGGTTCTCAATGGCCTTCTTGAGCGAGTCCCATACGAAGGGGTACTTGAACATATCGAGCGCTTCGAGCACGACGTAACCGCCGTTCGCCTTGGCAAGGGAGCCCGGGCGGATCATGGTGAAATCCGTGAACAGCGCCCCGAACCTGGCTTCTTTCTCTATCGAGCCGAAGAGGTTCGGGTACGTGGGGTGCGACTCGAATATTACGGGCGCCCCTTCAGTCAGCGAGTTGTCTATGAACACGTTGACCTTGTATTCGGTAAAAGTCGGGGGCTGCTGCTGGGGCATCCTGAAAGCGAAAGGCATCCCCGCCGCCTGTGTGTTCTTGTCCGGCAGGAAGTTGTCAATGTTTTCGAGTATGTGTTTCTGGACCTGATCGTAATAATCGATTATCTGCGGGAACATCTGATATTTCTCACTCAAGCCTTCGATGAGTCCCCGGACCGCGAAGAGGGCGACCCGCCTCTCTAGCTCCTTTAACCTCTCGGCAGCCTCGTTCTCTATTTTCCGGGCTGCTTTCAGGGCTTCCGCGACTTCGTTATCCGTCTTTTCCTTTCTATTGATGATGTCGTTCCTGGCAGCTTCGTCGAGGGCGGCGTATTGCTCCTGCGAGACGGGCTTCCCTTCCATAAGGGGGATCGTGATTATCCCCGTCGGGGAAAATTGTATCTGTATGTTATTCTCTGCGGCCTTCTTCTGGAGCTCCTCGAAGAGGACGTTCTTCTGCCTCTGGAACTCGTTCATAACGCCCTGCTTCTGTTCATCGAACTCCTTGCTCTCGAATGCCCTCGGAATGTCGGTCTTCAGTATCTGGAGGAAATCCTCCATGTCTTTTCTGAAGAGCTTTCCCCTGCCGGTCGGCAGCTCGACCGCCTTCGGCTCGTTCGGGTCCTGAAAATTATATACATAGCACCAGTCTTTCGGCGTGGGCCTGGTCTTGGCCACCCTCGCCAGCATGGTCTCTATCGTCGTCGATTTCCCCACCCCGGTCGGTCCCACGAGAAAAATATTGTATTCGGCGTAATCCATCCCTATACCGAACTCTATCGACTCGACAGCCCTTTTCTGACCTATGAAGTCCGTGCACGGCGGCAGGTCGTCCGTGGTTTTGATATTGAGCTGGCTTAGATCGCAAAACCTGTAGACCTGTGAGGCTTTCAGTTCCTGAACCTTTCTCATCGTATTCTCCTCTGTGGAGCTTATAACCCCTGTATGAATATTAATTCGAAATCAGCGTGAAATAGTACCATCTTGCGATACCCCGATCAAAAGTGTATAAGCTCTCTATCGCGTATCCGGGTATATCCAGATTATTCTGTATTTACGCTCAAGACGCAAGTCATTTTAACCCGGCTCCCCGGGTTCTGTCTCCCGGTCCCGGGTTCCTTTTAAAAATTATCATTTTGTTTATTATTATTGCCTGATTATACAGGAATGATACTGAACGGACATACCGTTTCATTTAACGATGGAGAGGACTCGATTGAGACATCTTACCGCGCTAACGGTTCTGATATCGGCTTTTATTATTCTGTCATGCGCTTCGCCCGGCCCGAGATTTGACGGGGAGAGCGGGAGGGGCCCCCTCTTTCCGGTGGAAAAGGACTTTAAATGGGGGTTTATAGACAGGAGAGGGGATCTTGTAATACCGTATAAATATGAAGGTGCTGTAGATTTCTCGGAGGACAGGGCGCTCGTCAAGGTAGACGGCAAATGGGGTTATATAAACGAGTTTGACATAATGGTCATAACGCCCGGGTTCGAAGAGGCGCAGAAATTCTCGGAAGGGTTCGCCCAGGTCAAGATAGACGGCCGTTACGGATATATAGATAGAGTCGGCAAGGTCGTTTCCGAGCCCCGGTTCGAGAAGTCGGAGCCATTCTCCGAAGGCCTCGCCGGCGTGAAAATCGACGGCAGGTGGGGCTATATAAACAAAGACGGGAAAATGGTTATCACACCCCGTTACGACAGGGCGTTCAGCTTCTCGGACGGCTACGCGCTCATCGTGGTCGACGGCAAGGGCGGGTACATGAAGAAAAACGGGAAGGTCTTCATTAAACCCGAATACGAGTGGGCCGAGGGGTACTCGGAGGGGCTCGCCTGCGTTCTCCGCGACGGGAAGTACGTGTATCTCGACAAATACGGCGAGGTAAAGCTGAAGACCGACTTCGAAGGCGCGAGGCATTTCAAAGAGGGCGCGGCCGCGGTTACGAAGAACGGCAGGCAGGGGTTTATAAACAAGGGCGGGCTCGTCGTAGTACAGCCGGAATACGAAGAAGCGGGTGATTTTTCCGAAGGGCTCGCCACGGTAAGACAGAACGGCAAGTGGGGTTTCATCAACAAGAGGGGGGAGGTCGTCATAGCGCCCCGATTCCAGACCGCGGTCAGCTTTTCGGAGGGACTCGCTATAGTCGAGCTAGGAAACGGCAGCTGGGCCTACATAGACAGGAAGGGGAAATTCGTATGGAAATCTTTCGAATGAGTGATGTGCGGCTGAATGGGGGTCGTTATCACTGTAGGTGTCAAGTAATTCGGGGACAAAAGATGATGCAAAGGACGGGATTAAAAGTTGAGACAGCCCCGGATCGATGGCTGCCCTGATGTGTCCAGCAAAGTGCATCCGGTTCGTTTTGAATTCAGTCCAGTCATTCAAGGACGGTGGCAACGTTGCATTCGGCCAAATGCGACCAATTGCTCCCTTGCTCGCAATTGTTGCTAGTTCACAACCGTTGCTTGCTCGAAACAGTTCTTACATGCAATCGTAGTCGGGAATGACAAAGAAAGGAGAAAGGCTCTTTTTTTATCCTTCTTTTCCTTGATGAAAAGAAGCAAAAATCACACACGTAGTGTGTTCTATGAAAAGACTGTACATAATTTGCTAAAAATATCATATTAAGGCTAAAATCTTTCAATTCCACCCCATGTAACATAGTTGTATAGACCGGGGACATAGGTTACAGGTGTTCGGAGACATGGGTTACAGTATTTCATGATACTAGACCAGGTCGATCCGGGCAATTTTGAAGTTCCGGAAGAACACGTTTAACTTTCCGTCCTCCCCTGTGGGTCTTAT
>JBGSVA010000070.1:0-7189 GCA_041753155.1 Thermodesulfobacteriota bacterium | reverse complement strand
CAAATTCTATTCGCTCAGACATTATCGTAACCTCTTTCCATCCCATGGCTGCCTCCTTTATCTCTTGCATCCATGAGTATAAAATGTGTTACCTATGTCCCCGAACGTTTGTTACCCATCTGTCCGGTCTATACACCCTTTTCCAAAGGGGGAAAATGTTTTTCATTCCCTCCTTAGAAAAAGAACGAATGCGAGCAAGCAAGCATTCGGACGCCCTGCCCTAAGAAGCACCAGAGGAATTTAACTTCTGGCTCAATGCTGCTGAAGTCCAAATAGGTCAGGGAGGATTTAAAATGACATAATTAGATTGCCGCGCAGCACTCACATTCGTTCGTAGATATATACGGATAGTTCTTTGCAATGCATAGTTACTTTCTTATATTCAGCCGAGGGCGACCGATTTATTTTGTCTTCAATAGAGCCTCCCGAGACAGAAGCACTTGCGTATTTAACCAGGGGCGACCGAATTATTTTGGTTTCAATGGAGCTTCCCAAGCACATATACGTCTGAGTATTAAGCAGGAATAGACCGGATTCTCACACGTTCGATTCCGTTACTTGCTCGAATTCGTTGCTCGATCGAAACCGTTGCTCGCAAAGACATACTGGAGGAATCGCGGCTGGAAGCCGCTCCTACAGCTGGAGAGGGCGACGAAACTCGACGAGGCTGAGGTGATTCGGAAGGATCGTAAATGAGCACACATTGCGTGCCGCAAATTCTGTAATGTCGAGGAGAGAAAAAGTATCGAGCTTGTTTTAATGAATGAAAGGTGACACCCCCATCCTAACTATTTTGTATTAACTATCACATAGTCGGAGTCAGTGTGCTTCAGTGACTTTGTTGCGGGATCGACCTACTTCTCCCTCGGTCGAAGCAGTTCCCCTTCAAGGGGGAAGGAATTGAATAAGAAAAAGGCGAGATTGCGGCGCTGTTCGTAATGACGGATCGGGGTTTGGGACGCGGGAGAAAGTCGGGGTATAATTTCAATTAACTATTCCCGCAAGGAGGCTGGATGATGAAAATTCCAAGGACTGCACTGTTTATTCCCGTATTGATCCTGATATCGCTAGGCGCGGTCGCCGGGTGCGGCGGTGACAACGTTTTCTCCGACGACGGAGGGGTGGGCGGGGCCGAGTCCTGCCCGTGCTTCTCCCAGGACGACGTCGTCAACACGGCCGGGCAGGCGACTGTCATCGAATGCGCAAACTCGGTGTTCGGGCTCCTGCTCCTCTACAACGACCCGGCGTCGACGGCCTATACTGCGCACTGCAAGTCGGACGGGACCGGATGCACCTGCAGCAACGCGAGCGGCACCCTGGACGTCACACAGCCCGAGTACAATGCCTGCGTCAATAACCTCCTCAACGGGCTCATAATGTTCAACGTGCCGACGGTAAAAGTGACGGGCTGCGTCCCCGAATAGGGGCGGTCCGGAGTTAAAGGCCGGGATGCCGGTATGCACATTTATCTTGGGGACCGGGCATGGTTAAGGGCCGGTTAACAGGTTATGAAATCAATTAATATTCATTGAAAAACCCCTGAGAATATTGTAAAATCGACTTAAAAGGTCTTAAAGGAGGATTGTATGAGGAGAGCCTCAAGACTTTCTGCCTGTATTTCTCTATTATTTCTAGTTATTTCGATAAGTTCTGTCACATTCTTTCAGGCCCCCGACGCGAGCGCGCAACAGTGCGAGATCACAATATGTAAAAGCGCCGAAGGGGCGGGCCTTACGAGTTTCCCGTTCACTGCCGACGACGGCGTGAGGTTTTTCGATTTCGGTCTTGTCAGTATTACCGAATCGGGTCTTTGTTTGTCTGTATCTTTTTCCGGAGAGGCTGACCTCGAGGTAACCGAGGGCTTCGTGCCAGGATGGGTGCTCGATAATGTAATATGCGAGACAGACGGGATCAACTTTACGTTTATCGGGAACGGAGTCGACCTCGAATGTGTCGCCGGGGACTTCGGCACGGGAACCTGCACGTTCTTCAACGTGCAGTCTGCGAGGCCTATCCCGACCCTGTCCGAATGGGGCATGATCGCGGCCGCGGGGGGATTGGGATTGGTGGGAGTGTTCTATGCGGTGAGGAGGAAACGGTTACAAGCGAGCGCGTAACCGGACGCCCTCGGCTGATTGCGGAAGAGTTATTTAGACACCGCATGTGGGAGCACAAACCAAAGTAGATACAGGATGCATGATACAAGATGCAGGATACAGGATTAAAGAAATGGATTCCCGATTCGTTTTGGCTTGTGCTACTACGGTGCCGGGATAAATAGTCATATTTGCAATCAGCGGAGGACAACCGATTGCGCTAATTTGTGTTAACGTTCCTATTGCCATATACAGATACCTAATAGCAATCAACCGGGAGTGACCGGTTCTTGCGCACGCTCAGAGCCGTTGCTTACAATCGTTTTCGGGAATGACAGAAAAGAATAGGATGAGATCCTGAAATAAATTCAGGACACGGTTCAGGGTGACATAAAAGATGCCCCTTTCTTCCGGGATGGAAGAAAGGGGCTTTTTTTAATTGTTTTCCTCCCCCCAATTGTAGGAGCGGCTTCCAGCCGCGAATGACGAAGATAAAGAAAAGGCAAATGCGAATATTATTTTCTTCTTTTCCTTGATGAAAACACACACTGTGTGTGTTTTATGAAAAGACAAGGAAAGGAGAAAGGCTCTTTTTTTATCCTTCTTTTCCTTGATGAAAAGAAGCAAAAATCACACACGTAGTGTGTTCTATGAAAAGACTGTACATAATTTGCTAGAAATACGCCCGTTCAATCCTTCGACAGGCTCAGGGCGAACGGGCCGGGCTTCTTTTGTTGACTGGGCGGAGGAGTCACACTGGAATCATATATGTGCACACATTGTGTGCCGCAAATTCTGTAATGTCGGGAAGAGAAAGGCGAGATTGTCGCACCAGGATGGTGCTCCTACAAGAATTAATCTCAAACCCTGTAGGAGCGGCTTCCAGCCGCGAATGATTTAAATTAAAAGGCTGGATTCCCGATTCTTTCTGGCTTGTATTACCGAAGCGCTATCTGAAGAGACATATTTGCAATCAGCCAGGAGCGACCGATTGTTCGCACGCTTACAATCGTACTCGGGAATGACAAGAAGTAGATGCCTGCGATCGTATGCCTGCGGGTGCTCACCCGCCGCTATTCGATGAAGCGGCGGCAGTCGGGGACCTTGAAGGTCTTGCCTACGACGTCCGACTCCGAGCGGAGCATCTCGGTGAAAATCCCCCGGTAGTCGTTATCCACCTTCGCGTCCTCGACCTTGAGCATGCAGGTCTCCGAATTGAGCATCCCGCGCGAGCTTACGTATACGGTATGGTCGAAGATCACGTATTCGAACGGGTCCTTCACCACCTGCCTGTTCCTGAGCGCGGCTATTCCGAAGACGGAGTAGAGGTCTTTCCCGGCAGGGTCGACGGTAAGGCTCTTGAGCGTCCCCTGTCTCTCGTTGCCGACGCACCTGAGGGCGCAGAATGCCCGTATCTGCTCGTCGAGCACCGTCTCTTTCATCACCTGGTCCTTGATGTCCTTTGCCGCGGGGAGTCCGGGGTGGAGCATTGCAGCCCCCAGGAGGGCGAGCGCCGCGTACGCGAATTTGAGAGTTCCGTTCATGGGTATAAGTTTAACCAGTCGGGGCGCGGATGAAAGGGGAATTTGGGGGGAAAGGTGCAGAGGTTGATGGTTTGGGCTGAGGAGGTTGGGGAAGAATCGTAGAGACACACATTGTCTGTTCTCCTTTTCCTTGTAGAACACACGTAGAGTGTTTTATGAAAAGAAAACTACAATATTATTTTCTTCTTTGTCTGGATACAAAGAAGCAAAAATCACACACGTAGTGTGTTCTATGAAAAGACTGTACATAATTTGCTAAAAATCTCATGTACTCGCTAAATCTTCCAATTCTACCCCAGCCCGTGGAAGATTTTTAACGCTCGTACAATCGATTTTCTTAACGCAAATTCTGTAATGTCGGGAAGAAAAAATACACCCTTCGACCCTTCGACAAGTTCAGGGCGAGCGGGATTATCACCCCCATCCTGGCTATTTGGCTCAGGCATCGTCGAGCCAGCAGTTCAGATGCTTAGTTGCCCTTCTCGGGAGAGCGACCTACTTCTTTTGTTTTCAGTACATATTGCAGTACATGGCAGCTTACAGGAATCAGCCTGGGGCGACCGGTTTATTTTGATTTCAATGGAGCCTCCCGAGAACAGAAGCACTTGAGTATTTAACCAGGGGCGACCGAATTCTCGCTTGCTCGAATTCGTTGCACGCTCGAAACCGTTGCTCGCTCGAAGGAGTTCCCCCTCAAGGGGGAAGGAATTAAAAATAAAGGACGAACGGATTGGGCTCCGTTGCTGGTTTGAGCGGAAGAGATTCGGAAGAATCGTATATCAGCACACATTGTGTGCTCTTAGACGGGGTCAGGGCCGGGTCACACGTATCAATATATATACCGGGGCGGGGCGAAGCGGGTATATACTTGAACTGATATACCTGATACACAATCACGTCTGTAACGGAGGGACTGATGAAGATTATAGGGATTGCGCTATGTGCGGTGATTTTCGCCTCGGGCATGTGCTCCGCATTCGCGGACGACACGATGAGCGAGGGAGAGAAGCTCGAGAGAAAGATGTGGACGACGATCATGGCCGGGGACATGGCTGCGGTCGAGTCGATGATCGCGCCCGGGTTCCAGAGCGTCCACCAGGACGGGGCGAGGGACAGGGACGGGGAGCTCGCGCTCCTTAAGGGCCTCGACCCGGTTAAAGTGCAGTTCTCGGATTTCAAGGTGACGGAGCAGGGGGACACTATCATAGTCACGTACGGCGTATCGGTGAGCGAGAGCATAGCCGGCCAAAAGCTTTCGAACCCGTCGCCGTCGCCGAGGCAGAGCATATGGCTGAAGACCGCCTCCGGGTGGCAGTGGATCGCGCACGCGAACCTGAACCCGATGGGGAAGTAGGGGGCGGGCGTCCCCCGCCTGAGCCTGACCGGCCCGGGGGAGACGCGGTATACGGCGGCTGTTATAATATCCCCTTCATACCGCCCGGCGATGAGAAAGTTTAAGCTATTCATATATACCGGCCTTGCCCTCACGATTATTCTGCTCGGGGTTCTTCTCGGATGGAAGGTCCTTATTCAGGAGGAGACGCCCGGCTTTTTTATCATTGGCATCTCGGTGCTTCTCGTAATAAGCGCTGTATTCTGCGTTATCTCCGCTGCCGCAATAGACCGCGGGCACGGGAGGCTGATAACGAGGCTGTGGATGTCCCTGTTCGCTCTCGTCTTTTTTTATTTCCTCGCCGACTGCGTCGGTGGTTTGATTTTCATTCGTCCGATACCTTTCCATAATTTCCCCGACGAGTACTTGCATCATAAAATGTCCCCCCGCATGCGGTACGTGCTGCACGATCCGGATAGCGGTGCTGAATTTGAAATGGTGACGAACAACCTGGGATTCAGGGGAGGGGATGTATTGGAGAAGAACCCGGGGATATACCGTATTGTCATCACCGGGGATTCATTTACGATGGGAGACGGGATAAGCGACGCCGATGCTTTCCCGCTTCATCTCGAGCGGCTGCTGAATGAATCCGGGAGCAGGAACCACGAGGTCATAAACTGCGGGGTTGTGAGCTACACGCCATTGCTCGAGTATCTTCTTTTGAAAAAATATATCGGACTCTTGAAGCCGGACATGGTGATACTTGGTTTCGACATGTCCGATTTGCTGCAGGAATATGTGTACCGGAAGATTGCGAGCACCGATGAATCGGGGGACGTTACCGCCGTGGACGGATACACGGAATATGATAAGCGTAAATCTTCGCTTTACTTGAAGTCGCTGATCTGGATAAGGCAAAACATGTTTATTACCAGTTCGATCATCGAAATCCTCGGGAGACGGTCCGGTAATGATGAGAGCGCCGACTTTGACGTTGTCGATGCCGTGGAGAGGGAGAACAGTATGCTGCTTCTCCATACGCTTGATGCTCCTCAATTAAAGGAATCGGCGGAGATGTACCGGATGGCCGAGGACAGCATACAGAGGGCGAAGCGGCTCTGTGATGTGCATGGATGCAAGTTCATCCTTAGCGTGTACCCGTGGGGGCACCAGGTGAACGAGAGGGAATGGTTGCCTGGGAGGTACGATTATATTCCCCGCGACGCCCGGATATCGGACAGGACCGTCGGGGAGCTTGAGAGGTTCGCTCATCAAAACGGCATCGTCTTTTTCAATGCCTTCCCCGCCTTCAGGGGGTACACTGGCGGCGAACGGCTTTATTTCAGCCGCAACCCGCACTGGACGCCTGCCGGGCAGAGGCTGATGGCGAAGTCACTCGCCGGGTTCATAGAGGAAGACCTGAAAAAGGGCGATTGAGGGCGTGATGGAGGGGTGCTCTTCGCATTCAGGCGAAGGAAAGCCCAGCCTGTTTCAATTCGGCTGAATTAATAATAAATTTGCCGCGGTTATTCCTTCGTCAGCACAGTCCTGAAGACGAGCGGGTAGTCGCCCGACTCGGTGTATATGAGCTCGAGCTGATTGGCGCCAGCGAGGTTCCCTTTCATGGATCCCCAGTCGCCGACCTCGACAAAACTGATTTTCTTACCGTCGAACCCGATCACTCCCAGGAACGGCTCATCCGCTTCGTTGACGGCTTTTTCCATCACGTGTCCGATGGGTTTTCCGGTCACGTCCAAGAGCTTCCAGTGTCTCACTCCCTTGATGTACCATCCGTCCTGTTCCGTGACGCGGAGCTCAGTGGTCAGCTTCTTCGTCGTATCGGGGTAATAGACTTCCGCGGTCCCTTTCCAGACGCCCTTGAGGTCGGGGGGTGTCATCGCGGAGTCCTCCGCGTTCGATGCCGCGGGAAAGGCCACAATATGGATCAATGTAAACGCGAGGACGATGGTCAATGCTCGTAATCTGTATTTCATTTTGCTTCTCCCTGGAATAATGGCGATGCATTAATCATACAGCATTCGTCTGCGGAAGGGGGGGGAAATAATCTGTAGGACGGGATTTCTGCGGTTGCTGATATGAGCAGAGGTGATTCGGTAGGATCGTAAAACACACACAGTGTGTGTTCTATGAAAAGACTGTACATAATTTGCTAAAAATCTTGTGTACTCGCTAAATCTTCCAATTCTACCCCA
>JBGSVA010000069.1:0-2591 GCA_041753155.1 Thermodesulfobacteriota bacterium | reverse complement strand
ATCCTTCCCAACCTCTTCTGCACTACCTACCCTGTCTTTGCGAGGGAGCGTATTCGGCGACCGCGGCAATCTCATGAATAAAGCGAGATCGCCACGACCACAATACGGTCTCGCGATGACAGAAAAAGATTGAAAGATTTTCGCCGTAATAAGATATTTTAGCCAGGATTCCGTGCTGTCTTTTCATAAACCACACTACGTGTGTGATTTTTGCTTCTTTGTATCCAGACAAAGAAGAAAATAAAATTGTCGTTGTCTTTTCATAATCCACACTACGTGTGTTCATCAAGGAAAAGAAGAACACACACAATGTGTGTTTTATGATTCTCCCCAACCTTCACCACCCAATCCGGCAAACGCGGCAATTTTATATCTAAATAAGCATCACCCCCGATCACGAGCACATAACATGTGCCCCCTTCCCCTCCGCACATTATCAATTACACTATTATCTCATGCAGGAAAAGTTCGATTCCGTCAAGCGTTTCAACGAGAGGGCCGACGTCTACGACGCGGACATACTGAAAGTAATCACCGGATACGAGGCGCTCCATACGAACACGCTCCACCTGCTCGAGACCTCCCTGCCCGAGGACGCGTTCCTCCTCGTCGCGGGCGTGGGCACGGGGAACGAGACCGTCGCAGCGGCGCTCAGGAACCCCGGCTGGCGTGTGACGGGGTTCGACAACGCGGAGAACATGATAAAGACCGCGACAGAAAAAATTAAGAAGCACGGTCTCGGAGACAGGGTCGAGCTGATACACGGCACTATCGACGACGTGCTCCAGGACCCGTTCGACGCGGCTACTGCCCTGCTGATAATGCACTTCATCCCGTACGCGGAGAAGCTCGATTTCCTGAGAGGGGTAAATTCCAGGCTCAGGCCGGAGGGCATGCTCATAACGGCAGATTTCACGTGCGACAGGGAATCTTACGAGTTCGAAACATTCGCGGCGGCCTGGGAGAGTTACATGCTCACGACGACGGAGAAGAAGGACGTGGACGAGAGGCTCTCGCACACGCGCCACGACCTGGACATTCTTTCGCACGAGGAGACGCTCGACCTGCTCGCAAAGGCGGAGTTCACGAACACGCGCCTCTTCTGGAAATCGCTCCTTTTCAGCGCCTATATTTCGGAAAAGGCGGATCTGTAAAGCGACGGCTACCTTGTCTTTTCTTTCCCGACATTACAGAATTTGAGGCACATAATGTGTGCACATATATGATCCTTCCCAACAACTTCCGCCCTACCTACCCTGTCTTTGCGAGGAACGATTCTGAGCAAGCGTAAGAATCGGTCGCTGTCGGTTGATTGCAATTGCGAATGTTACCTATGCGCCATACCGGATGAAACCAGCGACCGCGGCAATCTCGTCTTTTTCCTCTCCCGACATTACAGAATTTGCGTTAAGAAAATCGCGTGTTGAAGCGTGAAAATCTTTCAGCTTTCCATTTGAAAGATTTTAGCTTAAACATAAGATTTTTAGCAAATTATGTTCAGTCGGATGATTTTTGCTTCTTTTCATCAAGGAAAAGAAGAAATACTAGTTGCCTTTTCTTTGCCTTTTCGTAAACCACACTACGTGTGTCTTTTCATAAAACACACCACGTGCGCAATTCAATTCCACACTCAAAACTCATACCCCAGCAATTCTATCTCCCGGCTGAAGAGCTTCCCGACCGCTGCCCGCCAGTCGGGGGTGTAGACCTCCCTGTAGGGCCGCCTGTCCTGCCTGTAATGCGATTTCTCGGTCGCCCCGAGCGAGCCCCCGAACGGTACGCCCAACATCCCGAACACGTCGGCCAGCTCCTCGTTCAGGTTCTCGTACCTGAGCACGCGGTCTACGATTATTTTGCCGTCGAGGTCTGTGTACTTCGTATAGTTATACGGGAGGTCGGCGACTTCCAGGTATTTCTCGAACGATATATTCTCGTCGTATTTCTTGTAGCGCTGCCTCACGAAATGATAGTGGGATAGCGCCTTATCCCACGGGTTCCTTTCGACGGTGAATTTGAAGTAGCTGTCCCACACATCGCGCGGAATCCTGTCCCTCACCTCGCGCGCCTTGATGTGCGATTGGAATTTCTTGAGCGTGAAGAAGCGCCCGAGGGTCCTGAGCGCCTGGGAGAGGTTCTTCCTCTCGGCAAGCTCCGGCAGCGGGTTGAATAGCCCCCCGTAATTTCGGGGCGTGTACGGCTGCTCCGGCCTGTCGATAGGCGAGAGCACGTCCTTCTCCCCGCAGAGATGGGAGAGGTAAATCTGTATGCTCGACCCGGCCGTCTTGCGCGTCTTTATGAATATGAACTTGTACTTGTGGGACAGCACCATGCGGAACTGCCTGACCTCATTGGCGAATTTTAGAACCGTGCAATATTATACCGCCAAAATTCTACCATGAGTAAGAACAAGGGCAAACTAACACTTAATTCCTTCCCCCTCGAAGGGGGAAGTGTATAGACCGGGGACATAGGTTACAGGTGTTCGGAGACATGGGTAACAGTATTTCATGATACTAGACCAGGTCGATCCGGGCAATTTTGAAGTTCCGGAAGAACACATTTAACTTTCCGTCCTCCCCCGTGGGTCTTAT
>JBGSVA010000068.1:0-45741 GCA_041753155.1 Thermodesulfobacteriota bacterium | reverse complement strand
ATGAGAAATCTCTTATATTCAAGCGATCAGGTCAAGCTTATATTTTAGTTGGCGTACTGAAATATAAGTCTTGCACCTACTTTCGCAGTCGGCGATGTTACTACGAAGTGAGCCCTTCTGTTAAGCTGATAGGCTTCTTCGGTCGTTCCCGCGCCGAACTGTGTTGTTTCACCACCGCTTGCAGTCGTTACCCTGGCAGGGTCAATACCGAGCTGGACGAGAAACGCCTTCGTTGAGTCGGCCCTTCTCTGAGCAAGCTTCAGGTTGTATGCAGGTGTACCCCTGATGTCCGCATACCCTTCAATCAATACAGTCAGATTAGCATCTGCCTGTAAGGTCGCCGCGTTTTCTTCGAGCACCGCTGCAGCATCCGGCCTTATGTTGTACTTATCGAAGTCAAAGAATATATCTTTGAGTTCGGGTGCCGGTGGCGGGGGTGGCGGAGGCGGCGGGGGTGGTGGTACTGCACATTTTAGTTTCGCTTCATCTGCCTTTGCCTTGGCATCGATCAGCATTCTGCGTGCTTCGAGCTCACTGCAGAACTCACTAGCTAGAGCTTTACCCTTTGCTAGTGCTGATTCAGCGGCTGCCAGCTCGTCTTCACCACAAGGGGCTCCGCAATAATCGCCTCTTGTCGGATCGTCACCGCATACACGCTGCTTACATTGCTCACAAGTAGCTTTCGCTTCAGCTGTAGCCGATTCAGCAGCTGCAAGCTCTTTCGTCGGCGGGGGTGTCGCGCAGCTAGCCAGATATAGCAATGCAACAACTAACAAGGGTAGGCCCAAAAACAGGATTTGCTTATCCCTTTTCATTCTACTGCACCTCCTTTAAGAGTTTTTTGAGTACTTAACGAGTACATAATAATAAACAGTTTAACGCTCAACTGCAAGTTCCGAAATTTTTTCTTTTGCCGTCCTAGCTTCATCAGAATTCGGATACTTATCTATCAGCGTCTGGAAGAACAATTTGGCCTCCTCCTGCTTGCCGATTTCGACTAAAGACATGCCCTGTTTTAAATACGCAAGGGGCACCCTCTGGTCCTTGGGATACGTATCTATGAACCTCTGATATTCGAGTATCGATTCTTCGAACTGCCCTTCCCTGTAATAGGATTCCGCGATCCAGTAGGTCGCGTCGTTGGCTTTCGCGGATTTGGGGTACCTGGACAAGTATTCCTTGAACTTCGCCCTCGAATCGTCGTAATTGCCGTCGCTCAGCTCGGTATAACCCTCATTGAATATAACCTCTTCCGTATTGACCGAAGCCGTCTCGGAGGGTATCTGCATATGGGAGCCGGATTCCGTTACAGGCGGCGCGGAGCCCAGGCTAAGCTGATTGACCTTCGAGTCGAGTCTTGAGTAAGACTGGTTTAACTCCGCAATCTTGGCCTCGAGCTGATAAACCTTCTCCCTCAGCTGTACGTCCGTACCCATGGTGGTCGATTCCTTCTGTCCTATCGCTTCAACATCGTTCGACAGCCTCTCCACCTTGGCTTCAAGCCTGGTCTGACGGGCGTAAACGCTGCTGACATCGCTCTGAGTAGCCACACAACCTAAAGACATAATAGAAATCACCGCCGCCATAATATTAATTGCTTTCGCTTGCATAGGTCGCACCTAGAAACTGGGAGAACCAACCGCCGGCACAAAATGCGCCCTTCTGTTCTGCTGGTAATCATATTCACTCGTACCCACTGCGAACTGTTCGGTTTCTCCTTTGCTTATAGGCTGTACCTTGGAAGGCGAAATTCCAAGCCCAACCAGATAATTTGCTACAGATTCGGCTCTCCTTTGGCCCAGGGCCAGATTATATTCCTCCGTACCCCTTACGTCACAATAACCTTCTATTACTACGACCTGAAACTTGTTTCCGCTGTTCCTAATTATACTTGCATTTTGGTCGAGCACGGGCTTGGCATCAATTCTTACGGCAGATTGGTCATAATCGAAGAATATGTCGACCATCCCGTATTGTGATCCGGCCGGGCTCAGGTCCTGCAGGCTTCCTTCATCGGCTGTTTGGGCATAAGCCTGACTTTTCGCCTTCCCTTCGGCTTCTATCGCCTTGAACCTGGCTTCTTCCAGAAGCTGGCGGGCGGCGTCCTTGTTTCCTGCGGCCATCATTTCCTTCGCTTTCTCAATTAGTTCCTCAGCGGCCTGATATTCCGGCAGGCCTTCAGCGCCTGCATCCTTTGCCGCCTGTAAGGCAGCCTCGGCATCGGCCATTTCTTTATCCAGATTCGATCCGCAACCAATCGCAATCACCAACGTAACTATAAAACAGATACTTAAAGCACGTAACAACAGCCCTTCCATTAAGCTCCTCCTGATTGTAATGAAACTTATACCTGAGATAATTACATTATTTTGGTTGTTAAGTCAAGACATTTTAATCAAAAATGCGTTAAATCTCAAAGAAAAATGAAGAATTTTTAAACCAAATAATCGCTACCAAATCCCCCGCAAAGTGTTATTATTAAAATCAGGGTCATATATGCCGAATCACATTAAAATACCGGTTTTTCTAAGGTTCTTTTTATTTCTCCAGCTCCTGCTGATAATATTCAATATCGACTCCGGACATACGGGAACCATCGACGACAACGAGATGCTGCTACCCGTAACCCCCATGAACGACTCGGTATTTGTCGATTTAACGAAGGAGAACAGACCTGATATCGTTCTCGAAAAAGAAGCGGAGAGAAAGTCGCTCGAAGACTTCGGGGATTTTCTTCAAAACACGCGCAATGTTTATTTCACCATCTGGCTTATACGCCTGGCCCAGGTAAACATGCTGGATATAAACAGAAAAGAGCAGCAAATGATAATAAATCCGCTCCGGTGGTGGAAGAACACCCTCGGGTTCCAGAATGACGGAAAGAGAAGGGGTGATCTCGAGTGGAAGGACGGAGACAGGTTCACAACGAACTGGATCGCCCATCCCGCATTCGGAGCCTATACCTACCTTTACTACAGGTCCAAGGGATACGACCGCTTCACGTCCGCCTTCGGCTCAGTCGTCCAGAGCACGCTGTTCGAATATACGATAGAGGGAGTGATACAATCGCCCTCGCTCCACGACCTCGTCATCACACCGGGCATAGGCGTTCCCGCGGGAATCATTCTCGAAGAGACTTCCAACTTGCTCGCTTCGAGCGACAGCGGGTTTTTAAACGCCCTCGGGTACGTCATTAACCCGATGAAAATTATCGTCCCCGACCGGGAAAACGTAAATTTGAGCCCGCTCGTGAGCGGACAGGTCGTTATCGGGTTCCAATGGTAGAAAAGGCTATTCGTCCGGAAATTCAGCCGGAAAATACCGGCCTATAAAACAAGACTCGGGAAAAGACGATGAGCAAAGAAGAAGGTCAGGCGGTCGCGGGAGCGTTTTGGTCTCTTTCCCCGGTAGTTGCAATTACAAGTACATGGCAGGGGAAGCTGAACGGGCAGATAGCTGTTACGGCGGTCACGTCTTCTATCGTGCATTTCATACCGAGACTCCTCGTCGGGATATGGAAAGGCAATTACACGCACGAATTTATCACTAACAGCGGGGCGTTCACGATTCACCTGCTGCGACCCGACCAGCTCGGCCTCGTAAGAGACTTCGGATTCTATACGGGCAGGGACAGGAACAAGTTCGAGAACGTGCATTACAGGACGGGCGTTACCGGGAGCCCCGTACTCACAGAAGCGCACTCCTACGCTGAATGCAGGGTGCTAAATGCGATGGACGGTGGGGACATGACGGCATTCCTGGTGAGCGTGGAAGACGGCGGCATAATGAGCAGGGGCCAGTGGATGACCCTCAGTCATTTTTACTCGGAAGCTCCCCCCGAATGGATCGAGGAATACGGAGAGAAGCTCTCCCGCTCCGTCGCATATTCCCTCAACCTGATCCACAACATAGATTATTCGCCCTGGAAGCCCCGATAAGCTTGCCGACTGCGCCGGGCTGCAAGCCCGAACCGCGTGCAACTAGAAAGGCGTCTTAACGCGGCTCCGGTACGACGCCTATAGTCATTCGTTTACCTGCCCTTATTATAAGGAGCTCGACGGGTACCCCCGGTTTGGATACGGCGAGCGCGCTCAGGTAGTCGTACACATCTTCTATTTTTATCCCGTCGAGCTCGATTATCGTGTCGTCCTTCGCGAGTCCCGATCTCTCGGCGGGACTGTCCTTTTTTACGCCCGCGAGCCGCACTCCTTTTTCACGGCTCGTATAATCGGGCATTGTTCCCAGGTAGACGTTTAGCCCGGGCGGTCCATTAGATGCCGCGCTCCCTCCCGAGAACGTTATCTTCACCCTGTCATCGCCGAGCATCGTAACGAGCTTCGCGATAAGCTCCAGGACCTTTACTTCACCCTCCGCGTTTATCTTCTGCCAGTCATCGCCGGGCTTGTGATAGTCCTCGTGAAGCCCGGTAAAGAATAGAACAGCCGGTATATTCCCGGCGAGAAAAACCGTCTGGTCGCTCGGTCCGAACGCAGAGTCCATGTAGGTCAATTCGAGGCCGATCCCGGAATTCGCCTTGTCTATGAGACCTTTCCACTCTTTCGAGGAGCCTACCCCTATAGCAGTGAGCTTATTTTCAGTGAGCCTCCCTATCATATCCATATTTATCATCGCAATTGTATTTTCAGGAGGGGATTTCGGATGTTCCAAGTAATAGGAGGAGCCCAGGAGGCCTATCTCTTCTCCCGAAAACGCTATAAAGAGAAGGCTCCTCTTTAAGCGGTGCCGGCCGCCGGCAAAATACTCGCCCAATTCGAGAAGGCCCGACACGCCGGAGGCATTATCGTCGGCGCCGTTATAGACCCTGTCCGTTTCCCGCCCGGTGACAGCGTAGTTCTCCCCGGCCCCCAGGTGGTCATAGTGCGCTCCGATTACAACAACCTCGTTCTTAAGCCCGGGGTCGCTGCCTGGAATGAACCCTATCACGTTAGAGCTGTCGCCCGGTACCGTTATTAGCTCGATCCCGATCTCCGCCCCCGATCCGGGTATAGGGAACGATACGGTTTTCCTTTCCGAGAGCATAGCCTCTAGGTTGCCGAGGTCCCTGCCCGCGGAACCAATGACTTCCCGCGCCCGGTCCCTTCTGATTACAACCGCCTCGATCGCCGTCCCGCCTGACGGCAGCTCGAAGGCGAAGCTTCCCAGGTCTTCCTCCTCGACAAGGGAATCGGGGGTTGTGAAAATCACGCCCTTTGCCCCTTTTTCCGCCGCATTCATCGCCTTATACTGGAGAGAGGCGTAATCCGCGAAATGGCTCCTGTAAATCATGTCTCCGGGCAAACCCCTCAACATGAGCACGATCTTGCCCCGGACGTCAAGCCCGTCATAATCGTCATAGCTGAGATCGGGCGCGCTGATCCCGTACCCCGCGAATACCAGCTCTCCCGAAACGAATCCGCTCGCGGAGACGGCCAGGGGAAAGAAATCTCGGCCTAATTCAAACGGGTGCTTCTTCCCGTTAATGGTGATAATGAGCGAGTTCAGTTTTCCGGGTATAACCCTCTCGGGAAGCGGAAAATATTGAAAGTATGACCCGCGGTCTCCCAGGGGCAGAAGGCCCGACGTCTCGAAATCATGTGCGATATACCGCGCAGCCGTCCCAGAGCCCTTTTCCCCCGTCATGCGCCCCTCGAGCTCGTCCGATGACAGGTAGCGTACGTGGGCTATGACCTCCCCGGGGGTTATTTCCCGTGCGTCGAGATCGGCGGGGGGTTCACCCGCAGGGGCCGCCAGCAGAATAGACAGGGTCAGCAAAAGGAGGAGAGAACATAACCGCATGACATAATAAATTACCACAGTCCCGGATGCGGGTATTTCACGTATAGATAAAATTTAAAACGAATATGCCGGGATCCGTTTGCAGACAATACCAAACCGTGTAAGACTTATCACCCAATACTGCACCAGGGAGCAAAAATGTATCCGGTATTGTTCAGGATAGGCGATATATCCGTTTCTTCGTTCTCGGTAATGGTCCTTCTGGGGTTCCTGGTCGCTTATGTGCTTGGAGAATCCGAATTCAAGAGGAAAGGACTTAACGGCAACCTCGTGGACTTGCTGCTCATCGCCTCCGTTGTAGGCGGACTGGGGGGCGCGAAAATTTTGTTCCTCTACCAGCAGGTCCCCATAACAAACCTTATCGCCGACCCCGTCAGGTACCTCGCGTCCGGATTTACTTTCTTCGGGGGGCTTATCGGGGCGTTCATACTCACTTGGCTCGTGACACAGATGAAGAGGCTCAGCCTCTTAGCAGTCACGGACATTATGTGCCCGCTCCTCATAATCGCTTATGCGGTCGGCAGAATAGGCTGCCTTCTCGTCGGAGACGACTACGGAATCCCTTCAGACCTTCCCTGGGCGATGGCCTTTCCCGAAGGCTCTCCGCCGACGATAGAAAGGGTCCACCCGACTCAAATATACGATACGATCTGCATGGTGATACTATTCGCAGTACTCTGGGGCATACGCAAAAAAGACTTCCCTACGGGCTGGATGACGGCGATTACGTTTATCGCTCTGGGCGTCCAGCGGTTCCTGGTGGAGTTCCTGCGGCAGACTACGCCGAGCTTCATCCCGGGTTTATCGCAGGCCCAGTTGATTGCAGGCGTGCTGGTCTTAACGGGGGTCGTAATTCTATGGAAGGGCAAAAGCCGCGCGCCCGGTCAGGACCGAATACACTCGGACGATGTGAGGACCCAGGTATAAATGCACATAATAATTATAGGGGCGGGACAGGTCGGGGCTTTCCTGGCCAGAAACCTTTCCCACGAGCACGATATAGTGGTAATTGAGAAGAACAGGGACACGGCCGCCAGGCTTAAGGACTCGCATGACGTGCTTGTTATCGAAGGGGACGGAGACAACCCCGTTATGCTGAAGGAAGCCCGGATAGAAAAGGCTGACGTCATGCTGGCAGTCTCAGGTGACGATAAGACCAACATACTGGCCTCTACGTTCTCGGCGTCAGTCGGTGTGCCCAAGATAATCGTGCGGATAAGGGACAACGACTATCTCCAGTACCCGGAACAGCTCAAAAAGTCCGAGGTCTTTGTCGTCAACCCCGGCACAATAATCTCGGAGAAAATAACGAGCTTGATAAGCTCGCCCTTCGCATGGAAAACTGAAACGCTGGCACGCGGGAAGATCAAGCTCTTCAAGCTGAAGGTCGAGGAAGATACCCCGATCATAAGGCGGCGGCTTGCCGACCTCGGGCCTGCAAAGGCGTGGATATTCGTCGCGATATCGAGAAACGGTAAAATTACGATCCCTACCGGAGAGACGATGCTCCAGCACGACGACTACGTCTTTGCGCTCGGAATTCCGGACATACTCGACAAGCTGAAGGAGATGTTCGGCGTTGTGGAAGAAGAGATAAAGTCCGCCGTCATCATGGGCTGCGGCAGGCTCGGTACCGGCGCGGCCAAGACACTCTCGGATGACGGGATAAAGGTGAAGCTGATAGACAGCGACCCGGTGAAGGCGCAGAAGGCGGCTGAGGACCTCCACAAGGTACTTGTATTCAAAGGAGATGCTACGGACAGCGAGACCCTGAAAGAGGCAGGGGTCGAATCGGCCGATTACTTCTTGGCCCTTACCGGAGACGACGAGAAAAACGTGCTCAGCGCGCTCCTTGCCAAAAGCCTCGGCGCAAAAAGGACGAGCGTCCTCTATACGAAGCCCGACTACATAGACCTCATAGAAGCCATAGGCGTCGACAGGGCCATCAGCGTCAGACTGGCCCTGGCCAACGAGATATTGAGCCTGCTGCATATAGGCGGAGTGGCCCACATCGCGCTCGTCGAAGAGGGAAAAGCGGAAGTGCTCGAATTCAATATAACGGAGAAAACCAAAATATCGGGGATACCGCTCAAAGACGTCGATTTCCCCGAGGGCGCGATAATCGGGATAGCCCTGAGGGGCAACGAAATAATCATTCCGAGGGGCGACTACGTACCGACACTAAATGACAGGGTCATAATTTTTGCACTCCCCGAAGCTGTAAAAAAGGTAGAGAAAATACTAGGTCAGTGAATATAAAATTTTCACTTCACATAATCGGGAACATTTTAAAATTCCTGGGACTCCTGATGCTGGTCCCTGCCGTTTTCCCGCTTATCTATCACGAAGACGACTTCTGGTCGCTGCTGATCTCGGCATTAATTACTTCCGGCTTCGGTTTTATACTCGAAAGGATAACAAAACCATCGGAGCCGATACATGAGATAGAGAGAAAGGACGGTTTCATCGTGGCCACCCTCTCATGGCTTGGAGCGAGCGCATTCGGCGCTTTACCATTCATAATCTACGGCGCCCTGACTAATCCTGCGGATGCGTTCTTCGAATCGGTATCCGGATTCACCACGACGGGGGCGAGTGTTATGACAGACGTGGAGATTCTCCCCCACGGCATTCTATTCTGGAGGAGCTTCACCCAATGGCTCGGGGGGATAGGTATCATCGTCCTCGGCATCGCTATTCTTCCGAGGCTCGCCGTCGGGGGAATGCAGCTCATGGGACTTGAAGCATCAGGGCCCACGGCCGAAAAGATAACGCCCAGGATCGCGGAAACGGCGAAAAAGCTCTGGGGAGTATATTCTGTGATCTCGGTCGTACTCGTTTTATGCCTTCTGTTTGCAGGCATGCCCTTATACGATTCGATTCTCCACACCTTCAGCACGATATCGACGGGCGGCTATTCTCTCAAAAACGCGAGTATAGGCGCTTATCACAACCCCGTGATAGAGGTTATTGTCACGATCTTCATGTTCATTGGCGCTACGAACTTCGTCCTCCTCTACTGGCTTTCGAGGGGCAATGTTAAGAGATTATTGAGGAGCTCGGAATTCAAATTCTACTTCTTTTTAAACCTAATTGCCGTCCTGCTCGTTACCTTACAGACCCGTTCGACCATATACCCGAGTTTTCTGGAAGCGCTCAGGTATTCCAGTTTTAACGTCATGTCGATAAGCACTACTACAGGCTATGCCACTGCTAATTTTGATCTCTGGCCCCCATTTTCGAAGTGGCTTTTACTTATTCTAATGTTCTTCGGTGCATGTGCCGGCTCGACAGGCGGGGCTATCAAAAATATCAGAATTGTAGTGCTCTTTAAAAGGTGCTATCAGGAGATACATAGACTGATTCATCCGCGGGCTGTTGTTCCTGTAAGGGTGGATAGAAAACCGGTCAGCCAGGAAGTTCTATCCAGTATCACAGGCTTCTTCCTCCTCTATTTACTCGTATTTTTAGTTGCATCTCTGTTAGTTATGGCTCAAGAGAACTTGCCGATAATTACGGCAATTTCAGCCTGCGCCACTACAATGGGGAATGTGGGACCCGGGCTCGGGGAGGTCGGACCCGCAGGCAACTTCTCCAATCTCTCGGACTTTACTAAGGTTATTCTTTCTATACTCATGCTTCTCGGGAGACTCGAGCTTTTTACGGTCCTCGTCCTCTTCACGCCCGTGTTCTGGAGAAAATAGGCATTGACCACGGGGGAGCGAATTTTACTGCAGCCGAAAATAAAATATAAATAAATGCTTTTACTTCGAGTATGTTATGTTAATATTCAGGTCTTTTACGGTATGGGCAACGCCGCTGATAACCGCTGTTTTGAAATTATGCACTGAGTGGAGATTCTAAACCGGAAGGAAGTTATATCACATTGGATTTTCAAAAAGCTCAGCGAATCCGGGGATTTAACTTATTAAATTCTCTCACTCGTCCCCGGCAGATATAAAATGAAAGTAATATTCGATCCCGAAGAACCGATAGAGAGTCCGACATCAGCCACGATCGGCAACTTCGACGGCGTACACACCGGGCACAAGAAGATATTGAGCGCGGTCAAGGAGACAGCCGAAAGGAAAGGATTGAGCTCCTGCGTGATAACCTTTCATCCCCATCCCCAGAAAGTTCTCCAGAATATAGACATCCCCCTGCTCATGCCGATAAGGGAGAGACTCAGGCTCCTTGAGCTGGAGGGCATAGACTTCGCCGCGTGCTATACGTTCACGAAGGAAATCTCGAAGATCACGGCGAAGGACTTCATATCGGAAATACTGGTAGGCAGGCTCAAGGTCAAGCACCTCATTATCGGCCCCGACTTTTCATTCGGAAGAAAGAGGGAAGGAAATGCCGACCTGCTCAAGGCCATGGAGAAGGCTTACGATTTCGAAACAACCGTCATCGGACCTGTATTCATAGACAACGAGGTCGTCAGCAGCACCGCCATCAGGAACTTCCTCCAGGCGGGCAATGCAAAAAAGGCAGCCAGGTTCCTGGGGTACTTTTATTACATCGAGGGTCAGGTCGCCGAGGGGGAGAAGAGGGGCAGGCAGATAGGATACCCCACCGCGAACCTGGACACGGACTGGGACATGCTGCCGAAAACCGGGGTCTATGCTACGAGGGCGTATATAGACGGCGACAGGCTCGACAGCATCACGAACATAGGCTACAGGCCCACCTTCGGGAGCAGCAAGCTCCTCATCGAGACCCATATATTCGACTTTAACGCCGATATCTACGGCAAAAGACTCAAGATCGAGTTCGTCGAGAGGATAAGGGACGAGAAGCGTTTCGAGAGCGTGGACGCGCTCGTCGCCCAGATCAGGACAGACGTGGAAAGGGTGAAAGGCGTTCTCAAGAATGCGGACTGATGTAATATAAAGTTAATATGACTCTTTCGGGGAAACAATGGAAATAAAGGCCACAACGAAAATATACGGCATATTCGGCCACCCGGTGAGCCACAGCCTGTCGCCCGTGATGCACAACAGCGCTTTCTCTTCGCTCGGGCTCGACTGTGTATATGTGGCGTTCGATATTGCCCCCGAAGAAATAGGCAAGGCCGCTCAATCCGTAAGGACCCTCGGTATAAAAGGGATTAATATCACCATCCCCCACAAGGAGAGCATAATCCCGCACCTCGACGGGATCGCACCGGACGCGGAGCTCACGGGCGCGGTCAACACGGTAAAGAACGATGCCGGCAAGCTCTCGGGTTATAACACAGACGTGGGCGGGTTCCTGAAGGCGGTCGAGGAAGACCTCGGCATAAAGCCCGAAGGAGCGAGCGTGCTCCTCATTGGCGCGGGGGGGGCGGCGCGGGCCGTAATGTCGGCATTCTGCATGAACGGGGCGGAGCGAATATGCATCGCGAACAGAACGAATGATAAAGCCTTCAAGCTGGCGTCGGAGTTCGGAAAGCAATTTAAAAAAATAAAAATAGAGCAGGTCGCGCTCGATGATAGAAGTGCTGTAAAAGCGAGACTCGGCGAAGCGGACATACTGGTAAATTCCACATCGGCGGCAATGGAAGGAAAAGCCGCAATAGACCTGCCGCTCGAATCCCTCAAAGAGTCAGCCGCCGTATACGACCTCGTCTACAGACCCAGGGAAACGCCTCTGGTTAAGGAAGCGCGCAGGCTCGGCCACAGGGCCTCAGGGGGGCTCGGCATGCTCCTTTACCAGGGCGCGCTCAGCTTCGAGATCTGGACCGGCATGGAAGCCCCGGTAGACGTTATGAGAAAGGCGATCGAATAGTACATTCCCCGGAAGCCCTCGTCTTCACCCCGAGTAACTCGAACTCCTCATCCCGAATAACGCAAAATACCCACTGGCATACATATCGGCTTTATGGGATAATGAAGATATAAGCTTACGAGCTGAAACACGATTGGAGGTGTGATGAAGGTTGTAAGCCCCGCAGGGGATTTCGAAATCAAGGTCAGCGACTCGTCGGTCGAGGGAGACTTCGTGGTGCTGAGCGGCCAGATGGGCGTATGGGATTCGAAAATCTACCTGACACCGGCAGATATCTGGCAGTTCACATCGATATTCCTGAGGCCCGCCGTAATTCTTTATATACTCAAGATGCCTTTCAGGTCTTTATTCGGCGGCCCGAGCGGAAGCGCGGAGAATTAACGCGGCGGTGCATGGATCTATCGGCCGGGCAGCCCGATATACGGAGCTCGGGGAAATAAAATAGGGGCTTGAAACTTAGCATATAAATTCTTAGACTTTATTATATAAATCTTAACAGGAGGGATTCAGGATGATAGATAATTTCGACGACTTTGATTCCGATATTCCCGTTAACTATCGAGGCTTCGATCTCTCCGATATTGATTATAACGAGCTTCCGGCCCTCATGGAAAAAATAGACCTGATCCATGAGGACATGGACAGGATAAAAAACCTTTCCAATAAATTAATCGTGATCTACGAATCCTCAGAATCGATTAAAGGCGACCTCACGGCAAAACGCGTCCCGGTATATGAGCAGTTCATCGACGAAGGCATTAAAGAATACGGCGAGGACAGGGGCAGGGAGCTGATAGAGCTTCTCCTGGGCGGGCCTCAGGAATCACCCAAGCAGCAGATCGCCAAGGCGAAGGCGCTGCTAATCTCCTACGAGAGGCTTTTCGAAGACGAAGAGTCCGAGCCGATCCACCCCTCGCAGTTCGAAGAGAGCGATATATTCAAGACGATCAAGAAGCTCACCGGGAATAAAAACCTGTTCCCGACCCTTAACTCCCAGTAACGGGGGCATATATGAGCGGGCGATGCGTATATGAAAAGATTAAGAAAGGCTAACCGACCCGTCCGAGCACTTCCGGGTTGACGAGGTGCCTGGGCGTTTTTCCGCCGAGCGCAAGCTCGACGCTCTCGACCGCCATCTCAATCATCCTTATTCTCGTTTCCGAGGACGCGCTCCCTATGTGGGGGAGGAGCACGGCGTTATTCAGCTTGAGAAGCCCGGGGTCCACGTCCGGCTCCTTTTCGTACACGTCGAGCCCCGCCCCCCAGATAATCCCATCCCCGAGAGCCGCGGCGAGCTCGTTCTCCTTTATGATCGGACCCCGTCCGACGTTCACGATTATAGAAGTCCGCTTCATTTGCCTGAACTCACGGAGCCCGAAACGGCCCCTCGTTTCATCATTCAGGGGAGACGAGACGATAATAAAATCCGATTCCTTAAGGAGCAGCGGAAAGTCCGCATAGACAGCCCCGGTTTCCTTCTCGGCCAGCACGTTCCTCTTCCTGTTGTTGTATATGACTCTCATTCCGAAACCGGCGGCCCTTCTGGCAGCCGCCGTGCCGATACGCCCCATACCGAAGATACCGAGTGTCTTTCCGTGAATGCTCTGACCGAGGAGTAATGACGGGTGCCAGCATTTGAAATCCCCGCGCCTCACGTATGCGTCGGCTTCGATAACCCTCCGGGCGGCCGATATCATCAGCGCCCATGCGAGGTCGGCTGTCGTTTCCGTGAGTACGTCGGGTGTATTGGTGACCATGACGCCCCTAACCGTCGCATAGGCTACGTCCACGTTTTCATATCCGACGCCGCAGTTAGATACTATTTTCAGATCAGGGAGAAGGTCTATAAACTCCTTATCGATCCTGTCGGAAACGGTGGAAATAACGGCTGTCGACCCGGAAGCGCCCTCCAAGAGCTCCGCCCGCGTGGGCAGACGTACCCCCGGGAATTCCTGCACAAGGTATTCCTTCCTGAGCCGCTCGAACGCTTCCCCCGGATATTGTGCGCTGACATAAATCTTTTTCATTTTTTTGATGAACGAACCTGTTCCGACAGTCACAGGGACCGACGGTTTATAAAAATCCGTGACGTAGACCAGTCTCTATTTCTCGAACGGGTCGGGTATCTCCGGGTGCCATAGCTTGAAATGGTTCTTGTGGTTCTCCGTATAAGCGCCCGGCGGATAATACTTGTCGTAAAAATCGAGGTCGAGGTGGTGGGCCTGCACCATGAATCGGAGGAACATGGGGTCGGAGAACGCCGGGAACCTGCCGTATGTATCGTATACGTAGCTGCAGATGTCCTTAACCACCTGTATCTCCTCCTTGCTCGGCCTCTCGACTTCCTGGAGCACCCCCTCGGGGTTCTTGAATGGCATGGTATGGGACTCCCAGTTTGTCCATTTCAGATCGTTCAATGCCTCTACGGCCTCTCCCATGTCCTTGTAATAGGGGGGGCAGAAGGCTTGGAAATACCCGTCCTTTCCGACCGCGACGGGGTTCGGGTTACCGGTCTCTCCCTTCAGCTGCGGTGTGATGAACCTGAATCCTAGGCCCCTGTTAAAAGGGGTGCCGCCCAGCATGAACATGCTGGCAAAGCCGCTGAAGAGCCACCCACCTAACCCCAGGGCCTGGAGCGTAAGCACCATGTTCTGCCCCATGAACGCCTGCTCGGCTATGTAGCCGTTCGCGAACCTGAGCTCAGCCTCTATGAGCGGCATCCTTTTCCCGAGGTCGAGGAAGCCCTTCTTCTGCCATTCTGCAGTTCCGGGTGCCCTCATACCGTGAAGCTCGTCGACGAAATTAAACCTGTGGTCGGGACGCATGTAGAAGAAGTAAAGATTGATTATGCAGGCGGAGAGGTCAGTTACAGGCATAAACAGGGTCGTGCCGGGCTTGTTGACGTTCCATAGGTTATGCGCGGCGATTCCCGGCGGCTTCGAAGGCAGGTCGGCCCTCTTGTCCTCGAGCGTTATCCTCGACTCCCTGAAAAGCTCAAGTATTCGGTCGACCCTCTTCTCGCGGCTGAGGCCCTCGAGGCCCCTGAAATCATCGGGCCGCTTGTCGTGGAGCTTCACCATATAGGTGCCCTCGTCGTTGGTGTAGAAGAGCTCCGTCCTGTGGACGTCGCCGAGCGCGGGTATAGTCCTGCTCGTAAACTGCATCTCCAGGTCGAGCCCCACGTGCGGGGGGAAATCCGAGAGGTTGATGTTTTTTATGCCTAAACCGTTCCAGACGATTATCGCCTCTTCGAGCTCGGAGAGGGGTACAGGGGCGTGTTTGGATTTGTATGCGAGGGGCCCCTTTTCGATCTCCATGCCGAGGCCGAACCTCCTCGATCTCCTCTCGAATACGGCGTCCATGAATTTATAATCGACGGCAACGTCGAGCCCCGGTGGATATTTACCCATAGTTTCTGGTCTCCCTCTGATTTTTGAAGGTTATTGTAGCAAAAACGAAAGTGTAATCCAAATCAATACAAAAACAGAAAAGATTAAGAATAGGAAACGGGATGATTCATCATATATACTTTATATACGCTTTTAAATACGCGGTTTGATCACAGTCTCGGAAAGGCCCGCACATGAAAAATAGTCTCCGGTTTTATGTGTTACTCCCCATAGGATTAGTCCTGACGATCGTATTCATCGCCTCATGCTATCCGTCGGGCTACAACATCCCGCCGCCGCCGCCTTTCGCGCCTGAGCCGAACGTGCAGACGAGTGAGGACGGCGTGAGGATAACGGTCATCCCGTCATACTGGACGGGATCGCCAGGGAACCTCCAGAACTACATAACGCCCTTTTATATCGAGATCGAGAATTTTTCCGGGCGAACAATCGGATTTGATTACAGCGATATTTTCCTCTTCGACCAGTTCAGAACGCAATACAGTCCGCTCAACCCCCAGGCCGTGGCGGACATAGTAGAGTCCTCGGCTCCGGTATATGCGTACCCCGCCTATCCCAATGTCTCTATCGGGATAGGGGGCGGGTATTACGGGGGGTTTTACAGGCGGGGATGGGGGCCTTACTACGGGCCTTACTGGAGACCTTTCGGTTTTTATGCATATAACCCGATATGGTATTATCCGCCGCCCGCTTACTACTACGCGAAGCCGCCCAGCACGAAAGACGTGCTTACCGAGGCTCTCGCGCCCGGCACCGTTTCACCGAACGCGTCCGTCAGGGGATACATATTTTTCAAACAGATGCCGGACGAAGTAAACGAGGTGACTCTCGACATAAGCTACGGCATCGAGGGCGCGCCCGTGTACCGCACGCTGTCGTTCGTGTTCCCGGTGCTGCCGAGGGGCAATGAGTGATTGAGTCGGTGCAATTTATTTTCTTAAATCTAAACCCAGGAGCTAACGGGGTTTCCCGGATATCGGTCTATTGAGTAAGCGCTGCGTTAGTTTACTTTTTCGCCGCCGAGCTCTTTCAGCTTATTGAAAAGCTCCTTTTCTTCGTGAGAAATCTTTTGGGGTATTTCGACCTGTATCCTGACGTATATATCCCCGCGTCTGCCGCTCCTGAAGCCCGGAAGCCCCTCGTTCGGTATCCGCATTACAGTCCCCGGCTGCGTTCCGGCCGGTATCTTCATCTCGACCTCTCCCGTAAGCGTAGGTATGTCGACTTTTGTCCCGAGGACGGCATCCGCGATCTGGATCTTTTCCAGCCTGTAGAGGTGCTCCCCCCTCCGTTCGAACCTCGGGTCTTCCTCCGTCGTTACCGTGACCAGCAGGTCCCCGGGCGGGCCTCCGTGCTCGGAGCTCAGGCTCCCGTGCCCGGTAACACGAAGCGTCGTGCCCTCTTCGATCCCCGCCGGTACCTTGATCTTGATCTCGCTTTTCTCCTGAACGTCCCCCTTCCCTTTACAGGCGGGACAAAATTCCTCGATTACCGAGCCCCGCCCCTTGCACTTGGGACAGATCGCAACCTGCTGAAACGTCATACCCTGCTGGCGGCTCGTATAAACCCTCTGCCCCGAGCCTCCGCACTCAGCGCAGGTCTTGGGCTCGGTCCCCGGCTTGGCCCCCGACCCTCCGCAATCCGAGCATGCGACCCTCCGGTTGTATACGACCGTCTCTTCGCCGCCGGTAAGTATCTTTTTCAGGGGGACCTTGATTTCCACCTCTACATCCCTGCCCCTGGCCGGTCCTCTCCTCCTTCCGAATCCGAATATCTCGTCGAAGAGACCGCCGCCGAAGCCGCCCCCGCCGAATATATCGCCGAAGTTGATACCGCCGAATATATCCTCCGCTGACATGCCGTCGAGTGCGGAGAACCCTCCCCTGTCGTAGCGTGAGCGCTTCTCGGCATCGGAGAGGACGCCGTAAGCCTCGGAGAGCTCCTTGAATTTCTCCTCCGCATCGGGCGCGTCGTTGTGGTCGGGGTGGTACTGCATCGCGAGCTTGCGGTAGGCCTTTTTTACATCCTGCTGGCTTGCGCCCCTGTCGACGCCAAGCACCTCGTAATAATCCCTTTTTCCATTAGTCATATGCTAATCCAGTACGTCCTGATATTTCATATATAAAAATCATTTCACTTTTTTCAAGTCCGCATAACAGGCAAACGAGGGTCGTTTCGGTGATGAACCCGACATCGAGCGGGTAATTTTATAGGAAAATGCGCTATATCCCCAATTTGAAGCCGACTCACAAATCCGGGCAGATACAATCATCGCATCGGTCAGGAAGATAGGGCCTGTCTTAGATATCTGCCAGTATGGGATTTATCCGATTTCGAGACCTCCTCCGGGGTCCCGCGGGCAATTATATACCCGCCTTCGTCCCCGCCTTCCGGCCCGAGGTCGAGCACGTAATCCGCCGATTTTATCACGTCGAGGTTATGCTCCACGACCAGGACCGTATTACCCGCAAGGACGAGCTTGTTGATCACCTCGAGCAGCTTTCTGACGTCCTCGGCATGGAGCCCGACGGTAGGCTCATCGAGGATGTAAAGTATGTCTTTCCCGCCTTTCCTCCCCAACTCCCTCGCTATTTTGATCCTCTGCGCCTCCCCTCCCGAAAGCGTGGGCGCCGACTGGCCGAGTCTTATATAACCCAGGCCCACCTCCTGAAGTATCATGAGCTTCCTGCCTATTGCGGGCGTTTCGTAAAAGAAATTGATCGCTTCGTTCACGGTGAGCGAGAGTATCTCGTCGATGTTCCTGTCCCTGTACCGTAAGGAGAGCACGTCCTTGTTAAACCGCTTGCCCCCGCACTCCTCACAAGTCACGAACACGTCGGCCAGGAAGTGCATTTCTATCTGCTGCACGCCTTCGCCTTCGCAGGTTTCGCACCTGCCCCCGGGGACGTTGAATGAAAAATGAGACGGGGTTAGCCCCTTGGACCTGGCCTGCCAGGTGCCGGCCATAGTCTTCCTTATCTCGTCGTACGCCTTGATGTAGGTCACGGGGTTCGATCTCGAGCTTCTTCCGATCGGGTTCTGATCGAGCATGATCACGTCGGACAGGTGTTCGGCCCCTTTGATCTCTCCGTATTTCCCGACCCTCTCGACCTCGCCCCTGAACTTACGCGCAAGGGCCGAATAAATCACGTCGTTCACGAGGGAGCTCTTCCCCGAGCCCGAGACACCTGTTACGCAAATAAACATCCTGAGCGGAAACGAAACGGTCAGGTTTTTTAGATTGTTTTCGATTGCGCCCGTGACCGTGATTGATTTCCCGCTCCCTTTGCGTCTCTTGAGAGGCGGTTCGATCTTCGACATGCCCGTTATATATCTCTTCGTCAGGGAGTCCGCGGAGCCGTTCAGGAGCTTCTTGACCTCTCCCTGATAGACTATGTCCCCTCCCCTTTCGCCCGCAAGGGGTCCGAGCTCGATAATATTGTCAGCCGACTTTATCATTTCGAAATCGTGCTCGACCACGACCACGGTATTGTCCCTGTCCCTGAGCTCCTTGATGAGAGAGACGAGACGGTCGACGTCCCTCGGGTGGAGCCCTATCGAGGGCTCGTCCATTATATAAAGCGTCTCCGTCAGCGTGGCGCCCAGCTGGCAGGCGAGGTTCACCCTCTGCGCCTCCCCGCCCGACAGGGTCTTCGAAAGACGGGCGAGCGTGAGGTATTCGAGGCCGACTTTTATGAGGAAATCTATTCTAGATTTAATCTGCTTCAGAATCTCGTGGGCTATCTGCCTTTCATATCCACTCAGCTTAAGCTTTTCAAAAAATTCCCCGAGCGCATCTATCGGCAGAAGGGAGAGCTCGTAGATGTCCTTGCCTCCCACCTTCACCCAGAGCGCCTCCTTCACGAGTCTCGACCCGAGACAGGCATCGCATGTGAACGCCGACCTGTATTTGCTGAGGAATACCCTCACGTGCATCTTGTAATTCTTTTCCTCCAGATGCCTGAAATACCCCCTGACACCCGGAAACCCGGCTCCGCCTTCGAAAATGAGAGCCTTCTCTTTATCCGTGAGCGCATTGTAGGGCTTGTCCGTATAGATACCCCTCTCCTCGGCGAAATGGAGGAGCTTACTCATCTGCGGCTTGAGCGAAGGCTTCGTCAGGGGCTCTATCGCGCCCTGCGACAGGCTCTTTCCGGGATTGGGGATAACCAGGTCGGGATCGAGTCCGAGTATGTTGCCGAACCCCTTGCACTCCGGACAGGCGCCCTGCGGGCTGTTGAAGGAGAAGAGGAGAGGAGTCGGCTCATTGAAGCACGTGTGACACGCGGGGCATTCGAGGTCGGCCGAGTACCTCAGGGTCTCGCCGTCGAGTATGCGTACGTTCACATGCCTGCTCTCCTCGAAGGCGAGCTCGAGCGAGCCGATTAACCTGGAACTGGATTTCTTATCCAGGACCAGCCTGTCGAGGACGATCTCCGAGCCCTTGGGGACCTTTGTCAGGCCCTCGACATCTAATATATCGCCCCCCGAGATTATGCGGGTAAAACCGTTCGATAACAGCTCGGCAGGCGTAAGATTCAAATTGCCGGGAGGGAACGTGATCAATGCCCTTTTCCCCTCATGGCCGCCAAGCAGCTCCCCCGCGATGTCGCCGGGCGACCTGTGCCTTACCTCCCTGCCGCACTCGGGGCAGAAGATCTTGCCGACTTTAGCGAACAGGAGCCTCAGATAATCGTAGACCTCGGTCGTCGTACCCACCGTCGAGCGTGAGTTCCTGACGTTATTCCTGCTCTCGATCGCAACGGCCGGGGGGAGCCCAGATATATCGTCCATATCCGGACGGTCGACGCGCTCGAGGAACTGCCTCGCGTAGGTCGACAGGCACTCGATATACCTCCTGAGACCCTCCGCATAGAGCGTGTCCAGGGCCAGCGAGGACTTTCCCGAGCCGCTCAATCCGGTCACGACCGTAAATTTATGCCAGGGTATCGAGACCGTTATATTCTTTAAGTTGTTTTCCCTGGCTCCCTCGATTCTGATCTCGCCTTCCATGACCGTGCCCTATTATTCGATTGTAATATTGCAATGATGATTAGAAGCCGCCTCGATGAAACGGCCGGTGTTTACGGTCCTGCTGCTGAATTAATCGACAAGACCGATTATCTCGGACAGCTTGCTTACCTCTTTGACTTCGGTGTCGTCGAATTTACTCATTTTTCTTCCGTTAAACCATATCACGTCGGACCCCGCGTTTAAGGCCCCCATCACGTCCGTACCGTACATATCGCCGATGTGCACCGCGTCCGAGGGAGAAATCCCCATCTTCTCGGCCGCGTATTTGAAGATCCGCCGGTCGGGTTTGACCATATCCAGCTTCGTAGAATCAAAGACGAAATCAAGATACCGCCTGATCCCTACTTCCTCGCACTTCTCCTCCGTATAGCCGTCGTTGTTTGAAATGACTGCGAGCAAGTAACCTTTCCCTTTGAGGAAATCTAGCAGCTCCGCAGCGCCCGGAATCGGAGACCTTGAAAAACCGATCTCATTCATCTCCCTTCTGACGCCCTCCCGGAAGCTCTCGATATCTGCAATCGGCGTAAGCGATTCATAGAGAATAGGGAAGAACCATTCCCGGTGTTCCCTTGGGCTGATTCGTCCCATCTCCTTGTGCTTTAAAAAGAGTCTGTAATCCGCTTTGACGTATTCCGCTTCGAATTCCCTGTCCGTAATATCAAAACCGACCTTCCTCATCGCCATTGCGATTCTGAAGATAAATGGCGGATCCGTCGATGCCAGCGTATCGCCGAAATCGAAGAAGAAAGCCTTTTTTGTCTTATGTATTTTTGTCGACACTTTTACCGGGTCCTCATGCGCCCCTTATAAAGAAAATGATAGCATATGTGTTAAGTTCCACTAATTCCGCGGCCGGGAACGTAATAGCGATGCGGCCGCGTCGGAATTCTTTCCCTCGGGTGAAATTAATACTGTACTAATCGGATTAGTTCCGATAAGATTTTAATTTTTCTTTGCAATGAAATTACGGAGGTGTTAGAATATTTTTTCTAATATGAAATGGTATTTCGCTCCCTTGATTGCGGTCTCTATAATGGCAGTTTCAATTCAGACCGCGATTTCAGTCAATAGCTCGACCAGCGCCTATACGGCGAGAATCGCTACAATGCTTCCCAAGGAAGCGAGGAACAACGGCAAACTCGGCGTCGTGGTCAAATCGCTCACCTCCGGGGAAACAATTTACGAGCACAACGCGCAGAACCTGTTCATTCCGGCTTCGAATGAAAAAATAATCACGTCCGTAGCGTCGCTTTCGCTTCTGAAAAGAGATTACAGGTTCAGGACCGAGTTCTCGAGCGGGGGCGGAATATCTAAAGGAATACTCCACGGCGGTCTATACGTAAAAGGCTACGGAGACCCGACGCTCGGCGAGCCCCATATCGGGTTCATCGTCTACGAGCTCAAGAAAAGGGGCATTAAGGAGATAAAAGACGGAATAACGGTCGACGATTCGTATTTTAGCAGGATAAGACGGGCGGAGGGATGGAAAGAAGAATGGGCGGACGATTTTTACAGTCCACCGATAAGCGCGCTTTCCTTCAACTATAATACGATAGAGGTCAAGGTCGCCTCTTCCAAGTCCGGGCAGAAACCCTCTGTCTCCATACTGCCCGAAGGCTCGGGCATAGCGATTATAAACAACGCCGTCACGAGCACCAAGCAGGGCGTGCTTACGACGACCTGGAAGGACGATCAGACAATCATCGTGGGCGGAAGGATCAGGCCGAAATCATCGGTCCTCCTAAAGATCCCCGTACAGAACCCGACGCTCCTCACCGGCAATGTGTTCAAAAACGCTATCGAGGAAGCGGGCATCAAGGTGTCGGGCCCTGTCGTAGCGGGCGATGTGCCGAGGTGGGCCACCGTGTTCTACACGCACTTTTCGGACCCCCTCTCAGCGATAATTACCGAGTACAACAAGAACAGCGTGAATATAATAGGCGAGAACCTGATAAAAACGCTCGGGGCGGAATTCAAGGGCGCTCCCGGGTCCTGGGAAAGCGGTTCTTCGGTAATTTCGGAATTTCTTAACAGGATCGGGATTAAAGACGGGTTCAGGGTAGTGGACGGCTCGGGCCTTTCGCTCCTCAACCGTGTTTCTCCGAAAACATTAACCGAAGTGCTGAGTTACGCCTACACAAACAGGATCATTGCCTCCGACTTCATTGATTCCCTCCCGATCGCCGGAGTAGACGGGACCCTCAAGAAGAGGTTCAGGCAGTCGGATGTCCAGGGCAGGGTCATGGCCAAAACCGGCTATTTGAATAATGTAAGAGCTCTCTCCGGCTACGTTTTTACAAAACAGGGCGATGTTTTGGTATTCTCGATTCTCGATAACGGGCTAGGATGGAAGACCAAGGAATTCCAGAATAACCTGCTGTCCGAGCTCGTCGGATGCTGCGTACCGGGAGCAGTAGGTAATTCAACTATCAATTGAACATTGATAATTAACTGACTTCCCGGAATTGATTTTTGCCAAATCAAATTGTAAATTGTATTCAGAGGCAGGGAATTCATCCCTATACCATTGTTTATTTATTTGAACTGAAAATTCGAGACGCCGCATCGGGCCCGATTTTCAGTAATATACGATCGAGGTTTTTTACCGCCTCTGTAATAAAGCAATGGGAGACGGCTTTTAAAGACAAATTCTGGTTTATTATTCATGCAAGCAAGTTTTGCTTGACATATAAAGTAAAAAACTTTATTTTTTTAGGTAAAATTAACCTCTCTACTTAAATGCTCGTAACGATTTTAAAAAAATATGTGTGGGTTGTAAACTTATGCCTCCTTACGGGGCTCGCCTACCTGGCCGCTGTCACCGTAAACCAGAAAATCGAAGGCATGATAAGCTCCCCGCGCGCTGCGGCATCGCAAAAATTTCTGGACGATAGGGAGAGCAAACCGGAATCGAGCGCCAAGCGTGCAAGGTCCTACTACCATGTCATCCTTACGAGGAACATATTCGGTATTACGAATTTATCAGACGCAGGGGTACCCGGAGGAAGCCAGGAGGCCCTGCCTGACAGCACGCTCAACATCGTCCTCCTCGGGACGATCATCAACAATGACGCCTCCTCGGTCGCGATCATAAAGAACCCCGACGACAACAAGGTTAACGGCTACCGCAGCGGGGAAGTCGTAGACATTATCCGGTCCGAGGACGTGAAAGTAATAGAAATAATGAACTGCAGGGTGGTCATAGAACGGCAAAGGACCGGACGGGAAACGATTAAATGCAAAGACCTGGGAGAAATAGCCTCCACTTCCCCGGCGGCCCCCTCGGGCAGAAGAACTCCCGGGAGGGGACCGAAGTCGGAAAGCTCGGAGGGCTCTTTGGACAATGAAGGAATAAGCAAGGTCGGAGAGAATGAATACGAGGTCAGCAGGGAGCTGCTCGAAGATGTGCTCAGCGATCCTACAAACATAATACAGCAGGCGCGCGTAATACCTCAGGAGGATGGGCTCAGGTTTTTCGGAATCAGGTCGAACAGTATTTTCTGGAAGATCGGAATTAAAAACGGTGACACCCTTCACAAAATAAACAACGTCGAACTAAACGATGTGGAGAAGGCCCTTAGTGTGTTTGAAGAATTGAGGTCCCAGAGCAATTTCACGATTGATTTTACCAGGGCTGGTAAACAGTACACTTATGAGTACAATGTTAGATAGAAGAGAGTCCGGATGCTCGGTTTCGCTGCCGATATTGGATTATGCGTCCCCTACGGGATCTGATTATTCAAGCAGAGACGGAGAAGAGCCCGCACAGAGTGTGAGGACCGAATAATGAGAGGATTGCTGATCAATATTCTGATTCTTGGGTTCCTGTTAACTCTATACGTTTATGTCAATACAGACCACGAAAAAACAATAATCAAAGAGAACGCGGCGCAAACGACCGAACTGGAGGATGGAGAGTCGCCTCAGCAGTCGGTGAACGAGGACTCGAGCTATAAGGTGCAGGAGGGCGACACCTTATCTCAAATCGCAGAGAGGTTTCAGGTATCCGTCAAGCAGTTAAAAGAGATAAACGGCCTGACGAGAGATGTGCTGTCAGTCGGCGAGTATATAGACATACCGGTCAAGAGCGATACCGGAAGATTCAATATAGCGAGCAATGACACCTACGCGCCTTACGGCGATCCGGCTGATTCCGAGACCATGACTCAATCTCTCAGCGATCAAGAACAGGACCCCGCCTATAACCCGGACGCGTCGGATCAGCCGACATCAGACAGGCAGGCTGAAATCGAACAGAGACGGCAGAAACTGCTCGAGCAGAAAGATCGTTACCGGCAGCAGACACAGAGTCCTCGCAGACAAAATCCCCGCGAAATGCCCAGTTTTCAGAAACCGCCGCCCGAGGACAAGGAAACCGGGACAAAAGAACAAGAAGCCGAAATCATCGTAACCGACGGCGAGATAGTAAATCTGCAGTCGGAAATGGACGTGCAGGACCTTATTCAAACCATCAGCGAGATCACGGGACAAAACTTCATACTCGACGAGTCGGTGAAGGGAAAGAAAGTCACGGTAATCGCGCCCGGCGGGTTTAAAAAAGAGAACGCAATGAGGCTCTTTGAAACGATACTGAGCTTGAACGGGTTCTCGGTCGTCAAAAAGGAAGGCACCAATATAATCGTCCCCAAGAGAGATATAAAAATAACCAGCATACCTACGGAATTCGGCACGGAGTTAGGCGAATCCTCCGACAGTTTTATAACGAGACTGATCCAGCTTAAAAACATACAGGCGAGCGAGGCTGCGAACATTCTGAAGCCGCTTATTTCCCGGGAGGGAGATATAGTAGTGTATCCGGCGACGAACACGCTCATTATTGTGGAAACAGTGGACAACCTGAACCGGATTCTGAAGATAATCGAGAACCTGGATGTAGAGACCGAAATCGAATTCATTAAGATACATAACGCCGATGCTGCGGAAGTGGCGGCTAAGCTCGTCGAAATATTCGGCGGGACGGCCTCCACAACGTCGAGAGCCCCGGCACAGACACAGCAGTCGCAAAGACAGTCGACAGCACGCACACGCAGCCTTCCCGGGTCCGAGAGCAGGTCGGAGGCCCCCGCGATCACATCCCAATCCACAACTGAAACATCAGCAGTGGGATTCAAGGTAATCACGGACGAAAGGACCAACTCGCTTATAGTCATTGCGTATCCGGACGACATGAAAAAAATCAAAGCCGTCATAGAGATACTCGACGTGGAGACCGCCGAGCCTGAAGAGGGCATATATGTAATACGGGTTTTGAATGCTGACGCAGAATCGATCGTGGCCGTACTCGCGAGCCTCTTCGGAGGGAGCGGGGCGAGGACCGGATTGGGAGCCGACAGGAGTCAAAGGACCTCGGGTTTCGGAACGGACTCGGGGCTCGGGTCCTCTTCGACAGGAATCGGATCAGGCACTTCCACGAGCAGGCAGGCAATCGAGAGAGGGGTGGGAAGCGGCTCGGCAGTGGTAGCGGAGACGGACGAGCTCAGGGTCACATCGGACCCATCGACGAATTCCATTATTTTTATCGGCTCGAGAAGGGACTATGAAACAATCAAGGAAGTGATCGAAGAACTGGACGTCAGGAGAAAGCAGGTATTCGTGGAAGCCGCGATTCTCGAAGTCAGCCTGGATAAAATCAGGTCGTTCGGGACAAACCTGAGTATCGGGTTTACGGTCAACGGCGAGACCCTGGGCTTCGGCGGGACAGTGCTGCCCGGAGTCCCCAGCCTCCTGGGCGTAGCAGCCGATCCCGACGCATCCGTGAATATCTTAGGCAGCCTCTCGGGTCTGTTCCTGGGGGTTGTAGGCGAGGAAGTGGACGTGGACGGATCGGGTCCCATACCTCCGATACCATCATTCACCGCCTTATTCCAGGCACTGACCTCACTTACCGATGTAAACGTGCTGTCGACGCCGAGTATTATTACCACTGACAACGAACCTGCGGAAATTATCGTGGCCGACGTCATACCGTTCCCCACCGGGAGCACGGTCGGAGACAGCGGTGTAACGGTACAGACTATACAGCGTGAACCCGTCGGCATAAGGTTATCCATAGTCCCGCAGATCAGTGAAGGAGACTTTCTGAATCTCAATATCCTTACAGAAGTCTCTGCAATCAGACAGGCGCCGGTACAGGGACTGAATACCGCACAGTTCGGTATCGCCACCACGACCAGGACAGCCGACTCCTCCGTCGTCGTGAAGAACGGGCAGACGATAGTAATAGGCGGACTCGTACAGGACAGAGAGAGCGTCATCCAGAACAGGGTGCCGGTGCTCGGCAATATCCCGATTCTCGGCAACCTGTTTAAATTCAAGCAAAGGGAGAGTCAGAAGATCAATCTTATGATACTCCTTACCCCCCGGATAGTCGAGAACGAGCAGGACATGCAGCGGATACTTGAAGAAAGGCAGAGACGCAATATGCTTTTACAGGAGAGGGGCTTCAACAGGGAGGATAATAACTGATATTAAATTGTCGATATGAAAAGCATTCAGGAAATAATAGGCGAACGTAATCCCGCCGCACTAATTAAGATTGATGAGTTATTATCGAAGAACGGAGAAAGCCTCGAGGAAGTATTAATCAAGTCGAGAGTTCTCGACGAGAAGGAAGTCCTGGAGGTGCTTTCAGAGTTCTACGAATTCCCTTATACGCTCACCATATCCGAGCGGGAAATAGACTCTGAACTCGTTAAGACGCTGCCGATAAGCTTTGCAAAAAAATTCAGGCTTATACCGTTTCAGAGGAAGAACGGAAAGGTAGTTATAATCCTGTCCCCGCCGCTCGACCTCTACGCCCTCGACGAAGTCCAGTCACTCTTCGGGTGCGAAATCGAACCCGTACTCGCGCTCAACCATATCGTGCTCGACACCATTAACCGGGTCTATGAGCGCGGAAAGGAAATGACGGAAGGGATCGAAGACGATTCGACCGGCATATCGGAATACGACCTTCAGGAGCCTAAAGACCTCCTCGAAGCCGAAGATGAAGCCCCCATAATAAAGTTCGTCAATTCTCTCCTCTTCCAGGCGGTAAAGGAAAAAGCGAGCGATATACACCTCGAGTGTTTCGAAAAGGAGCTGTCCGTCAGGTTCAGAAAGGACGGCATACTCCACGAGATAACTTCCGTGCCGAAAAAACTACAGGCATCCATTATTTCAAGGGTCAAGATCATGGCCGAGCTCGACATCGCCGAGAAGAGGACACCCCAGGACGGAAGGATCAGAGTCAAGGTCGCGGGCAGGGACGTCGACGTCCGTATTTCGACCGTTCCGACCACGTGGGGAGAGAGCGTAGTAATGAGGATCCTCGACAGGTCCTCCGTGCTCCTCACCCTTGAGGACCTCGGGCTCGCCGGAAAGAAGCTGCACACATTCGAGGGACTTATACTGCGCCCTCACGGCATCATACTGGTCACCGGCCCTACCGGCAGCGGTAAAACGACTTCGCTATACGCCGGCCTCGAAAGGATTAACTCGCCGGATAAAAAGATCATCACGGTCGAAGACCCCGTAGAATACCAGATCCAGGGGATAAACCAGATACAGGTCAACCCCAAGGTGAATCTGACGTTCGCAAACGGCCTCAGGTCCATACTCAGGCAGGACCCGGACGTGATCCTGGTCGGCGAGATAAGGGACAGAGAGACCGCGGATATCGCCATCCACGCGTCGCTCACGGGGCACCTCGTTTTCTCCACACTGCACACGAACGATTCGGCGAGCGCCATCACGAGGCTTATAGACATGGAGATCGAGCCGTTCCTGGTAGCCTCCTCCCTCATGGCCGTAATCGCGCAGCGGCTCCTCCGGTTCCTCTGCAACCACTGCAAAGAGCCCTACGAGCCCCATGACGACGAGCTCCTGAAGATAGGCATTCGCCGGAGCCAGATGCACGACGGCGTTCTTTACAGGGCGAGAGGGTGCGACAAATGCTTTAACATGGGGTACAGCGGCAGGACAGGGATTTTCGAAATGCTGATGATCGACGACGATATCAGGAACCTGACCCTCAGTCAGGTCGACTCGACAAAGATCAAGAGAAAGGCAATGGAGCACGGAATGACCACGCTCAGGATGGACGGGGCTGAGAAAGTGGCGAGGGGCTTGACCTCGGTCGACGAGGTCATGAGGGTTACAGAAGAAGAAAGCGTAATCTAACCCGCCAAACCGGATCACCCCAATTATAAATACGGAATCGGATAATATATAAGCTATGCCCGTATATAAATATAAAGCTATTGACGAGACCGGACGGACCGTCCAGGGAATCGTAGATGCGGAATCCCCGAAGGGCGCAACTGACAAGCTCAAGCGCCAGGGAGTCTTCCTTTCGTCCCTTAACGAAGTCAGGCAGGGAAAGGCGAGGAGCTTTAATCCCTTCAGGGGCGTTAAAATTTCCGAGCTCGCGATTACGACGAGGCAATTTTCGACACTCATCTCCGCGGGACTTCCGCTCGAGGCATCCCTGACCGCCCTATCCGAACAAACGGAGGACGCGAGACTGGGCGAGATACTGACTCAGGTGAAGGACCGGGTCAGCGAGGGCAGCTCTTTGGCTAACGCCCTCAACGAGCACCGGAGCGTTTTCTCGGACCTCTACATAAATATAGTCAGGGCCGGGGAGGCGAGCGGCACGCTCGACATAGTCCTCTTGAGACTCGCGGATTTTCTCGAAAAACAGGCCGCACTGACCTCCAAGGTAAAAAGCGCGCTTATATACCCTATATTCATGTTCTTCATAGGCGGCGGCGTGCTCTTCTTCACGATGACTTATGTAATACCCAGGATTGCGAAGATATTCGAGGACAGCCAGAAGGCCCTTCCCCTCATGACAGTCATACTGATAAAAGTAAGCGGATTTTTCAGCAACAACATACTGCTCCTCATTATATTACTCCCGGTACTCTTCTTCCTGGCTTACCGGTTTAACAAGACGGATCGCGGCAGGATGTTTTTCGACCGCGTGTCTCTCAAGCTGCCCGTATTCGGGAAGATAAACTCCATGGTCGTGATATCGAGGTTCACACGCACCCTCGGGACGCTCCTTGCGAGCGGCATACCGCTCCTGGACGCGCTTAAGATAGGCGAAGCCGTCCTGGACAACCAGGTCTACAGCAAGACGCTCGAGGAGGTCAGGTCCGATGTAAGGGAGGGGGCGAGCCTGGCAAAGCCGCTCAGGGACAGCGGGGTATTCCCGCCCCTCGTTACGAGAATGATAGCCGTCGGGGAGCAGACCGGTGAAATGGAAGAGATGCTTACGAAGGTAGCCGACATCTACGACCAGCAGGTCGAGACCATGGTATCGACCCTTACTTCTCTTCTTGAACCTGTTATGATTTTAATAATAGGCGCCGTAATGGGGTTCATCGTGTTCGCCGTTCTGCTGCCAATATTTAATTTGACATCAACTATCGGATAAAGGAGGTAAGAGTTATGAGGTCTGAAGGCGGTTTTACGCTCATCGAAATTATGGTCGTGCTCCTGATCATAGCCGGGCTCGCATACATCGTGGGCACGAACGTGATCGGAAGGTTCGGAGAGGCCAAGAAAGAGGAGACAAAGATCCAGATAAAGAACCTGGAGTCGGCGCTTAAGCTTTTTAAGCTGGACAACGGATTCTACCCCGAGACGCAGCAGGGGCTTCTCGCCTTGATACAGCAGCCGACGAGCGGGAGAGAGCCCTGCTGTTACGCAAAGGACGGATACCTGGACGGTGATCAGGTCCCCAGGGACGGCTGGAAAAGCGAATTCATATACGTAGGGCCCGACCAGACCGGTGACGGGTCCTATGAGATTATCTCAATCGGCGAGGACGCGGTCCAGCAGTCAGAGGACGATATTTCAAGCCGTACAATACAATGAGGAAGATCGGCGGACTCTCACTCATAGAGCTCCTGGTCGTAATATTTCTGGTCGGCGCTTTCGTATTTATAGCCGTACCGAAGATCAGAAGCAGTACCGAGATCAATGTAAAGAGCGCTTCCCGGAACCTGGGCGGAACGATAAGATACCTGTACAACGAAGCGGCGTTTAAAAAGAATATATACAGGCTCGTTTTCGATATCGACAGGGGGGAGTACTGGGTCGAAGTGCTGAACGGCAATGAGTACGTGGTGTCCACCGAATACCTGCATAAAAAACGGTCGCTGCCCGGAGGCGTCCATTTCAAGGATGTAATAACGGAACGCACGCTCGGGAGGAGCTCGCTCGACAATTCCGGGGAATTTATCCTGTTCCTGCCCACGGGCTTTGTCGAACCCGCTGTCATCCATCTCATGACCGACAACGAAGACTACTATACTCTGGAGACGAAACCCTACACGGGCGGGATAAGGGTATACGACGAGTACGTAGAGCTTTTGAGGGATTAATAAGCAGGCCGATGCGAAAAATCAAAACCCGCAATGATGAACCGCGATACAGCTCGGGATTGCCTGCCCGGAGGTCCGGGTTTACGCTTCTCGAGGTAATAATCGCTGTCGCCATTATCGGCTCGTCGCTCGCAATATTGCTCGGGGCCGTAAACAAGAACCTCGTCCTCGCCTCGCAATCGAAGAATATTTCGATCGCTTCATTCCTGGCTCAGAGGAAGCTCGGAGAGGTCGAGATAGAGGGATTTCCTGAGATCGGGAACCAGGAGGGTGTTTTCGAGGAACAGCCGGAGTTCGGATGGTATTTATCTGTACAGCCGTACAATATAGAGCAGCTCGGGACAGAAATAAGGATAGTGATACTGACCATAACCTGGGACGAAGGGAATAGGGAGTTCACAGTTGCGACCGCAATCTCGGACCACGGATAAAGGGTTTACCCTTATCGAGGTACTGCTCGCGATATTCATAGGGTCGATTGTCCTCACGGTCCTATACGCTTCCTTCTTCCAGATAAACAGGGCGAAGGACAGGATAGAGGAAGAGCTCGAGCTTTATCACGAGGCCAGAATCATCATGTCGAAGATCACGAAAGACCTGGCGACCGCTTTCCCCAGGGGACTCGTCAATTCGCAATCGACCAGCATAACCACCCCGTTTTTTTACGGTGTGGAAGAGGGAGAAAACAGCAAATTGAGTTTCACTTCGCTATCCCGCACCCCGACTCAGGACGCAAGGGAATCGGACCAGACCGAAATAAGCTATTTTCTCGCGCCGATCGAGGACTCTGACCTTTTCGCCCTGGTGAGGAGAGACAACCCGACATTTGAGCCCGATACCGGGGGCACTCAGTACGCGATATCGGAGCGGATTTCGGGTTTCAGCCTCACATATCTGCCCAAGATACCCGAAAACGGGGAAGCCCAGGGGTACTCATCCGAGTGGAATTCGAACGAGACGTTGACCCTGCCGGCCGCCGTCAACGTAAATATTGTTCTCAAAAGTCCAAGGGGTGAGGACATCCAGTTCAGTACGCTGGTAATGATACCCATAGTCAATTAATACAGGTGAGCACTCAAACTAATAGAACGCGGCAGCCATGAAGAACAAATACCAAATTAAGAACGACGCAAGGAACAGGGATCAGGAAAAAGGGATCGTCCTTGTAATAGTGATCATCATAATAGCGGTCCTAATGATTCTCGTAACGGACCTTATTTATTTCACTCAGATAGATACGGAGATATCGTCAAACACAAGGGACGAAATCAAAGCCCGGTATATCGCCAAATCGGGGGTGCACGTGGCGGCGGGCACGCTCAAATCGAGGCCGCTTGAAGAGCTCAGCACGCTGACATCCGCACTCGGCGGACAAAATGAGAACCTGGAGGGCTTCTGGGCGATCAATGTGCCCTATTTCCCCGTCGGGCAGGGAAACGTATCCGTCACGGTAACGGACGAGAGGTCGAAAATAAACCTGAACTCACTCGTCGGCCGCTCGACTAATAAAGTTGACCGGCAGGTCCTTACCGAGCTGACCGAGCTTTTCAGACTCCTCGAGGTCGACGAGTCCAAATCCGCGAGGTTCATTTCGAGCCTCATCAACTGGACGGACGCCCCTCTCGACGGCGCTGAAAACGATCAGGACGCGGCCGGGGCGAACGAGTCTTTCTACGCCAGCCTCGAAAACCCTTACAATATCAAGGACGGCCCCCTCGACACGCTCCAGGAGATCAGGATGATAGACGGGATGGACGACGAATTCTATAACCGGATCAAGGATTACGTCACTGTCTTTCCGCGAGATAAAAAGATAAACTTCAGCACCGCTCCGAAGGCGGTGATAATAGCCGCTATAAAAGGGTCCGCCGTTTCCGCCATCGAAGGGCAGGGCGAAGGCGGAGAAGAGGAGGTCGACGACGACGTGGCCGAACAGATTGCGGATATGATATTAGAGGAGAGAAAGGAAACACCTGTAATTACCCAGAAAAAAGTGAGAGAGATAGCAAAGAACGTCGACGAGACATCCGAGATCAGCGCCGGCCTGGTAGGGGTCGCGCTCGGCAGCGGGGAAAGCGAAATTTTCACAGTAAGGGCCGTAGGCAGTCTCGGCGAGGAGAACCCGACAAAGAGGATCATCGAAGCGGTGCTCAAGAAATCGAGACGCGACCAGGAAGTGATAGTGGACATCGTGACATGGAAAGAACTTTAGAAAAATTAAAGAAATTGAGAAGCGATCTGAAATCGCGTTACTTCGAAAGGGACGACGTCATAGACGGCGCCTTCTGCGCCCTCCTTACGGGGAGCCACCTGCTCCTGATCGGCCCTCCGGGTACGGCAAAGTCCCAGCTCGCTAACGAAATCTGCCGTAAGATAACGGGAGCCCGCTATTTCCAGTGGCTTCTTACCAAGTTCACCACACCCGAGGAGCTGTTCGGCGCTGTAAGCTTGAAGGGTCTCGAGAACGACGAATACAGAAGAGTCACCTCGGGGAAGCTCCCTGAAGCGCATATAGCGTTCCTGGACGAGGTCTTCAAAGCCAGCTCGTCGATTCTCAATACGCTGCTCACGATCATGAATGAAAGAATATTTTATAACGGCACCGAAAAGGTCAGGATACCGCTGATCTCACTTTTCGGGGCGAGCAACGAGCTTCCGTCCGAGGAAGACGAGCTCGAAGCCCTTTACGACAGGTTCCTTCTGAGGTACGTCGTGGACTACATAAAAGAAGACTTTAGATTCCTCAAGATGCTCAACACCGGGAACGAAATTTCAGAAGATGGGGTAATCACCTCGGAGGAGCTCGATTCCTGCAGGGAAGAAGCGGAGAGGGTAAATCTGCCTTCGAACATATTGAAGCTCATATCCCGGATCAGAAAGGAACTGGCAAAAAAAGGCATAACCCCTTCAGACAGAAGATATAAGCAATCGGTCTCTCTCCTCAAATCCAGGGCATACCTCGAAGGAAGGAGCGATGTCTCCGAGGACGACCTGCGCTTTCTTGAAAATGTACTATGGAGAGAGCCCGGGGAAAAAGCCGAAATCCAGTCGGTAATACATCAATCGCTCCACGGCTGGAGGGACCGGCTGAGGGAGCTGCTCATACAGGCGAAGGAGCTCGACGCATATTCGAAGCGGGAGTGGGAGAGCGAGGAAATGCTGATAAAAGCGAATATAGAAGCCCAGACGAAGCTAAAACACATAGGTGCAAAGCTTAACGAGCTTGTCGAGGAGTGCAGGGAAAGGGGGAAGCCCACGGATGAGATCAAGACTGCCGGGGAAGAGATAGAAGCCATTCAGAGGGAGATACTGGACAGGCTCGTATCGAGCAAAGAAGAGATGGCCTGAGACGGGTCTCATTCATGAAATTACTCCGATAAAATTCCCGGAGTAATCCGACTCAACCGCATCCCCATTTCGGCATCAAATCGTCACCGGCCTATTTTCAGGAGCACCTTCCCTTCGCTTTTCCTGGATTCGATGTATTTATGAGCCTGCGGGGCTTCCTCCAGATCGAATACCCGGTTAACTACGGGCCTTATACCGTGCTCCAGAACAAATCCCCTCAGCTCGCCGTAAAGTCGACTCATTTTCTCGGGTTCCCTGTCGAGCAGATAGCCCAGGTGGGACGACATTACGGATATGGATTTCCGGGCTAATTCCCCTATATCGGCCCTGGGTATATCCCTCCAGGTCCTGAGCCAGGACGAAGGGCTCCATTTGTCGAGGTCGAGGCTCGCGAATCCCGTGACTACGATACTTCCGAATGAGTTGAGCGAGTCCATGCCCTTTCTGAAAACCTCCCCGCCTACCATTTCTATTACGGCGTCCACACCGCCCGTAGCCGCGATCAGGTTTTTAAAACAGTCCGGGTCGCGGTAATTAAAAGCGCCCGACGCTCCGAGGGATTTAATTAATTCCAATTTTTGAATGCTCCCGGCCATACCGTAAACCTCACAGCCCGCAAGAGCCGCCAGTTGGACCGCTGCGGTCCCCACACCCCCGGCGGCTGCGGTGATCAGCACCTTGTCCCCTCTGCCGGCCCTCGCCATTTTGAAGAGCGCGACCCAGGCAGTCATATAATTCACGAGGAAGGACGCCGCCTCCTGGTCGCTGTATCCGTCAATCACAGGCACGGCATTGTTATCGGGTACGACGACGTACTCGGCATAGCACCCGTACTTCGCCCCGACCATAACCCTCTCTCCGACCCTCGCCCGGTCAACCCCCTCGCCCGTCTCCTCTATCACACCCGAACATTCCATCCCCGGTATATAAGGCTTTTTAGGCGCCCACCCGTAAATCCCCTTCCTCGACAGTATCTCGGCATAATTAATACCCGCGAACCGGACCAAAACCCCCACCTCGCCTTTCCCAGGCCGGGGTTTCTTCACCTCTTCCACTTGAAGGACGCCGGGCCCGCCGTTTTTCCTGAGCACGATTGCTTTCATTTCACGTACCTCGATTCCCAAATTGAAAATTTACCCATTCTGGCTTATTATGATAAACGAAGCGGGCAAGAATTCGCGGACAGGCATAACAAAAAAAAATAGACGGCGGTGATGAAATGAAAAGATTTTTACTAATACCTGCTGTGCTGATAACTATCCTCTCCTGCGGCAATCCGTATGTGATTCAGCCTCTGCAGGAGCAGTCCGCGGGCCAGGTACCCTGCGAACCCGACATGATCGAGGTCGTGGAGCACAAGATCAACCCGGACGGAAGCGAGAACTGGATGGCACTATGTCAGGGCTACACGTACAGCTGCGTGAAGGGAGCGGGCAGCCAGGCACAAACATCGTGTCAGAAGATGGAATCGCAGATGCCCGAGTAGAGCGGCGGCGGACATTGGAGACAAGTGAAATTATTGTCGGGTCAGCGCATGGGCAAGGGATCTATTTCTCCTCGTTCGTTTGCCTCAATTTGAACCTGTTCTTCACCTCTTCTCCGATCTTCCAATATTTTTTGTCTTCTTCAGTGACGACTTTGAGTGTAGGCACCGGCATCGGTTTTCCGTCCGGGTCAATGGCGACGAAGACGAGATAACCCCTGCAGGTGAACTCGGCTCCGGGACTGTACTTGCCCACCTTGTAGACGTCCACCTTCACCACCATTGACGTATGGGCTGTATATATGACCCTCGCCTTCACTTCCATTATGTCCCCGACTTTCACGGGTTTCTTGAAATCGACGGCTTCGATGGACGCAGTCACCGTGTTCTGGCCTGCAAACCGCATGGCGGCCAAAACTCCCGTCATGTCCATCAGCTCGAGCACCCTGCCGCCGAATATAGTGCCGTAATGGTTCGTATGCGTCGGGAAGACAAGCTCGGAGTTCGACACCTCGACCGATTCCTTAACAGATTCATTTCCCAATTTGTCGCCTCCCGCGTCAACTCGTTGGAGCTTACATGTTGTGTTGAGAAATATAGTAAACGAGCGCGGGGGTTTTTCAACCGCCAGGCATTGTTGCCCGTATATTTCACTCGCGGCCCATAATTGGTGTAGATTTACCCGAAAACGGATTAATAAAAGATCCTGCTCCGGATTTCAAACAGGGGCAGACCCCAAGGGAGATGAGTATGAATAACCATAGACATAGCAGCATTTATCCATCGGACGTATTCCTGTTCGCTATTTTCCTTAACATGACACTTGCGGTATCTCTCTTCGCGGCCGAAGCGCAGGCCGGGGGGAGCGATAAGTATCCGAAGTGCTTCATCGGGACCTACCTGGTGGAAGAGGGAGACGGGACGAAGAGCATCTGGAGCCTGGGCTCAAGGGGTGTGATACTCATAACGAGCTCAGCGCAGCCCTCCCTCAACTTCAGCGACGCCCAGGGGGCCTGGATAAGGACAAGCAAGCTCGAAGCGTCGGCGACCTCGCTCGACTTCTCCTTCGACGAAGAAGGGAATCTACTGAATGTCGCCAAGGTCAATGCGGGGATAAGGTTCGCGGACAAAAACTGCAGGGAGATGGAAGGCGAGTTCACGGTGCTGTTCTATGAGCCCGGGGTCGACCCCCTTGACCCCGATTCGGTGCCTGAGAACGTCGTTTCCGATACGTTCACGGGCAGGCGCGTTCTGGTCGAGCAGTAACGTCCGCGTCGGGCTCAGGCCGCAGCCCTAATCATGTATACCGTAAACTATCAGATGCCTGTCGCTCGCCCGCGCGATTTCGAACCCGCCGAGGCCAGCTTCTTCCAATTGCCGCTTAACTTCACCGACCTCGAATGCCGCCAGGAGGGAATTATAAAAATCCCTCTTCAATATTTCCGGCTCGTCCGGCGAATAGGTCTCTATGAGTCTCCGGGCCTCCTCGGCGGTCCCGGGTCTGATCAAGTCCATGATAAAGACCCGCGTCCCGGCAGCCGAGAGCCTCTTGACCGCGCTCCAGAAGTCAGCCGGGTCCGGAATATGGTGAAGCAGGCTGTTGCTCACTATGAGGTCGTATGATTTATCAGGCGTGAATTCCTGTATCTTGCCGTGCAGGAAATGAATCCTGCCCTCGAATTCAGGTTTCTTGACGAGCTCCTCATTCGCGTAAAACAACATCGCCGCCGAGCCGTCGATCGCATCGATCACCGAATCCGAGAACGCCCTTCCGACCCTGAACGTTATGTCCCCCGTTCCGCACCCCATGTCGAGTATTGCATTAATGCCGTATGGTAAATTGTAGTGCTCCTTAAGCAGTTTGATGAAATACGAGTGAGGCTCTTCAAAATCGGCCCTGCCGTATGCAAGCGCCTGCTCGGGGTCGTCCATCAGCTCGGGCTCCGGGACCCTCTTCATACCGCCGCCCTCCGGGTTATTTTAATGCGCTGCCTTTCCTTTTTTAAATTCTGATTCATCATTAATAACAAAACGGAGATGCCGGGATGCCAAAAAAATCAGATTCACTAAGCGCCCTTGAGCTCATGCACATTGGCTTCAATGTCTCGATCGACGCCAGAGAGTACGAGGGCCACATAGAAGAGGTCATTGAAACCGCCAGGATGTTCAATTCGTCTATTATCTTGAGGAATATGCCGGAATCAATGCTCAACGAGAAATTCCTCAAGAAGCTTAAGAGTCATTCCCATAAGATCGTGATAGAGGTCTAAAGCGGTTCGCAGAAAGAAATATCAGAGACAAGATCCCTCCTGTCACCGCGGCAGGAGGTCGCAATAATAAAAACGCCCGTCCCTCAATACAATCTCTCCCTTTTCGAACACTACCCTCTCCCTGAATGCAGGCCCATCGTAAACGAAGGTATGGAACTCTCCGTTTTCTCCGCAGGGATCGATTCCCGGCGGGAGCTCTGATAAGAAATCATAGTCGAATTCCCTCCCCGCGAATCCTCCGTCGAGTAAAGTCGAATCGACGCATACGGCTACTGCTTTAAATCCCGCCTCGATAAAGGTCCGGGCGAGCAAAAAGGAATCCCTGCCCCAGATAGGAAACACGCACCCGAGCCCCAGTCTCCCCAATTGCTCCTCCCTGTATTTCCTTATTTCCTCGAGGAATATATCTCCGTAAATCACAGTATCCACACCCGACGGTTTATATTTCAGGAGCGATTTCTCGAGAGATGTCTCGTACTCCTCATTCGATGCGTTCCGCGGGATAATTACCTTTTCGAGAGCAAGCCCGAGTGAGTCCGCCTGCATTTCGAGGAGAGGGAGCCTCACGCCGTGCATGCTGACCCTGTCGTATCCCTCTGTAACCGTCGTGAGAAGGGACGCAATATCGAAGCTACGGCTTCCGAGGACTTCATAGAGAGCGAGCGCGCTGTCCTTACCGCCGCTCCAGGAGAAAAGAGCCTTGCTGTCCATTTGAAATACCATGATACACGTTCCCGGGTCTTGTGAATATCCGTATATAATATTTATGGATGCAGGCGGGGTTATATGTTACTTTTTGGAAACTGAATCAGGAGGGACGACAGGCGAATGCGCTGGAGAATGGGCAGGAGGAGCACGAATATCGAGGACAGGAGAGGGGTGAGGCTTCCCGGAAGAGCCGCGGGCGGCGGGATAGGTATTCTTATACTTATCGTAATCGCGGTCCTACTCGGTGCTGACCCGGTCAAGCTCCTGAACGATATCACCTACACGGAGGTCGATCCGACCTCAAGCTACGAGAGCGCCCCTCTCTCGGATGAAGACAGGGAGCTCGCCGATTTCGTGTCCGTCGTGCTCGCCGATACCGAGGACACGTGGAGCGAATTGTTCGTCCAATATAACGGCAGGTATCGCGAACCCACCCTCGTATTATTCTCCGGGGCCGTAGACTCCGCATGCGGCTTCGCTCAATCCGCGGTGGGGCCGTTCTACTGCCCGGCCGACGAGAAGGTGTACATAGACCTGAGCTTCTACAGAGACCTCAGGGAACGGTTCGACGCACCCGGCGATTTCGCTCAGGCATACGTGATCGCGCACGAGGTGGGACACCACGTTCAGAACCTGCTCGGCATCTCGGAGCAGGTACAGAGCGCCCAAAGGAGGCTCGGAGGGGTCGAGGCGAACAGGCTCTCCGTCATGCAGGAGCTTCAGGCGGACTGTTTTGCGGGCGTCTGGGCGCATAATGCCGACAGGGCGCGGGACATACTCGAGCACGGCGACATAGAAGAAGGCCTGAACGCCGCGAGCAGCATAGGAGACGACCGCCTTCAAATGGAATCTCAGGGCCGTGTAACGCCCGATTCATTCACACATGGGAGTTCGAGACAGAGGGTAGCCTGGTTTAAAAGGGGTCTCGATTCGGGAGATATAGAATCCTGTAACACATTCGAGGCAAAGAATCTGTGACTGCCCCGAAATACAATCGGTGCATTTAAATAGCCTCTCGTCACTCTTTAAAATTTTGTTCACCTTGAAACCTGTCTATAACAGCAGCCGCGATGCAGTCACCCCAGACGTTTACCGTCGTTCTGAAGCGGTCGAGAAGCCAGTCTATCGCAAGTATTAGCCCAATTCCCTCCATCGGAAGACCTACCGACTTGAGCACGAGCACCATCGTCACGAGCCCCGCCTCCGGTATGCCGGCAGCCCCTATCGATGCGAGCGTCGCCGTAAAGAACACGATGACCATCTGCAGTATGCCCAATTCTATACCGTAGCTCTGGGCTATGAATATCGCGGCAACCGCCTCATAGAGCGCGGTCCCGTCCATATTGACGGTCGCTCCCAGAGGAAGCACGAACCTCGCCACCTTCGGACTCACCTTGGCCTCCTCGATCACACCTTCCATGGTGAGAGGCAGTGTGGCCGAGGAAGATGCGGTCGAGAACGCGGTGAGCAGCGCTTTGCCGACATGCGCGACATACTCGAGCGGGTTTCTTCCGGAGAGCAGAAACAGTATCGCCGGTAATACAATAAACCCGTGTATAAATAATCCTGATATAACACAGAGAAAATACTTGCCGAGCTCGGCCGCGAGCGCAATCACCTGGCTCCCGCCCCCTGCAAGTCCGATGCGCTCGGCGATGAGGCCGAAAATGCCGAGCGGCGTGAATATCATTATCCAGTGGACTATCTTCATCACTGCCTTATCGAGCAGCGTGAAGAATTCGACGATCGGCTTGTTTTCCCTTCCGAGAGCCGCGAACGCGGCGCCGAATAAAATAGACGCGACGATGAGCGGGAGTACGTCGAACTCCGCGGCCGATTCGAAAAGGTTAGGGGAAACGAATTCCAATAAGAGCACCTCGATGATACTCATATTCTCCTTTCCCTTTATTATCTCCGGCATCTCGCCCGTGAGTACGGCGCCAGCTGCGCCGGGATGTATCAGGTTCACGAGGACTACCCCCAGAATAACGGCTAAGGCGGTAGTCGAAATAAAGTAGACGAACGTCTTAAGACCGAGCGACCCCAACCTCTCGACCTTCATGATGCTGAGCGTTATCGAGACCAGGATCAGCGGGAGCACTATCATTTTCAAAGCGTTTATAAAAAGCTTCCCGAGAAATCCGACTCTAATGCCGGTCTCGGGGTATAACGAGCCGACGATCCCGCCGAGAATTACGCCCGCGATTATACCGACGATGAGATAATTCCCACTAACAAATTTTTTCAACTATAACTCCGATAAATATTGCTGAAGCGCTTTGTTACAAGCCCTGATTGTAACCCGACATCATAGCATTTCTAACCGAACAATAAAACTTAAGATATATTATAAACCTATATCCGTGAGAAGAGCTATGACCCCGCGTTTCCACAGCATCAGCGATAGCTGTACAAATATAAAAAATTTTTACAGGAAAATTATATTCATTGTATTCCCGGTCCTGCTTTTCCCGATCGCATCGCACCCGATGAGCGCGCCCCCTATGAGCAAAAAAGAGGAAGGCTCCTTCATCACCTCATACAAGGAAGGGGGGACGAGATGGAAAGCGACCTGGACGCTGGACGAGTTTATCGAAAACGGTGAATCAAAGGTAAGACTGGTGCTGAGCGCAGAGGGAATTACGAACCCCTTTACGAGGGACATGAAATGGGAGTCCGTTTCGGTCTGGAAGTCCGGAGCGGCATTTACACCCGTCGAAGCGTCGACTGAGGTAAAGGACATGCGGGGTAAACTGGTGATGACCGAAAGGAAAACGGTGGATGAGTCTACAGGCACAGTGACATTCGTAAGAAAAGATTACGAAAACGACGGCTCTGTAAACGAATCTTTCGTGCCCGATCGGGACCTGCTTATCGTAGAAGGAATCGTCCTTGCGCTCCGCTCGCTCCCTTTCGGTACGGACGATACGGTCAAAGCCCAATTCCTGACCAACGAGCCCGATCTCTACAATGTCGAATTCAAACAGAAGGGACGAGAGACTATAACGACCTCAGGCGGAGAAGTCGAGTGCTATAAGGTCGAGCTCGTCCCCAAGCTGGGCGCACTGAATGTGTTCAAGGTATTTTTTCCAAAGACCTACTTCTGGTTTACGGTTGTGCCCCCGCACAAATGGGTGAGGTACGAGGGACTGGAGAACGACCGTGATTCACCCGAGGTCGTGATGGAAGCCGTGTCCTTCAAAGAATCCGGGAAATGAAGAGGGATCCGGGGGACCTGTCTATTTCCTCTCGCTCCCGTCGGCGCAGAGCTGAGTGATGATGCTGCACTGTTTTTCGCTCCGCTTATCACACTCTTCCATCGCACCCTTGATAGAGTCGTTCATGTCCGGATAATGGGCCCAACCGAGGGCGCCGTCCTCACTCCTGGCCACGGCACCGCAATCACTGAACGAAAGCCTCATCAGACAATTAGGGCCGTATTTCATACATTCATCCAACGAAGCCTTCTCGGCCCCGAGCTGCGTCGGGAAGTTCCATGCAACCCCGTATTGTCCGTTGTCGGCGGTCGCGACGGCCGCCCATACGTTCGCTCTCTGAACGCTGCCGTCCGAGCACAGTTCAATGAACGAGCTGCATATAAGGTTCGTATATTTATGGCAATCGCTCACGGCTTTGCCCCTCGCCAGGTCGACTGTGGAATCAGTCGCCCATCCATATGTCCCGTCGTCGGCTACAGCGTATACCGCGCACTTATCGAAGGCCACCCTTAGCTCACATCCCGTGTTGAATTGGCTGCATTTTTCGACGGCATCCCTCTCGGCAGCCTGCTTAGAGGTCATGTTCGTAGAAAGACCCCACCCGCCGGTGGGAGCAATTGCAATCGCTCCCCAGGTTCCCACATTGTCGTACGGTCCCGGAGGAGATGTTTTGTAAACAGGGGGTGTATTATTCGTGGGCGCCGGAGGTACAACGTTTTGAGAGTTATTATTGTTCGAGTTGTCGCCGGAGTCCTTCTTCGAATCGTCATCCCCGCCGCCTAAGAGAAAATACGCGGCCAGGACTACGATAATCAGAGCGGCTATGCCGCCACCGACCTTCTTAGCATCTAGCCCCTCCGTAAACGACTTCTTCGCCGTATATCCCTTGGTCTCAAGGGGCCTTATTGTCTCCAACCCTGAAACCGCATCGTTTTTTCCGCTCGCTAAATCGGACCTGCCTTCCCCCGGGGGGGCATCTTTGCCGGGCGGCGTCTCAACGCGAGCTCCCTTCCTCGCAAGCAGCAGCTTTATCGTAGACAGCAGCTGCCCCAGATGCTTTTCGAGGGGCGGGGTCAGGGCATCGAGCCAGTGCGGCGCGCTAATGAAATATTCGAGGGATTTATTTGGGTCGACGTCTTCGACCCTGAACGGGATGACGGGTATGCCCTTGCTGACCGCGCGCTCTACTTCCCTGATTATCTGCTGGGATTCATTGGCATTAGAAGAGAACACGAGCACCATGACCTGGCTCGAGCTTATGGCATCTATAATCGCCTCGCCCCACTGAGTGCCGGGCACTATATCCCTCGGTGCGATCCAGCACCTTACGCCGCCGATTTCCAGCGTCGCGCATACGGCGTCGGCTACGGGTTTGTCTTTTCCGGAGTGACTGATAAAAACATCGTGAGCCATCTGTTCTCCCCCTCTCCTCCAGAGGAAATACCGGAGGATTATAGCTGTGATTGACTACCCAGGCAACACCAAACGCTTGGATTGAAAAGCAATCCTCCAGTCCAGTGTTTCCGATGACATTACCTCTGCCGTATTTTCAGCGATGTAGGCCAGAAGCCGATAGGACGGGACGAAGGCGGTATTATCGAGCTCGTTCTTTAAATTCTCCAGATGGGCGCTCATGGCATCCGACCGCTTCGCTATCAGATCGAATTCCCCGTGGGTCCGGATACCGTAGAACGCAGCGCCGAATGCCGGCAATACGGCAGCCAGAATGGTCAGCAGGTCGCTGTGAACATACAGATGGGCTATACAGGCGAGAAGAGTGAGAACGAATAATCCCCCGCCAATTAGATGGAGATTGTTATGGATCCTGTGGAAGCGTGGCGAGTTGCGGTTATGATAATCGATCTGGGCGGATATTTCCTGACTTGAGAGGAAGTCCCTGTAGGACGTGAGGTACTCCTTGTCTATGCCGGTTCCCACTATGCCCGCTTCGCGGACTATCGCTCTGAAATGCCAGTTCACCCACGAGCTCCTGGGGTCCCCGTATGTATCATGGGCCGGCACCCTGAACGCGGGGGTAATAAGTCCTAGGGGCGCGAGAAACCTGAGATGCCTTATCTGCTCCGATAGGAGCCTGTAATCAATCCACCTCTCGTGCCAGTACCTCAGGTTGCCTACAACTGTGATTAATATTATCAGAATGATGAGGGCGAGCTCGCAGAGTATCCAGAGGTTTTCAAAGCTCGGAAGCGCCGGGAGCAGCGCGAAAAACACAGCGAGACCCGCCATCAGGTAGTTAGCGACGAAAGAGCTCCTGTAGATATTCGAATAATAATTTGCGAGCCCGTCGGCCCAGGTATAGTGAGCGAGGAATTTTTCGTTTATCTGTTCCTTCACGGACTGCGGAAAATCAGGACATGAATCCCAGACCTTCTGCCATTCCGCTTCTGACGCTTCGTTGAAATTTCCAACCCTAGCCCCCCCCGTATCTACCCTATCCCCTGCGAATACATCGCAGAAGGCCTCGAATATGAAACCCCATGTCCATACCGGTTGTTTTTCATTAAAGTATGTACGGCTGAGGTCCGGCTTCTTCGGGTGCTCGGGTTTAAGGACCCTCTTCAGTCTGAGTTCGAGCTCCCGGAGGCCCATTTTTCTAAACCCTTCGTATTCTCCGCCCATTAGCACCATTATGTCGTGCGGGGCGCCGGAGTTTATCCAAACCACGGGGATCTCGTTAATGAGCGATTCCTTCACGATCTGACCCGTGCCGCCCTTCCCTTTCGCGTCCTCGCCGTCCCAAATCGCAATAAGCACGTCGCTCTGGGCGAGCACCATCCGGCCTACGGTCTGATATGACTCGTTCTCGGCCTCGGGCGTCGCCCGCGAGCCGTCGAGCTCCAGTATCGAGGTAGCGGTCCCCAGGAGCGTCCGGTACTTGCCGAGGGACTCGCCGTCCGTAAAATCCTTTTCATATTCCTGACGGGCAAAAGGAAGCGCGCACTGGAGCTCGAATCCTTCCGCAAGCGCTTCCTCTGCAATGAGAGTGTCCGCCCCGTCTGCGAGAGGGGATATTATCCTCAGTACGGGCGGCCCGCCGTCGGTATATAGAGATTCGAATGAAGACTTCACTTCACCTGCAACATCCCTCACGTGCTTCAGGACTTCATTCACCCGCACCCTGAGTGCGGCGATGTCGGCCTTATCGAGGCCGTTCAGACGGTGTCCCGTAACGCCGACCCTGACCGCGAGACGGGCTTTCGGGGGGGATTCAATTTTCTTCATCGCGTTCATAACATTCTAACCTTTGGGCACCTCTATGGGCACATTCCTGTGGGTCCAGAGCCAGTCGCTGTTCTCGAGAAGCGCCTCTCTGCCGACCGCTATGAGGATCCTCTCCGGAGGCACTTCACCAATCTCGAGCTCCCTCTTTGCCGAGGCATAGGTTTGCTGAGCGAGACTATACCTCCTTTCGAGCTCGTCGTACGCCCTTTTGTTTTTATACGCCTGAGCGGCTACGCCCACGGCCGCGATCACGCCCAAAAGGATCTGAAAATTATTTATCGCCTCGCTATTCCCCACCCCGGCGAACAAGACATACATACCGTACACGAGAGCGACCAAAAGGGTTAATACAAAGGACAAAAACATAATATTGCCGAACTGCCGAGACCTCGCCAGGAGCGGTCTTTTCTTAGACCCGAAATAATCCAGCTGGGATTCTATCCATAGCTTTCTGGTAATATTCAGGAACGTATTATTTCCCGGAGCGTGTTCCGCACTCCCGGTTCTTAACGTTATAATCTCGATACTTCTCACCGCCTTTCTTATCCACGTGAGCAGGCCCTCGTACTTGCTCAAGTAATGGGAGGATACGTTCTCGTCGATCCCGGAGAGCGTCCAGAAGAATTGGACCCGGAGCCCCTCCGCAAGCGCCCTGTAGTCGAGGAAGCGGTCCTCGATCCTGTCCCTCGAGGTCTTTTTTACCAGAAGCGCAATCGCGGGGATGAGCCCAATGTAGCACAATACTAGATAAGAACTCCAGTCGATAAGCCCATAGAGCACAACGGCTGCAAAGAAGAGGACATAAATCCAGCTGATGAGTCTCGCTGTCTTCTTCTGATAGAATTGCGACAATACGTCCGACGCGGAGTAAAGACAAATTATTTTACGTAGAGCACCGTCCCCGGATATCCACTCGTTACCCGATTCGTTTTGAAGCAGATACTGTTTGGATTTTACGAGATCTCCGTCGCCGTATTTGTCAAAGTAAATCCTTACATCGGAGTTAAAACCGTCTACCCTCTCCATAATGCCCGTGAAGGGCGATTTTTCGTATCCATCCGTAATATC
>JBGSVA010000067.1:0-6930 GCA_041753155.1 Thermodesulfobacteriota bacterium | reverse complement strand
CAATGTATAATGTCGTGATATAGTTTAGCGCTTCAAAAACCGAGCCGTTAGCTCAGCTTGGTAGAGCAACTGACTTTTAATCAGTGGGTCACAGGTTCGAATCCTGTACGGCTCACACTCGGTTACGTCCCCGTCGTCTAGCCTGGCCCAGGACATCGGCCTTTCACGCCGGTAACAGGGGTTCGAATCCCCTCGGGGACGCATTATATTCCCAGAGTACAGTAACGAAGTTGCACTTTTTCAAGGGTGTCCGGTTCTTGCGCACGCTCAGAACCGTTCCCTCGGGGACGCGCACACAATGTGTGCCCATAATCGATTCCTCCGTTACTTCCTTGCCAACTCGAACAATTAAAGCCAAGTCCGTTCACCCTGAGCTCGTCGAAGGGTCTAAGGATGAACACATTTCCCGGAGTACGGTGACCATGCTGCACTTTTTCAAGGGTGTCCGGTTCCTCCGATTTGTCGGAACCGTTCCCTCGGGGACGCGCACACAATGTGTGCCCATAAACAATCCTACCCTTCCTGAATAGCCGCAATACACACGCTTGTCCGCGGTGACTCACCGCCCGTTCACCCTGAGCCTGTCGAAGGGTCGAAGGATGAACACATATTCCCGGAGTACATTTACAACGTTGCACTTTTTCAACCGTGCCCGAACCCTCACAACTCCCGTTCGCCAGCGGATGCTATCCGCCACACAACGTGTGCTCACACACGTAGTGTGTATTACGATTCCTTCCAACCTCTCCAGCCCGACCGGCATCTCGTATGTCCGCGGTGAGTCACCGCCCGTTCACCCTGCTTGTCCGACGTAGCCTTTTATCCTCCGAAGCTTTCTCGTCGGTCGAAGCCTTAGCGGAGTCCGAAGCATGGGATGATGGCGCTTGCCCGGCGAAGTCTCGACGAAGCCGGGAAGACGGAAGCTTGTCGAAGGGTCGAAGGGCGCACACGTAGTGTGCAGACGTAGGTAAACCGTTTCAATGGTAGAAATGCGAATCCGCATTTAGATCGTAGAAACTACGTGCTGCGGGTCGCGGGTCGCGGGTCGAGGGTCGAGGGTCGAGGGAACAGATTAGCCGAACATGCCGTAAGGCACAATTAGACCCCATAGGCGCTCGAAAAACCAAAAAACAGCCATCGAGCCGATTGCGTAAGCAGGAATATATTTGACATATCCGGGCCACGATACGGGCGATCTTTTTAGAGCGGCCCATATAACGATAACAATGGCGACGAAAAGAAGCTGCCCCAGCTCGATCCCGACGTTAAAGGAGAATAGAGCGAGCGGGATCTCGGTCTGCGGAAGACCCACTTCGCTCAACGCCCCGGCAAATCCGAGACCGTGGAGGAGGCCGAAAAGCCCGGCTATTATCCACGGGTACCGCTTCATCAGCGTACGATCGGAACCGAACGAGCGTATAATTTCTATGCCCAGAAAATAAATGCTGAGCGCAATCCCGGCTTCCGTAAGCTTCTGAGGAACGTTCACAACCCCGAGGACGGCAAGAGCGAGCGTGATGCTATGGCCTACTGTGAATGCCGTTACCGTCCACAGCAGTGTCCTCCCCCACCCTACAATCAGCACCAGACCCAATACGAAAAGCAGGTGGTCGAACCCCTCAAGAATATGCTCTGCACCGAGCCTGATATAGCCTGTAACCACGTCAAGCTTGCTTTCACGCTCCGGTATCGTATATGAGGGCTCGGTTGCCGTCAGTACGTGCCGGAGAGACCTGCCGTCCGAAAGCTCTATGCGAAGGAGCACATCCGCATTGCTCGTCCCTATGCCTTCCACACTCACAGTCTCGCCTATAAGCCCTTCTCTGCAATATGCTTCCCAAGTTGCCACGGCGGCGGACTGTATCCATTCGACCTTGGGCTTCCCTATCCCCTCACAGTCGGCGGGCAGCACGGGGCGGAGCCGCGTACCCTGCGCCTTGATAACGGGCTCTTTCCAGCGTACAGCAACATTGCCCGGACCAGTTTCCCTGAGCTCGTAGAGCGAAGGAGCAAACACGTGCGCATCGGAGGTGCGGGGATTAAGGTATCCCGTCGCGAGAAGAAATAACGGAGTTAAAAATAGCATTAATACGGCTGCTCTCACGATGACGGCGCCCCTTCGATAATTACGTCATACTCCTGACGGAGCTGCTGGAGTCTCAATGCGAGCCATTCGTCTGCAAGCTTATGGATAAGCCTGCGACGGACCTTCGCACGAACATCTTCTAACGGAGGTACGGCTGGTTCTTTCCGTCCATGCACGTATACGAGATGCAAACCGTACCGCGAGGGTATTGGTCCCGACCACTCCCCTTCGGGCGCCAAAGCGAGATTCTTCACGAACCTGTGACCGAACAGGCGATCGATCTCCTTGTCCGGAAGTGAAGGCAGCGAAGGAGAGACGAACGCCCCGCCCTCCAATTTAACGGCTTCATCCGGAGAAATATTCTCCGTTCGAATTTTATTCAGCAGCTCGTCGGCGCGGCTCTCTGTCCCGTCACCATATTTTAGACTGTTCACGAGGACGTGAGTGATTCGCGTCTCGGCAGGAAGCCTGAAAGCGTCCTGATTCTCACGATAGTACGCTTCCATCATCTCCTCATCGGGTATTCTCAGCAATACCGGAGCCCTGATCAACCTGCTTGAGCCGTCGATGAGAATGCGTCTTACCACCATATCACCGTGGTGAAGACCGAGATCGAGGGCCTCCTGCGCGCGTTCAGATTTGGTCTTGGGCTCGTGGGGATTTTCTTCGACGAAGGACGCAATCTGAGCGAGACGCTCCTCCGTTACTTTCTCCCTATGAAGCCCGAGATCGAGCGCATACTGAAAAAGCACCTCTTGGTTGACTACCGTTTCTATTACGTTACTTTCCTCTTCAGGGGTAGGCTGGCGGCCGACTTTACCGGCAAATTCATTGAGCGCGAGATCTATACGGTATCTGGGAATTACGATCTGCGTGCGCTCATCCCAGGGTTCGTTACCGTTCTTGAGTACGTATACCGTGAAAATGAGCCCGCCGATAAAGAGGAAATGTAAGGCCGGAGACTTTATAACGCTCATCGCTTATTATGGCTCGTACCATATCGGAGAAGTCCATGCCCTCTCCTGTATCGCAGGCTGCACTATGGCAGCGCTCGTCTGATTATTGCAGCAGAACTCGGCATTAACCGCATCTTCGGGCCTATCCTGCTCAAGCTGCGCCAGGTCCTGCCGGCACCTTTCCGGCATAAGCGGATTTAGGCCGTATTTTTCCATGCAGTAAAGGGTGCTGTACCGGCAGACCGGCCTTTCGAGCACCCTGGCATAATAAAACGCGCCTTCGCTCGGATCGAAATCCGTATCCTCCCACACGGCACAGAGAGATTCGAAGCCGCCTCCCTTAAGCCCGCAGCCGGCGTCGACCTCTTTTTGAGGGTTGTTGGGGCTGCCCTTTGTCCCCGCCACTCTGATGACTTTTTCATGCGTATTGCCTTCGGAATCGACCCAGCCTTTTATTATCTGTATCTGCTCAAGGGGAGTCCCGATAAAATCGTCCATCCATGCCGCCGCTACAAAACGCGGGACGGATTCTTGAGACGGGCGTGGAGGAAAATCGCCTCCCATCGGCACACCCTCCGCATACCCGACGGGAACGAAATCTGTGCTGCAGAGGTCGGCGGGGAAATCCCAGCCCCCGAAGAACCGGACTACTATACGGGTGCCGCTCGTACCGTATGTCTCCTTCCTTTTGAGGGCTTCGAATATCGAGTCGCGGGAATTTTCTTCGGCCCATACGACCGAATGACCCCCGGAGCTGTTTTGGATGGTGTTTTTCGCACGCACCGGAATGGCGTCGTCTATGCCTAGATGTCCCGGCCACTCGGCATTTTCCGGGTGCCACCCCATAGTAGTGTTGTGCGAATCCGATGAAGCGACCACCCCCGCCTTAAAAGGATTGAGCCCCCCGTATTTTTCCTGCGCCAGTTGGAGACCGTCTTTCCATATGTTTCTCACATACGACCTGGGGTTGAAGTCGGAGGGAGGGATCCCGCCGGCGCCTTCCTCGGAGACGACTCCCGAAGCCGAGAGTATCGTCAGCGTATCGAGCAATTCGAAATTGCAGAACTCATCGGTCGTTTGAACCCCCTCCTTAAACCGCGGGTCATACCGGCACTCGCTGCTGCCTTTACATTGATATATTTCGACGAGCGGCTCCATCTTAGCTTTCTGCTTAGCGATTTCGAGATCGGGCGGGTCGAACCACTGAGGTGGTATAAAGGGCGGCTGCCCGCCCCCTATGTTCGAATTGTGGGGGATAATTATTAAATCGCACTTCGCAGCAGAGCCGTCCGTAACGTTTTCGCCATCGAGGCAGTCTCTTTGCAGCTTTGCCCAAAACTTCTCCGGAAGCGGGTGAGTCAGAAGTGTTTCGTCCGGCGGAGGCAGGGGTATGCCGAAATAATTAGGAGGCACTCCCACTCCGTCAGGGCCCCCCGTGGTGGGGCTTTCATTACGCTCCACGGCCATATCGATCGCAGTAACCGGAGTCTTGACCACCCTGTCGTTCCTGAATATCACGTTCCTATGCCAGTTGGTCCCGCTCGGCGTCGAGGTGTTTTCATATCCGATAAAAGTGGTAAAAGAACAGTCGGCGGTCCTGTCGTATTCCTCCTCGGCGGCTGCCTGCATCTCCTCCCACAAGGCGAGCTCGGCCGAATCGCATTCCTCGGGATTATTGACGCAAAGCGGCATGCGGGTGTTCTTGGACGATGGACCCATCGACATGACTGTAAGCATCTGAAATGCTGCCGAAGCGAGGTTACGCTGAAAGTCGTTGACAGGAAGAGTGTCGGGACTCCAGTAAAACCCGTTCAGCATACGGCACTCCATCGACAGGAGGCCGGGAGCGTTTATGCCCAGAAAATCTTTGCATATACCTATTTCGCCGAAAAGCTCCGAATGGTCGGTGACCGCGCCCCAGTCAATGGGTCTGTCGATCGTCACCTCGCGCGTCTGAAAACCGGACGGATCGGGGAGCGTCTGCGACTGCTCGCCTTTGGCGAATCTGTAGGCATCGCGGGGAGTCGTTTCGACAAAACGGATGCTGGCGTCGAAAGAAAGCCCCGTATGGAGATGAGTGACGCCGAAGAAAGGCTGCTTCAGAGGATCGTAATTATCGCAGCGCGGACGGTCCTCCGTCACCTCGAACGGCAGAGATTCCTGAGCCGCGGCCATTCCGGTCGAGAAAAGCACAAGCAGCGCAGTAGTTATAATTCTGTGAATAAACCGGCTATGATTCCACATTATCAGACCCCTTCACAAATCTGATCGTTAAGATATGAGTCGCAGAACCCGAACCGGTTCAGGACTAGTTTATTATTAACATTATAACGTCACTTATATTTCTGCGTCAACAAAATCCCTCATGACGACAGCATCGATGATGAAAATTCTTCGCCCCCCCTACCTCACGAGCTTGAATATCTGCTTGAACTCGTCCGTCCCCGCGCGCTCGAGGAGCTGGAACAGGAACGTTTCCGTCGTGCCGATGACTGCGCCCGCTTTATCCATGAGATCTAAACCCTTCTCCCGGTCAAGCTCCTTTCTCGATACCACGGCGTCCGCGGGCACATAGACGTGGTACCCGTCGTTCACGAGGTCGATCGCGGTCTGAAGCACGCATACGTGGGTCTCGACACCGCAGAGGAGTACCGAGCTCCTTTCGAGACCCTTCAATTCGTCCATGAACTCGGGTGACCTCGCACAGCTGAAGACGAGCTTCTCTACGGGATGGAAACCCTCGCCCACGGATTCCTTTATATCGCTTATCGTGGGCCCGAGCCCCTTCGGGTACTGCTCCGTGACATGGACTGGTATATCCAGTACCTTCGCCGCTTCGAGAAGAATCTTCACGTTCTTCACCGCGACCCCGCTCTCTATCTCAGGCATTGCCGACATCAGCTTCTCCTGCATGTCCACGACGACGAGTGAGGTATCTTCCTTCTTCAGAAAATCCATAAACTGTCTCCTTTCTCGGGCGTGTTATCAGGTATCCATCTTACAACGGATAGACGGATTTATAAAGTGCATGCATGGGGCGGAAAGGAAACTAAACGGCCAAGAGAATTGAAGGAACACTACCCGAACGCACTATTTCGTAAGCAGAAACGAAGATGACGGCTCACCAGGATTAAAAATATCCACCTGGCCGGAATCGATCTTGAAACCAGCCGTCAGCAAGTCGGCGACCGCTTGAACACAATCGTCAAACGGTTGAGGTGTAATATCTACCGGAACCCCGCTCGATACCTGCGCGAATTGCACCAATGAGACTTCGTCAGGACCAAAAACGGTTACACAGGTCATCATCACGACCTCCTTTTTCTTGGCCGCGAGCGCCGAATTAGTCAACACGCCAGTAAGCAATATCCCTGCAAGAATAAAAGCGGCAATTAATCTTATCATAACGCCTCCCCTGTATATCGGATTTTATTCGAAGAGCGCATAGAAGCCTTACTCCTTAAACCCGTCCCATGCGTTCTTAGTTGAATAATGGGTTCATAATATTGTAAAATCAAGCTCCCGCCATGTGCGAATTCCGAAACACTCACAATCATCATGCCGGAAAGAATAAATCAAACAACATGAGTTATTTACAAACTCTCCGCCACTCCGCCACCTCCGCCATCCCTATACCCCCGCGAAGGTGGCGGAGTGGCGGATTCTTGAAAAACTAGATTCTGAAACAAGTTCAGAATGACGGATAAAAGAAAAACAATCAATATAAAATCCCCCTAAATCCCCCTTTGTATAGACCGGGGACATAGGTTACAGGTGTTCGGAGACATGGGTAACAGTATTTCATGATACTAGACCAGGTCGATCCGGGCAATTTTGAAGTTCCGGAAGAACACATTTAACTTTCCGTCCTCCCCCGTGGGTCTTATA
>JBGSVA010000066.1:0-5286 GCA_041753155.1 Thermodesulfobacteriota bacterium | reverse complement strand
CGGCATTGGGGTATTTGTTTATAACCTCCGCAACCTGGGTGAGCACGGGCTCGGCCGCGGGGCGTATATCCCATTTATCGAAATCAAACAGAATGTCGCCCGAAAGCTCGATCCTTATCTCGGTATCGGTTTCCTTTACCTGCAGGTCGAGCGCTTCCCCTTCCAGGTCTTCGACCCTGAAGTCAATATCCAGAACCCGGGATTCCAGGTCTACCTGGGCCCTTGAGGCAGCCGGAAAAATGACAGCGGAAATAAAGATACCGGCGATCAGGAAGAGGCCGCCTCCTCTTTTTATCGAGCAAATCAATTTTGACATGAGAACCTCCCCGGACAATACCTGAATCAACCCACACCTTTATGAAGCGACGGCAGACTAGAGATCGGTCCGAACACGTGAAACCGGGCTTCCCTACTTGCTTATGGGGACGTCATCCATCGGAATGAAATGGGGTATCTCTACGGTTATCTTTTCTACGTCCCCGGGAGGCGCGGGGAACTTGGCATAGAGATTCGCGCGCGCACCGGGCTGAACACCCTTTAAACCGCGGCTGCACAAGCAATTCCCGGCCGAATCCCGCAGCACCAGGTATTTCTTTTTGCCGGCTGCATCAACCAAATTGACTCCGCCTACGCTGTTAAAATCAAGGGTATGATACTTTCCTGCCTCCCCAAAGTCGTAGCTGTAACTCATCGCCTCGGACGAATCATTGATTATCGCAAACTTTAACGTGAGCGTATCGCCGCTTGCGCGCTTAAGCTCCGTCACTTCCACCTTTACATCCGTATATTCGCCGTCCGTCGTAGCCAGGACCGACGGAGTCTTCGCAGCAGGCGCGGGAGCGGGGGCAGGCGGGGCAGCTTCCTCGCCCTCTTCCACCTCAAAAACACCCTCCTCTTCCTGTGCTACGAGAAAGCCGCTAGAAGAAAAAACCGCGACTAAGGAAATAAAAGATACATAAAAGAAATACTTCATGCGGATCAAACCGGTCGTTGAGTTCATATTAACCCTCCTCACACTTTAACGTCCCTTCATCATAGCAAAATAGGGTTTAATTTGTCAATCAGCTATTTCACGCGGATGAAATTCCTAAGAATTCCTTCGCTTTATCCGGTAGTTACGGGATAAGGATATGGGAGCAGAAGAAGTCCCGCGCAGGATTCGCGCGTTCGAACAGGCGAGTATGATCTTCAAGTTTGGGATAAATGAAGCCGTTCAACCATAATAATTCGAGATCAAAGATAGAAGAATACAGATAAGTGCTCGGATCGCAGAAGCATCTGCGCTTTTTTAGCTCGGGGGAGTACCAATCCCGACGCCGAAATATTTAAACCCATGCTTCCCGAGCTTCACCGGGTCGTATAAGTTCCTGCCGTCAAAAATCACGTAGTCTTTCATAAGCTCTTTCATCTTCGTAAAATCGGGCTGCCTGTACTCGTTCCACTCGGTATTGATGACGAGGCCGTGCGCTCCGTTGCACGCGTCATAATTGGACCCGCCGTAAAGGACGGTGTCGCCGAAATGCCTTTTCGCGTTTTCCATGGCAACGGGGTCGTGGACGACCACCTCGGCGCCCGCGGCGGTGAGCTTGTCTATGATATAGAGCGAGGGCGCTTCCCTTATGTCGTCCGTTTCCGGCTTAAAAGAAATACCCCAGACCCCTATTCTTCTGCCTTTGAGCCCGCCCTTGTAATAACCCGCGATCTTGTTCCAGAAGAGCTCCCTCTGCCTCGTGTTCACCTCGTCGGTCGCCCTCGAGACTTTGAGGTCGTAGCCGAGCGCGCTCGCGGTGCTTATGAGCGCCTTTACGTCTTTCGGGAAGCAGGAGCCGCCGTAACCTATGCCGGGGAAGAGGAAATGGCGCCCTATTCTCCCGTCCGAGCCTATCGCGACCCTGACTTCGGAAATATCGGCCCCGACGAGCTCGCACAGGTTGGCGATGTCGTTCATGAACGATATCCTCGTGGCGAGCATAGCGTTAGCCGTATATTTAGCGAGCTCCGAGGACCTGATCGATACGACTATCGCCCTGTCGCTCGAGCGCATGAAGGCCGAATAGAGCTCCTTCAGGATTCCGCCCACGGAGGGCTTGTCGACGCCTATTATGACCCTGTCGGGCTTCATGAAGTCCTCTACCGCGTTGCCCTCCTTCAAGAACTCGGGGTTAGACGCTACGTCGAACTCGACTTCGGTCAGCTTCCTTATCTCGTCGCGTATCGTTTCGGTCGTTCCGACCGGCACCGTGCTCTTCGTAACGATTATCTTGTACTCGTCCATGTGCTCCCCGATCGATCTCGCGGCGCTAAGGACGGCGTCCATATTCGCAGAGCCGTCGTGATTGGGAGGGGTGCCGACAGCGATGAGAATGACAAAGGAGTTCTTAACCGCGTAGCCTATATCGGTCGTGAAATGGAGGCGCTTTTCCTTGAGGTTCTTTTTTACTATCTCTTCGAGACCGGGCTCGTAGAATGGCACGTGCCCTTTCTTGAGACTCTTTACTTTGTTCTCGTCGATATCGACGCATATTACGTTGTTGCCGCTCCCCGCGAGGCAGGCCCCGGTGACGAGACCCACATAGCCGGTGCCGATAACGCTCAGATTCATGCCGGACACTCCGTAATCGATATTGGGATGAGCTTCATAGACGATTTGAAGGAATTGATTTTCCGATCTGTCAAACAGTGCTTTAATTTAGTGCGAATCTCGGTATTAATCAAGAACGCGCATCAAAAGCCCGTGTAAAGTACGTTTGCCAAGCGGGGCCATTCACTGGACCAGCCCGTGGCGGAACCCGAATAATATCAGCTCGGACCTGTTTTTCACCTTGAGCTTTTTGAACACCTTATAGAGGTGAAACTTCACCGTCTTTTCGCTTATATAAAGCTCGTCGGCTACGCTCTTGTTCGTGTAGCCGTTTAAGACGAGCTTGATAATTTTTATCTCCGTCTCGGTGAGGTCGTATACCTCACCCTTTCCGCGCACGGTCTTTGCAGGGTACGCGGAGCCGTCGAGCACCTTGCCCATGAGCTTTCTTTCCACCCACAGCTCGCCGCTGTGGACGGCGGCGATCGATTTTATCAGGTGCTTCGAGTCGGTGTCCTTCACGAGGTATCCCCTCACCCCGGACCTGATCGCGTTTATGAGGAGGTTCTCGTTATAGTCGTTATCAATTATGAGGATCACCTTCGAGACCTTGTTCTTTTTTATGAGGCTCATTATCCTCGTGAGGTTAAGGCCGCGCAGCTCGACGTCGAGGAGCAGTATATCGAACGGGTGCTCTTCGCATGACTGGATGAGGTCGATGAGGTTAGACACCTTCGCAACCACATCGATATTCACACCGTCTTCGAGTATCTTGGATATTCCCTCCCTCATGAGAGGGAAATGGCACGCCACGATTGTCCTGATCGGCTCAGTATTGTTCGTGGACTCCGCTTTTAGCTGCGACATGGTCTCCTGCCATCCCCGACACCGAATCCGCCGTCCGGAAGGCTTCCGGTTATATCCGGCGGATTGGCTGATTACGCTTAAGATTTTAACATATTACAATACGAAAGTCTTAAAATGTCAACATACTTTGGTTATAAAAAGCATAGGACTAAAGTAAGAGGGGTGAATATCAGAGTATCCTGCGGAAAAGCTTGCCCGTCTGCTGGGCTATATAACCGTTTAATTCGAGGGAAAGGAGGAGTGACAGCACGTTCGAGGTCTCAAACCCTGTGAGCTTGATGATTTCATCGACGTGGAGGGGATCTGTGCCGAGAACGGAATACACCGCCCTCTCCCTCTCCGGGAGGGCGGAAAGGACATTTTCAAACAACTCAGGCGAAACGTCCCCTTTCAAAGCCCTCAAGATCTCGATCTCGTTCAAAATATCGTCGACGGTCTCAACGAGCCTCGCCCCCTTTTTTATAAGCCAGTTCGTGCCCCGGGAGAGCTTCCTGTCCACGTTGCCGGGAACGGCGAAGACCTCCTTGTTCTGGTCGAGCGCAAAGGAGGCGCTTATGAGGGAGCCGCTCTTGTCGGACGCCTGAACCACCACGACGCCCAGAGAGATGCCGCTTATTATCCTGTTCCGCCTCGGGAAGTTCTGCGGTATGGGCGGGGTGCCTATGAGAAATTCCGAGAGCACGGCGCCGTTCCCGGAAATATCCCTGTATAGCTTCTTGTTCTCGGGCGGGTAAACGACGTCGATGCCCGAGCCCAGCACCGCAATAGTGCGCCCTCCCCTCTTGAGAGCCTCCTCCTGGGCGATCGAGTCTATGCCGCGCGCCATGCCGCTCACGATGGTCACGCCTAATGCGGCGAGCTCCCCGGAGATGGCCTCCGTAACCGTCCGCCCGTACCTGTCGGGAATCCTCGACCCGACTATCGCTATCGAGACCCTGTCGCGCGGGAGTAAAGTCCCTTTCATTAGCAAATATGAAGGCGGGTTGTATATCTGGAGGAGGTGTTCGGGATAATCGGGGTCGTTCAGAGGGAGGAACCCGAACCCGGATTTTTTTATCTTTTCGATCTCGTCATCGACCTTGTCCCATTCGTCGAAACCTTTTATGGTCAGGGCCATATTCTCGCTGATGCCGTCGACCTCGGCGAGTTTTTTCGCCGGAGCCCTGAACACGCTCTCCACATCCCTGAACGCTGAATACAGGTTTTTTATGAGCACGTCCCCGAGCCCGTACACGAAGCTTAGCGCAATCCAGTATCTGGCATCTTCACGCATGAGGAAAGTATTAACCGTAAATACCGAGGGCAGTCAAGATTATGGGGCGGCGGGTCGCCGCAGACATATGAAATTGCCGCAGTTGCTGAATTTGGATGAGAAAATTAGGAAGGAACGTAGAATCACACAATGTGTGCTCATATACGATTCTTTCCAACCTCTTCTGCACTACCTACCCTGTCTTTGCGAGGAACGATTCTGAGCAAGCAACGGATTCGAACAAGCAACAATTGCGAGTAAGTGAGCAATTGGTCACTTTTGGCCGATTGTAACGATGTCGATGCCTTTGGAATAACCTGATGAAGCCATAACGATCCGGTCTCCTTCGGCTGAATTCTCGTAAGCTTATGTACTTGAGGTGTTCCATTTAAAGTCAAAATAAATCGGACGCTGTCGGTTGATTGCAATTGCGAATGTTACCTATGCGCCATACCGGATGAAACCAGCGACCGCGGCAATCTCGTCTTTCTCTTCCCGACATTACAGAATTTGCGTTAAGAAAATAGATTATTAAGGCGTGAAAATCTTTCAGGGCTGGGGTGGAATTGAAAGATTTTAGCCTTAA
>JBGSVA010000065.1:0-4609 GCA_041753155.1 Thermodesulfobacteriota bacterium | reverse complement strand
CGTTAAGAAAATAGATTATTAAGGCGTGAAAATCTTTCAGGGCTGGGGTGGAATTGAAAGATTTTAGCCTTAATATGATATTTTTAGCAAATTATGTACAGTCGGATGATTTTTGCTTCTTTTCATCAAGGAAAAGAAGAAATAGAATTTGCCTTTATTACTTTCCTTCTGATGTGATTAATCCATAATCTGGAACAAAAAAAGGGCACATGCCCCTCAAGACACATGCCCTTCCGATCCCATTCCCCTGTCACAACTTATGAAGCGTTCGTCTGGTATTCGACTCCCAATTGATCGTTCATTTCGGCCACACCGAAATCCTGAGATGCTACTATTTTAGTAGATAGAGTGTCCGCGTCGAACTCGACATCGATTGTCGGGGTCTGCTTCCTTGCAATGGCGAAAGCCCTGCTCGTGTAGATCATGTTCCTTGCTGTGGTGGAGACCTGGACGCTCGAGCTAAAACTGATATTCACGCCGTATGCGAGGTCGATCGATCCCGTCTTGGCGGGCCCGTTCATTTCACCCCTCACCAGCGCCGAATTAATGTTCGATACTACGAGCACGTGGTCCCACTGCACCGGATGGAACACGCCCCATATGGGCGTCATCCCCATCATGACCTTATTCTTTCCGAACTGTATCAGGTTCCTTATCGCGAGCAGGTAATTAGCCTCCGAAAAATCAGACGACCCGCCCACGCTGTTGGAAAGCCCCGCGTAAAGACCAGCTATCTGCTCATCCTCGTACTGAGCGAGCGACTGCCCGAGCTCCACCTGGTACACGTTCCCGAGACTCGTCACCGACCTCACGTCGGCTTTCCTGTCTATCTGCACGGCGGCATAGGACACGTCGGGCGTAATATCGACCGAAGTCTCCGTGTTTGCTGTGTACGATACCGTCCCCGAAAAGGCCGCGGCGCTTATCGCGCCTATCTTCGGGATATGCAGCACGTCCCCCGGCCCCGCGAACTGAAATTCCATTATACGCCCGCTGAAACCCCTGTGGTTATGGGCGGCGAATTCCACCTCCGCCTCCCATATCTCAGGCAGTATAGCTGCGGCTGTAGTCGTTGTTACATTTGCCATCTAAAAACCCCCTGAATACGGCCGCGAATTCCGCAACCGCGTGAATTTTTATCCTTGTATTCTTTTCTTTCCGACATTACAGAATTTGCTGCGGACAAGCACCCGCAGGCATATGACCTCAAACTTCCTCTATTGCCCCGTCAACTAATGACGCCACACCCGTTCGCACTGAGCCTATCGAAGGGCGGGGTTTTTCCTTCCCGACATTACAGAATTTGCGTTAAGAAAATCGCGTGTTGAAGCGTATAAAAATCTTTCAGCTTTCTAATTGAAAGATTTTAGCTTAAACATAAGATTTTTAGCAAATTATGTAGTCGGATGATTTTTGCTTCTTTGTATCTAGACAAAGAAGAAATAATATTTCCTTTCTTTGTCCTTTCATAAAACACACTACGTGTGTTCATCAAGGAAAAGAAGAATGAATATAGCCTTTTCTCTTCCTTTTCTTTGAAACCACATTGCAACAAACAGTAGAAGCCTCATTAATTTAACTCTCACCAGTCATTGGCAATCAGCCCGCACTGAGTTGAGCTAAAAGTCGGCTACCTCTTCTCCGCCAGGTGCTTCTCGTATAGCGCCTGAACGACCCCTTCGCTCTTGAGCTCCGCGTACTTCTTCGGGTCGCTCCTCGCTATGTCCCTTATCTCGTCGAGCGTATACTTCCCCGGCCTCGCGCCAATCGCCCCTGTCCCCGCGCCCTTGGCAGGCGCGGGTCTCACGAGTCCCGGCCTTTCCGAGAGGAACCCTCTCATGAACTTCTCGACCGTCGTCTCAGTCCCGGTTTCGGGATCGAGCGCCGGGCGTCCGTCAGTCTCGACGACCCGGAAGCCTCCGTCCGTAACCCTCACGTTCACTTCCGTGAACGTCACGATCATATCCACGTTCGCCGGGTCAGCTCCCGCCTTAAGCGCCGCCTGTGTCAGCTCGGCGCGCTTGAGCAGCGTATCGTGCTTCACGCGCCATTCCCTCTTCTCAGCCTCGTGCTGCCTCGCCTGCTCTCCGAACCTGTTCTCGCGCTCCGCCATTTCGTTCCGGAGAAGCTCCTTATCCCGGGCCGCTTTTTCCAGAAACTCTTCTCTCTCACGCCGCCAGTCTTTGGAAGCCGCCGCGTCCTCGGCGCTCTCTATCCCGAGCTCCCTCAACCTGTTCTCGACTTCCTTATCCACCCTGACTCGGTCTTTTTCGAGCCTCAGCTGAACTATCTTGTTAACCTGCGACTCGGTAAAGAGCTTCTCATTCCCATCCTGATTTTCTTCTGAATCTATTCCCTCCTTTTTACCCCCGGAGTTAGGGTCGGAACCCGCTGCGTCGGATTCAGCACGCCGCATACGGTCAGTTTCACAAATCAGCATTCACTTCCCCAATTTTCTTGTCATTCCCGATTGCCTTTATCGGGAATCTAGTCTTTACAACATTCAATATTGTAGGAGCGGCTTCCAGCCGCGACATACAATTTTCAGTCATGCTGAACTACGGTTCTGAACTAGTAACAATTGCGAGCAAGTAAGCAATTGGTCGCTATTGGCCGACTGCAATATGCCCATATTATCTATAGAGGCTAATGAAGCCAAAATAAACCGGACGCCATGGGCAGAATGCAACAATGCGATTATTCCACGGTCGTCCCTTGAAGAACCCACAATATTCAGCATCTCGTCTTTCTTCCCCCGACATTACAGAATTTGCGTCAAGAAAATCGCGTGTTGAAGCGTAAAAATCTTTCAGTAGTCCATTTGAAAAATTTTAGCTTAAACATAAGATTTTTAGCAAATTATGTACAGGCTTTTCTTGAAACACACTACGTGTGTGATTTTTGCTTCTTTGTATCCAGTCAAAGAAGAAAATAATATTGCTGTTGTCCTTTCATAAAACACACAGTGTGTGTCTTTTCATAAACCACACTACGTGTGTTCATCAAGGAAAAGAAGAAATAATAGTTGCCTTTGCTCTTTCTTTGCCTTTTCATAAACAAAATCGAAAGGTGCAATCCGCTCAGGATTACATCGTAATCCCAAATCATTATGAATTCTCCTGCTCAATAACCACTTGGAATCATTAGAAATAATAGGAAGGAACTTAAAAAGGGCAAAAAAAAACGGAGAAGATGTTCTCAGTCTCCGTTCCTTTGTGCTTTACGCTTTAGGGCGTTGTTCGCCCGTTGATATATAAACTATACAAGTTCCGTCGCTCTGTCAATAACCTTTTTTAAAGTTCTCTTAAAAAGTTTCATCGCTCCCATCGTAGTCATGCCCATCAGTTCGCCCATCTCACCATACGAGCGCTCTACTCCATCTTCAAACCCGTATCGAAGCTTAAGCGCAGTCCTCTCCTTCGGAATAAGCCCGGAGAATATCTCCTCGACCCGCGATCGGCTCACCCTCTCCCTCACCTCCGCCGGCATCAGGTGCAGAATATTCAATATCCCGTCGTTATACCTGGTCATACCTCTCCGATCCCACTTTCCTCCCCTCTCAAATCCACGAACTCCCCCTCATTCCCGGCCGCTCGCTCGACGCTGTACCCGAAGAGCTCCTTCTGCTTCGCGAGCTCCCCGGCGGTCGCCTTCAGCATCCTCTGCTCCGACGTGAGCTTCGCGTCCTCGATCTGCTCTATCTGCGCGTCTACGCTCCGTATGAGCGCCGCCGAGTCCCTGCCCGTGAGCATAGCCGCGTCCTTCAGCCACTCGAGTCGCCTGGTGTCCCTCCTCTCGACCGCGTCGTTGAACACGCGCGACATGTCCTCGTTCGATAGCCGCGACACGGAGCTCACGAACGTGCTTTTGTGAAGGTCCTCCCGCAGCTCGTCGATCGATCCCATAAGCGCGTAGAACAGGCTCTCCTGCCCCATGAACCTCTCCCCTTCGGCGAGTTTCTGTTTAATGGTCCTCACCCGCGCCCTCTCGGCGTCGGGCGGCCTTAGCGCATCCCCGATATTCGCGAGCCTCCCGGACACGTCCTCGTCGAACCTGAGCCTCAGGTCCCTCACCCTTTCCATCAGCTCCCCTTTGAGCATCTCGGCTTGTTTCTCCTTCCCGAACGCGCTCAGGCCCTTGTCCGTCTTCGTATTGTGGATGTCCGCCCTGTACTTCCTCGCGAGCGCATCCAGCTCCTCGTAATACTTATCCAAACTCCTCTTCAACTCCTGTTTCATATTTCCCTTCCTCCTCTAATATCCTCTCACCCATAAGAGCGGCTCCCTCCTTCTTCCTAATTCCCTCTCCCCCACGAGGGAGAGGGACAGGGTGAGGGGGTACTTTATTGTTCTTTCTCCTCCCGACATTACAGAATTTGCGGCGGGTGAGCACCCGCGGGCATACGATCTCTAAGAACCCCGTTGAGTAAACCCGTTCACCCTGAATACCATGACGTAGACAAGTACACTTTATCGTTTTCATACACTCCGGGGACAACGATACATACCCCGGGATGTAGGGTTTACCCGATCTCAACACCGCGCATATGATCCTCAACATCTTATTCGCTATATTGTTTATCACCAGCCTACCGGGCTTACCTCTCAAC
>JBGSVA010000064.1:0-10659 GCA_041753155.1 Thermodesulfobacteriota bacterium | reverse complement strand
GACATCGCCTTTCATCAGGAACTCGTGGTCGGCCTCGAGCGCCTTCAAGGCGTCTTCGAGGGATCCCGGAACATTCGGTATGCCGGCCAGTTCCTCCGGGCCGAGCGAGTAAATGTCCTTATCGAGCGGTTCGCCGGGGCTAAGCTTCTTCTCTATGCCGTCGAGACCCGCCATCAGCATCGCCGAGAACGCGAGATAACCGTTGCACGAAGGGTCGGGGAACCTGCACTCGAGCCTCTTCGCCTTGGGGCTCGGGGAATACATGGGGATCCTTATCGCCGCGCTCCTGTTCCTTGCGGAGTAAGCCAGGTTTACCGGGGCTTCGAATCCCGGGACGAGCCTCCTGTAGGAGTTCGTGATCGGGTTCGTGAAAGCGCATATCGCCCTCGCGTGCTTCAGGATACCGCCGATGTAGTTCATCGCGAGGTCGCTCATTCCCGCATATCCGTTACCGGCGAAAAGCGGCTTGTCCTTCTTCCATATCGACTGGTGAACGTGCATGCCGGAGCCGTTGTCTTCGAAAAGGGGCTTAGGCATGAACGTGACCGTCCGGCCGAATTTCTTCGCTACGTTTTTGAGTACATACTTATACCACATCATCTGGTCCCCCATCTGAACGAGCGGGGAGAACCTCATGTCGATTTCGCACTGGCCGGCAGTGGCCACTTCGTGATGGTGGGCTTCGATCTCTATTCCGAGCTTCTCGAGCACTACCACCATTTCCGAGCGCATGTCCTGGAACGTGTCTGACGGCGGTGTGGGGAAATACCCTTCCTTATGTCTCGGCTTATAACCCAGGTTCGGGTTCTCGTCCCTTCCCGAATTCCATATGCCCTCGATCGAATCCACGAAATAGTAACCCGTGTTCGAGGTCTGGTCGTATCTTACGTCGTCGAAAATAAAGAACTCGAGCTCCGGTCCGAAAAACGCGGTATCCCCGATGCCGGTGCTCTTGAGATAGGCCGCGGCCTTTTTCGCTATGTTGCGCGGGTCGCGTGAATAGGGCTCGCGCGTGATCGGGTCCACTATGTCGCATATTATCGCCAGTGTCGGATGAGACATGAACGGGTCGATCCTGGCTGTCCCCGGGTCGGGGATGACAAGCATGTCGCTTGCGTGGATCGACTGCCATCCCCTGATGCTCGAACCGTCGAATCCGAGACCTTCTTCAAATGTGCCGAGCTCGAACACGTGTGCGGGGACGCTGAAATGCTGCCACATCCCCACGAAATCGAGAAAGCGCAGGTCTATGAATTCTATGCTGTTATCTTTAATTATTTTTAATACATCAGAGGGCTTTTTGGGAAACATCTCCTCTGATCCTCCTTTGCTTTTAGACTTTATTGCTGTGGGCATACTTTTACGGCTCCTCCTGTGGTTTAAAATTCAAAGAATTATAAGGCATCCTCGCCCCTCTCGCCAGTCCTTATCCTGATGACTTCTTCCATCGGGATAATGAATATCTTTCCGTCGCCGATTTTACCTGTTTTCGCGCTGTCCATTATCGCATCGATGACCTTGGTTACCATGTCATCGGATACGACGATCTCCAGCTTGATTTTTGGCAGGAAATCTATGACGTATTCGGCCCCTCTGTAGAGTTCGGTGTGCCCTTTCTGTCTTCCGAAGCCTTTTACTTCGGTAACGGTCAGGCCCTGGACACCTACTTCCTTAAGGGATTCTTTTACATCGTCCAGCTTGAAAGGCTTAATGATGGCTTCTACTTTTTTCATGGGATTTTCCTCCTTCCCATTCAATGATTGCAAACAACATACCACTTATCTAAAAGCTTTTCAATCAATAATAAAAGGGGTTTATACTAAGAGTCCCCAATTATAAGTGCCTAAAACTTAAGCAAAGCATTCTAAAAATTAAACATTCCGCGAGCGGGTTCGAAGCCCTCCCCGGTCGGCGCATCTAAATTAACGGCCTGTCCTGCAAATAGATGTCCGCCCTTAAATGCGAGTATTGCGTATGTCAGGGATTAAGCCGGACGCTCGGCTGTGCGGAGCGGAATGCCCATAATCTGTGAATGAAGATATTTGCTTGCCGCGGGACCTCGTGGACACGGGGATTTTGATCGGGCGCATCGGCTATCGGCCCAACTGCGCATAGTTTTCATATTATTGACGTTTTTTGTCAGATTCCCCTGTGCTGACACGAGGGGGTTACAGGAAATATAATCTAATAATATTAGTCAGTTATATGCCATTGCCGCATTTCTGCGCAGTGGCATGATTATTGCTCACTTTAATTTTTATGAGAATGGATCTGGCAAAATTGCTGGTCAGGGAAGGTCTGGTCAGCGTCGAGCAGATAAGGGAATCCATAGAATACTGCGAGGGATCCGGAACCGGTCTCGGGGAATCGCTTGCCGCTCTCGGCTATGTTACGGAGCCGCAGCTAGTCGAGTTCCTGAGCAGGCATTACGGGGTACCGTCAATGGACATCGACGTCTGCGAGACGGATGAAAGCGTGCTCAGGCTCATTCCCAGGGAAACGGCGCTCGAGAAATTCCTGGTTCCCATAAGTGTCGAAGGCCCTGATTTGACTATAGCTGTCTCCGACCCGTCGAATATTCTAATGTTAGACGACCTCGGTTTTATCACGGGTAAGAATATTAAGCCCGTTGTCGCCTCCGAGAGGTCAATCAGGAATAAATTAAACACATACTATGGAAAGAACGATGCCTCCCGGGCCGCGTTGCATGAAGAAGGATCCGGAGAGCCCGGGATTGAGGTGCTCGATGTAAATACGGAGCTTCATAAAAAGAAAGAAGAGGACTTTGTTTTCGACTTTACGGACGGAAACGAAAGAAGTGATGAAATTCCCTCAGCCGAATCCGGCGACGGGCCGGATTTAAATGAAACGGATATCGATACGAGCCACGAGATGAGCGTGAGCGCCGCTCAAGATAGCGACCCGGGGCCTGAAGACCCCGCTCCTCAGGACGGGAATGGAATCCTGATTCACGGCGTGGCCGAAGACGCTGACGATAATGAGCTCGGCGCGGTATCCGCGACCGGCCGGGACACTGAGCCGGGAGCGTATGATACGGACACGCAATCAAATGAATCTCACGAAGAAAAGGGCCGGGAACAGGTTTCTTCCGAACGGATAACGGGGACGGCATTTGAAACCCCTCATGAATTAGACTCACCTGCGAACGGGGACGGTTATTCCCCTCCGGAGGAAGAAACCTCCGGGACCGCGCCTGTAATAAACGGCCCCGTTTCACCGGGGTGGGATGAAAAGACGCATGAAGAAAGAGGGTCGGTTCTCATAGTGGACTTCAGTCCGACGGTCAGGAAGATCATGAGAATAAGTCTTGAACGTGCCGGGTATAAAGTAATTTCGGCGGGTGACGGCATGCAGGCCCTCGCCAGCATCAACGAATCGATCCCCGATCTGATTTTCGTCGACCTGAAGCTTCCCCACATGGACGGTTATCAGCTCTGCAAGGTCATCAAGAGCCACGGCCTCACGAAAGAAGTCCCAGTTGTCATGCTGTCGGGGAAGGTCGGTGTCCTCGATAAGATGAAGATAAAGATGGCCGGGGCGAGCGACGTTATAACCAAGCCTTTCGGATCGGACGCTCTGGTCGGGGCTGCGGAGAAGTACGCTAAATAAAGGCATCTGACATAATCTGCTGTAAAATTGTGTCGTATCGGGATACGCCAATATGGTACGTAAATTTTTCGTCGTCGACAGGGAAGGGGATAACAAGGACTACGGTCAGGCCTTCGAGCCCGTCTCCGGGCAGGTCTCGGAGGACGAGATCAGGCTCGAAACGGGGCTATTGCTGCTGCTTTCGGAGCTCGCGCTCCTGATGGAGGAGTTAAGAGAGGTAAAGGACAAGGAGCCCGTCGAGTCTCTTCGAATCCTGTCCGACACCGTGAACAAGGTGGCGGACTTTGCCGAACAGTCGCTCGGCGGGGCGCTCCGGGAGGGGTTTCTGCTCGAGGCTCTCCTCGATGCGTCGGGGAGCTTCTCGCATCTGAAGCTCCTTCATGCGGATCATAACAGGCTCTCGGCCCAGACTGCGATCAACCTCTACGGCGGCTGGACGGGTGACGCGAACGGCAAGAATCAGGCCTTCCAGCAGATATCGCTCGGTATGGTCCGAGTGCTGGAGTCCTATCTAAATTACATCGCGGAATTTTTCAGCACTCCCTACCTGGCTCAGGAATGGAAGGAAACATTGGAGATATACATAAACGAGCTGAGCGAGTCGGTGAAGAGCGTCGTTTACCGGTAATTTTTTAACCCGCCCGGCTGCGGCACCATGCCGTACCGCTTACGGGGCCGTAAGCCCGGCCCGCCTGACCGCCCTCCCGGAGGATATGATTTTTACCGGGATTCATTGTGCCTTCATGGTTCCAAATTGCGCCGATACTTGTTATATTATCCTTATCTAAAAACAGAGCACGCCCGGCGTTTCACATTCAAAAGGAGACCTATATGCGGAAAGAAAAGAACGTATTCGGTGAAGAGCTCGAGTCATGCTCGGCATCCCCGATGACCGGTTTTTACCGGGACGGATGCTGCAGGACCGGGTCTCAGGACCTCGGCATGCACGTAGTATGCACCGAGGTCACGGAGGAGTTCCTCGAATTTTCCAAATCCCGGGGCAACGACCTTTCCACGCCCAATCCGGAATTCGAATTCCCGGGCCTGAAACCCGGGGACAGGTGGTGTCTCTGCGCGCTCAGATGGCAGGAAGCGTACGACAGCGGGTTCGCCCCTCCTGTCATACTCGCATCCACACACGAGTCCGTGCTCGAGGTCGTTTCACTCGAGGACCTGAAAAAATACGCGATCGACCTGGCGTGAACGGGTCCGCTTGAATAATTACACCTTATTCCTTTTCTTCTTTGGGCTCGATGTTGTCGATCCTGACCAGGACCCTCCTGGGCTCTATGTTTTCGAGTGAGATGTCCTTCGGGAACTTGAGACTCGATTCTGATATGTTCACGGTCTTTATCCCTTTCCTCGCCTCCGGAATCTTGAGGAAGAGCTCGACCTCCTTCTCGTTGAAGAAGTAAAACGCCCTCCTCGGGCCGAGGAACGTGACTTTCACCGTCTCGGGCTTGATGTCCTCGACCTTCAGCTCCGAAGGCAGCGTCGTATATTTGACCGGGACGTTGTAGGTCCTGTACACGAGCTTCGATTCGTGGACGAATACGAACCAGAGGGCGACCGCCATGAATATGGCAATCGCTTTTTCCCTGTAGTTCTTCGTAAAGAACGTAAACCAGTGCCTTCTTTTTTTTATAGGGTTGACTTCGCTGTAGAATTTTTCGAGGACCAGGCTCAGCTGCTCGCTGCCAATCTCTCTCAGCTCCCCGTTCCTTGCGACGGATATAGTCCCCTTCTCTTCCGATGCCACGAGGCACAGCGCGTCGCACTGCTCCGACAGCCCCAGAGCGGCCGCGTGTCTCGTGCCCCTGTTCATAAGCATTGCGAAGTTCTTCGATAGCGGCAGGTGGCATGAAAATTTAACTACGTTACCGTTATCTATGATGATGGCCCCGTCGTGCCCTATCGAGTGCGGGTCGAGCAGGCTCTTCAGGAGGGGCTCGCTCAATTTACCGTTCAGCGTCTTCCCGCCTTCGATCGAGCTCTCTATAGTGTTTTTTCCCGGCAGGATTATAAGCGCCCCGATCCTCTCCTTGGCCAGGTCCGTAATTGTATTTACCAGCACGTCGATCTCTTCACGGGACGAGCCGCGGGATTTTTCGAGAGCGAGCTGAGGGTTCAGGCTCCAGAGCGCGATCTGCTCGAGGAACTGCCTTATCTCCTCCTGGAAGATGATTATGAGGGCGATGAATATTACAGCGAAAAAGGCCTGGAGCACCGAGGTCGTCAGCACCAGATTGAACTGGCGCGCCAGGAGATAGACCAGGCTGATTATTATCACTCCGGTGAGCACGAAACGCGCCTTTGTCCTGTTGAACAACACCAGGAGCGCATAGATGAGGAGGGACATAAACGCGATATCGAACAGGCCGGGTATGCCGATTTCTTTTATTATATCGGTCGCAAATTGGATGGGATTCAATTACTGTAGCCCTTTAGTTTAGTTTTGTAAGTATATCAGAAGAGTCCCCGGTCTTACAGTTTTTTGTATGGGACAGGCCCGCTCCGCCGCTCTCTATATCGATATATTATTGAATTCTAATGAGAATTTATCGGATTTTCGAGACTAAAACGACCCTGAGGTCCATGACGTTCGTGTTCGTAGGTCCGGTCATCAGGAGATCGCCGAGGGGCTTAAAAAAGTTGTAAGAGTCGTTCTCCCGAAGATGCCTGTTCGCGTCGAGACCGAGCTCCCCGGCCCTTTCCATCGTAGTACCGTCCGCTATAGCCCCTGCCGCGTCGGTAGGGCCGTCCGTGCCGTCCGTCCCCCCGCTCAGCACGAGGACGTTTTCGAGCCCGTCTATGTCGACCGCCACTGCGAGCGCGAATTCCTGATTCCTTCCCCCTTTCCCTTTCCCCCTGATCGTGACCGTCGTTTCCCCGCCCGATATTATGCACGCGGGCGCGTCTACGGGGTTCCCCGACGAGACGACCTCCCTCGCTATCGCCGCATGCAGCTTCGCGGCCCCCGCGGTTTCGCCCCCGATAGAAGTGGAGAGTATGAGGGAATTATATCCGAGCTCGGAGGCTCTCTCTTTTGCCGCCGCGGCTGCGGCAATATTGCTCCCCACTATCACGTTCTCTGTCCGTTCGAACGCCGGGTCCCCCGGCTTCGGCGTCTCCTCCGCCTCACCCTTCTCACCCCTTTCTATGTAGTTCACGAGCCCGGCTGACAGCTTCCCTTCGAGTCCGTACTTCCCGATGATTTCCACGCAATCCCCGAACGTGCTCCTGTCGGGCACGGCCGGCCCCGATGCGATTGTGTCGAGGTCGTCCCCGGAAACGTCCGAGAGTATGAGGGAGATGAGTGTCGAAGGGTAGGCGAGTCTCGCGAGCCTCCCGCCTTTGACCCGCGATACGTGCTTTCTGAGTACATTTATCTCGTGTATCGTCGCTCCGCACTCGAGGAGACTCTGTGTGAGATTCTGTTTATCCTCGAGTGTAAGCCCTTCCGCGGGCAGCGGAAGGAGGGCCGACCCTCCGCCCGAAACGAGTAATACCACGAGGTCGCGTTCTCCGGTTTTTCCGAGGAGCGCAGCGATCTCTCTTGCGCCTTCAAGTCCAGCCTCATCGGGCAGCGGGTGGGACGCTTCGTTTATCTTTACTTTTTTAAGAGCTGCCGTGTGCCCGTGCTTTACGTTGATTATCCCCGCCGTAATCCGGTCTCCGAGTATATCCTCGACCGCTCTGGCCATGGGGGCGGCCGCTTTCCCCATCCCGATAACGTAGATATTTTCAAACCCCGAAAGCGCGTATCTGTCGCCGTTTACCCGGAGGACGCCGTTTTTGAGCATCAGGTGTCTTTTGACGGCGTTTTCAGGATCGACAGCCTGTACTCCGGCCTCGAAAATCGAAACCGCATCCTTCCTGAGCCTTTCCCTGTTCATGGCCTCAAATTATAACGAGATCACGCCGGAGTAACAACAAACCGCGGCCCTCCTATCGATGTTTCTATTTTTCTCCGCCCTAAACCCTCCCGGTTTATAATCCGTAAGATCACAGGTAGATTCTTTTCATGGGATTTATGCCGGGCAGCACCATGAATAGAGCCCTTCGGGCGCTTATATTGCTGCCCCTCCTTACGTTCGTTCTTTATACAGGCTTTGCCCGCGGGGCTGACGGCACTGACGGTTCCCCTCAGGTTTCGTGTCCCGACAGCTGCGATAACTCCCGGAAGAACTGCGAGCTCTCCTGCTCCCAAATCGTTGGCGGAGGGGTAGAGAGCGGGAAAAAGAGGGAGTGCTATGAAGCGTGCGCGAATGAGGAGGTCGGATGTGACGAGAGGTGTCTCAATCCGACGCCCCGTCCCACGCTCAAGCCCGAGTCATACAGCGACGAGACCTGCGCCGGGGCGTGCGAGTTTAGGCGGAGGGACTGCATACAGGCATGCACCAGGCATGTCGGCGGCGGCGCGGCGAGTGTGGAAAGGGCGAATTGCGAAACGTCCTGCGGGGAAGCTCTCGATAAATGCAATAACCTGTGTGCGAACCCGGCCCCCCCTCCTTCGTTCGACCCTCAAGTCTTCGAGGATAACCCCTGCTCGGGGACGTGCGCAGAGAAGCTCGGGGGGTGCGAAGGGAACTGCTCCATGTTCTCCCAGGAAGGGGATGACGGGGGGAAGCGCGGCGAGTGTATGAGGGGATGTAAGGACGTCGAGTACAATTGCCTGTCGTCGTGCCCGCGTTAAGCGGTAAGTAAGTAAATTAATATCCGGCTGTTTTTCCCGTCGGATAGTATTATCGGTTCATGGTCCTGAGCCGGCCGAGCTGCGGCAGATCCCCGAGCGCCTCCATAATCTCGTCTTTTACATTGTCCCTGTTCTCGAGGTTCATTCTAAAGAGCCTTACGTCGTCCCGTTCCTTGATCTTACCCTTTATGCCCCCGTCCGTATGGGCTATTGTTGCGATAATTATATTTTTCGAGTCGAGCAGCTCCTGTATCGTCCGCACGAATTTTACGGAAAGACATTCCATTTTGCCGATCTCGTCGATAAAAATAATGCCCTCCTCCGATTCGGATAAGTTGAGAGAATCGAGGAACGAATCGAACGCCGAGACGTCTACCCTGTATTTTCCTATACGATAGGGGCTGTCGATGCGGACGTGGAGCACGTGCGCGAGAATAGACCTCTTCCCGTTGAGGCTCACCAGCTGAAACCCTTTCCTCTCGTCCTCCTGGCGTATCTCCTCGGTGTAAAAACCACGGGGGCGGTACCTCTCCAGCTCATAGACGAGCTGCTTTATGAGGGTGGTTTTCCCTATTCCGGGGAGCCCCGTTATGAGGATATTCTTTCTTTCCCTGTCCATGTCGTTTTGTTCCGTGATTTTTTTTCGGGGAGGTATTCGGATGTCCGGTCCCGGTCGCGGCTCCGGGTTCTATACGGTTCGGGAAGGAGCTCGTACTTACGCCCTTAGCCGGTCACAGATATCCCGTATCAGATGAACCGCCTTGTCGATTTCATCAAAGGTGTTCTCCACTGAAAAACTGAACCGGATGCTTGAATAAGCCTCGGACTCCGATAGACCCATCGAGCACAGTACATACGAGGGCGAGACCTCGAAGTTGGTGCATGCGGAGCTCTGGGAGCACCTAACGCCCGCCTCGTCCAGCTCTCTTACGAGCTTCCTCCCGTCTATTCCTCCGAACATTATATTCGTAGTGTTGCATATCCTGTTCTTTATATCGCCGTTTACCCTCGTCCCCGGGACGAAATCGAGCACCATGGCTTCGAACCTGTCCCGGAGTTCCTTCATGCGGGCGATGAGACGTATCAAATCGTTCTTCCTGAGCTCGGCGGCCTTACCGAGCCCGGCGATCCCCGGCAGGTTCTCGGTACCCGGTCTGAATCCCTCCTCCTGAAACCCGCCGAACAGTATCGGCGCGAGAAGGAATTTGTCCTTCGTGTAAATGCCCCCTGTTCCCTGGGGCCCGTGGAATTTGTGCCCGGTAAAAGTAAGGAAATCGAAGGGGAGTTTTTCTACGCTCATTTCGAGCTTGCCCGCGGCCTGCGCTGCGTCCGTGTGGAAAGGCACCCCTCTCTCGCGGCACATCTCACCCACTTCGACTACAGGCTGTACGACGCCCGTTTCGTTGTTGACCCACTGCACTGAAACGAGCGAAGTATCCCCGTTCATCATTTCCCTAAGCTCGCCCAGGTCGATTATGCCCTTCGGATCGACCTTTATCAGCTTTATCTCTACGCCGTTTATGCAGAGGTAACTGCACATCTTCCTTATGGACGAGTGCTCGACGGTGGTCGTGATAACGCGGCATTTCTTTCCCTTACCCCTCGTCGAGGAATAGAACGCCATATTGTTCGACTCCGTCCCTGAGCTTGTGAAAGTGATCTTGGAGGGGATCGTGCCTATAAGCGCCGCTACCTTTTCCCTGGCGTGTGCGAGGTGTCTCCTCGCTCTTTCGCCCGTCGAGTGGGCGCTCGAGGGGTTCCCGAATTCGTCGCCCAGGATCTTATAGACCTCTTCCCTCACTTCGGGAAGCGGCTTCGTCGTTGCGTTGTTATCGAGGTAGATTTCTCTATATTCCATAACCAGGCCCGATCGTAAGATATTATACATTATCTGGAGTTTTTGTTCGTCATTGTAAATGTTAAATAATTCGCGGCTGGAATTCTCCTGGGTAACATGAAATGAAGTGGGTTTGTATTTCCCGACATTCACAAAATCGGCGGCGGATCAGTAACCGCGAATAAATTTCCTCCCCCTTGAGGGGGAACTGCTGCGAGCAAGCAACGGTTTCGATCGAGTGAGAAACCGGTCGCCTTCGGCTGAATACTCGTAAGCTTATGTACTTGAGGTGTTCCATTTAAAGTCAAAATAAACCGGTCGCTCACGGCTGATAGCAATTGAGAATGTTATCTACGCGCCATACCGGATGAAACCAGCGACCGCGGCAATCTCGTCTTTCTCTTCCCGACATTACAGAATTTGCGTTAAGAAAATAGATTATTAAGGCGTGAAAATCTTTCAGGGCTGGGGTGGAATTGAAAGATTTTAGCCTTAA
>JBGSVA010000063.1:0-21657 GCA_041753155.1 Thermodesulfobacteriota bacterium | reverse complement strand
CTAAATAAAATTGAATAATAGACTAGTGATTGTTGACGTGTATGAGATTTATTAAATGTTATTTAAGTTTGTTAGCGGACTCAGATATCCCGGCAGTCCTTGCAGACGCCGTTGAGCAATATCGAATAGCCCTTGATGTGGTAGTCGCCGAGGGTCTTGTCGGATACGTCGAGCGTCGAAAGCGACTCGTCGTATATGTCCTCGACCTTTTTGCACTCGATACACACGATGTGGTTATGCGGGGTGAGGTTCGCGTCGTAACGTGCGGCGTTGTAGAGCACGTTCACGACCGATATGAGTCCCAGCTTCTCGAAGGTCTCGAGAGTCCTGTAAACAGTGGTCAAAGAAATATTAGGGTAATAGTCCTTTATCTTCTTGTAAATCGTCTCCGTGCTCGGGTGCTGGTCGGTCGACGCAAGCTCCTTGTATATGGCAATCCTTTGCGGAGTTACCTTTATACCGAGCTCCTTGCTCCGGTCGATAAACTCGCTCACGCGCCCCCTTATCATCTCTTCGTTGATGAAACTCAGACTATGCTCCATGGTGATTAATTATACATGATAAAACATCCTGCGAAAGAAATCAATAAGGCACAGCCATTAATGGATAAATTTTACCCCGTCCCCGCATATTGCCGGTAAAACTTGCATCTCTCCGCACGAGCCTGTTAACTTGTATTGTGAAAAGTCTGGAAGTCATAAGAAAGCACAAGGTATTCGCCGTGATACGGGCGGAGAATACGGAGTCCGCTCTCGACTTCGCGGAGGGCTGTATCAAAGGGGGGCTCAGGCTGATAGAGATAACGTTCTCCTTCCCCGGGGCCGAGGAAGCGATATCCGCCTTGAGCGGCAGGCTCGGGGTGCTCGTAGGCGCGGGGACCGTGCTCGACACGGACATGGCCGAGCGGGCCCGGAAGGCAGGGGCCGCTTTCCTCGTGTCGCCCCACACGGATAAGGAGCTTATCGGGTTCGCGAAGGATAACAGCATGGTCTCCATACAGGGCGCGTTCACGTCGTCCGAGATAGTTAACGCCTGGAAGATGGGCGTAGACATGGTAAAGATATTCCCGGTGGTCGCCGCCGGAGGGCCCTCGTACGTAAAGGCGATAAAGGACCCTCTCCCGTTCGTCGACATAATGACGACGGGGGGAGTGAGCCTCGATAACTTCGCCGACTTCATCAGATCGGGCGCGTCGGCTGTGGGGGTTTCGAGCGCTCTTTTGGGGAAAGGCGGGAGGATCGACATCGACGTTATAGCGGAGAACGCCTCGAAATTCGCAGATAAAATAAGGGAGCTCGACAAGGGGTGAACGGACCGCCGCTCCCGGTAATATAATTTCCGTCGGCCTCCCGGGTTTATTGTCATCGCGTTATTTGAAAAAATGAAAATACTGTTCGTAGCCTCCGAAATGGAACCATTCGCCAAGGTGGGCGGCCTCGCCGACGTCATCGGCACACTGCCCAAGAGGCTCGCCTCGCTCGGATGCGAGGTCAGGGTGGTCATTCCCTATTACAGGAGGGTCAGGGCGAACCTCTCGAGGCTCGGCATAAAGCCCAGGACCATATCGAAGGAGCTCGTATTCTGCCTCGACTGGCTCCCCGTCAGGGGGAGGATCAAGGAGATCGAATTCAACGGCGTGTACGTCGACTTCCTCAAGAACGACGAATTCTTCGGGAGGAAATACATATACTCCACCCCTCAGGGAGACTTCGCGGACAACGACCTCAGGTTCGGGTTCCTCTCTCTCGGGGCGCTCGAGATAGCGAAGGCGCTCGATTTCAAGCCCGACATCATCCACTGCCACGACTGGCAGACGGCGCTCCTGCCGATATGCCTCAGGTGGAGGAAGCACCTGAAGGACGACCCGTTCTTCGAGGACTCGCGCGTAGTGTTCACGATACACAACATCTCCTTCCAGGGTCAGTACGAGAGGAACGTGCTCGACAAGTTCGGGCTGCCTGAATTCCTCTTCACCTCGCAGGGGCTCGAATTCTACGGAAAGGCGAACCTGCTCAAGGGCGGGATCATATACTCGGACCTGGTCACGACGGTAAGCCCGACCTACGCCTCCGAGCTCAGGAAGAAGGAATACAGCTACGGCCTCGACGCCGTGCTCAAGTGGGTATCCAGGAACAAGGACAACCTCATCGGTATCCTGAACGGCATAGACTACGAGGAATGGGACCCTCAAATAGACGCGTCTATCCCAAAGAAGTACGGCCCCGACAGCATAGACGACAAGAGGAAGAACAAGGAAGCGCTCAGGGAAGAGCTCGGGCTCGACCCGGAAGGGGACAAGCCTCTCCTGGGCGTAGTTTCCAAGCTCACGGAGCAGAAGGGCATAGACCTCTTCCTCGAATCCATACCCCAGATACTCGACCTGGGTTATCAGGTGGCGGTAGTGGGGGCGGGCGTAGAGAGATACGAGCACATGATGGAGAAGGCGAAGAAGAGGTGGAAGAAGAACCTCTCCGTCACCATAGCCGTGAACGATAACGCGCTCGAACGGAGGGTCTTCGCCGGCTCCGACATGTTCCTCATGCCTTCCCGGTTCGAGCCGTGCGGCCTGGGGCAGATAATCGCCCTCAGGTACGGGGTCATACCCGTCGTCAGGGGGACAGGGGGGCTCCTCGATACGGTGAGGGACTATACGGAGGACGGGGACAAAGGTAACGGGTTCGTCTTTTACGAATTCTCCAAGGTCAGCATGCTCGACGCGCTCCTGCGCGCGATCTCCGTATACGAGGAAAAGGACAAATGGAGGGAGCTCATTTCGAGGGGTATGGGGGAGGACTTTTCATGGAGGAGCTCGGGCAGGGAGTACCTCAGGATTTACGGCGAGCTTCTCGAGAAAAAGAAGCGCGTAACAAGCCAGAAGAATTGACCATTCCGGTGCGGCCGCTGCCGGACGATCCCCCCGCGATCACTGTGTAATATTCCACAAATCCAGCGCAAGTGTGTAATAGCATACATTTTTTATTGTATGCGCAACTTTTTATATATCGCTCCGGTTTGATATGGTAGGTTATAAAAAGGGAGTGAGTAAAAAAACAATGAAACATAAACTGGCAATTTTCGCTTTGGTATTGGCGATATTCGCGGGCGGAGAGATGGCGGATTTCGAGAAGAAGGCTCACGCGGACGCAGCGTTCAGCTTCAACCTCTTTTACAATTCGCTCTCCCCTTACGGGAGCTGGGTCCCGATAAGCGGTTACGGGTACGGGTGGTATCCGTCCCAGGCCGGTCCCGGATGGCAGCCTTACACGGACGGGCAGTGGGTATGGTCGGACCAGGGGTGGACGTGGGTATCCTACGAGCCCTGGGGATGGGCGACTTACCATTACGGAAGGTGGATATACGACAGCTACTACGGCTGGACGTGGATTCCCGGTACGACCTGGGCCCCCGCATATGTCTCCTGGTATCAGTCGCCGGGTTACGTAGGCTGGTCGCCGCTCCCTCCGGACAATAACTTCTTCCTGGAGATCGGCATCAGCTTCGTCAATTACAACAGCGGCTACAACGGCGGGTATTATGGCGGGTATTATGGCGGGTATTACGGCGGTTACGACGGATACTACGGCGGACACCACAAACATCACAAACATAAGAAGGGGCATTATTACGATAACGATTATTACGCCCCGTGGGAGCATAGCGTATTCGTCCCGGAGGATAAATTCACAAACAGGAACGCCAAGCTCGTAAAGCTCGACGGCGATAAGAACCTCACCGTCATGCGTAACGTGAAGAACGTCACGAACATCAAGAAAGAGAACAACAAGGTGTACAACTACGGCCCCGACAAAACCGGGATAGAGCGGGCGGTCAAAAACAAGCTCGATCCGGTCAAGCTGGTCGACTCGGACCTCTCCACCCTAAGGGCGGGGAAGAATATAGACAAAAACAATTACAAGGTCTTCAGGCCCAGTATCGAGAAGAAGTCGGACGAAACGCCGTTTGACAGAGGGAGCTCCGTACTGAGGGGCGTAAAGAGCGCGGATGTAAACAAGGACGCGAATGTAAACAAGGGCACGGGGATAAAAAACAGTTTTACCGCGCCTGACGGGAAAAACGGGAACGGCCTCGTGCAGCAGAGGACTATAAATACGGGGAAAAACAAACCCTACGGAAACGTAGAGCCCGACGGCTACGGGGTAATACAACAGAGGGACCCCGGAAAGCTCAAGAGCGGCTCCGCATTCGACACGCGTAAACGGGTAGAGACCCGGGCGGATACAAACATCCCGGTCAACAAACCCGCTATTAACGACAGGAAGCCTTCCACGGTTACCACCAGGAAAAACAATACGTATAACGGACCCTCGATATATGACGGTCAAAACCGCGCGAAGCGTAACGCCTCTGTGAACGAGGGATTGAGAAAGCAGAAGGCCCCGGCCGCGGTGCAAAAGCCCGATAACAGAAACCCTTATAGTAACCAAACGACGACTAACAGGGCAATGAAACAGCATCAGAATCCCGTGAGCAAACAGACGTACAACAGGGCGCCGGTACAGCCGAGGAGCAACTACAACGCCAACAGCTACAACGTGCAGAAGCCGGCTGCCCAGTATAAACAGCCGAGCCGGAAGCAATCGAGCACCTCGACAAACCGGAAGTCGAGCTCCTCGAACAATAACCGCTCCGTGAACACGGCCCCGCGGCAGTATACGAGCCCGTCCATGAATACCGGAACGCGGAATTTCAGCCCTGGAAATACGAGGTCTTACAACAGCGGCTCTATGGTAAAGAATTCCGGTAGAAGATAGGGAATAGCGCGCAGCTTCGAATAATATAGATACGAGAGAAGGGGCGGCCGTGAAAACGGCGGCCCCTTCTGTTATTATATCCCCTCTGTGACCGGATCCTCCCAAAACCGTTTCGTCATACATGTCTCGACCGTAGACGAGTTCCTGGCCGCGCGGTTTCTCGAAGGCGGCGGGGTCCCGCTCTCGTTTTCGGTACGCCGCGAGGGACGTGACGGTGGTATTTCCTTCTCACGGACGGAGACCGCACCCGGGCCCGGCGGAGGGGAGGGGGTCGATTTCGAGCTCTCCTCTTGCGAGTGCAGGGGGCTCGACCCCGAGGACGTCGGCCTCTATATCGGCAGACCCGTCTATACGAGCTCGGCCTTCGAGTTCTTCGACTTTATCCTCGGGTACCTGTCTTCCTTCGACTGTCTTATCGAATTCACGGGGAACGCCTGGTGTATCAGGGTGGTGAATGCAGTCAGAGAGTGACCGGATGGCGGAAAGTCTAATGCTGTCTTTGCGAGAACGATTTCGAGCGTGCGAGGAATCGGACGCCTCTGGCCGATTGCAATTAAGTCCCTTAAGAAAGCGCTCCAGTAACACAAGGCAGAAAGAATCGGGAATCCAGTCTTTGTTTTTCTCCCGACATTACAGAATTTGTGTTAAGAAAATCGATTGTACGAGCGTTAAAAATCTTCCACGGGATGGGGTAGAATTGGAAGATTTAGCGAGTACTTGAGATTTTTAGTAAATTCTGTTAGTCGGATGATTTTTGCTTCTTTTCATCAAGGAAAAGAAGAAATAAATTTGCCTTTCTTTTGTCATTTCATAAATCACACTAAGAGTGGATCGCGGCTGGAAGCCGCTCCTACAGGGTTTGGGATTTATTCTTGTAGGAGCACCATCCTGGTGCGATTATATGAAGCAGAGCATCAAAACCGGTTCAGCACCTGGTAGTACGTGTCCCTCTGGGCGGGAACGAAACCCGCAGACCTTATCATGTGCACGAGATCGTCTACCGTCGATCTGAGCTTGTTCTCGGCGCAGCAGAGCACGTTCTCGTCAAACAGCGTGCCGCCCAGATCGCTCGCGCCGTAGTACATGGACAGCGAGCCTATTTTCGCCCCCTGAGTGAACCACGAGCCCTGTATGTGGACGAAGTTGTCGAGGTATATACGGGAGAGCGCCAGCACCCGGAGATACCTGTCCCCGCCCGTCTCGTTGGGGAGCTTCCTTTCGAGGAACGTATTTTTCGGCTTGAACGTCCACGGTATGAACGCGAGGAAATTCCCCGTTTCGTCCTGGAGCGCCCTTATCCTTTCCAGGTGCTCCAGAATGTCCTCGTCTTCCTCGAAATGGCCGAACATCATGGTCGCGGTGGTCTTGAATCCGATCAGGTGCGCCTCCCTCGTGACCTTCATCCACTTGTCGGCGTCGATCTTGAGCGGGCTTATCTTCTTCCTCACGCGGTTGGACAGTACCTCGGCCCCCCCTCCGGGAATCGTCCTCAGACCCGCGTCCCAGAACCTACGGAGCACTTCCTCGGTCGTGAGGTCGGAGTATTTCGCTATGGCGCTTATCTCGGGGGCGGAGAACGCGTGGAGGTGGAGTCCCGGAATCTCCTTCATCGTCCTCGTTATTATTTCCAGGTAGTAATCGAGCGTGATCTCCGGATTGTGCCCTCCCTGGAGGAGCACGGTCGTGGCACCGTTGTGGTAGGAGGTCCTCATCATCTCAATGACCTTGTCGACGCTGTGAGTGTATGCGTCGTGAGAGCCCGACGGACGCCAGAAAGCGCAGAAGAGGCACTCCGTATCGCAGACGTTCGTATAGTTGGGGTTTGTGTCGGCGACGAAGGTCACTATACCCTCCGGGTGGTGCTTTCGCCTCACGTAATCGGCGAGTGACCCCATCTGAGTGGTGTCGGCGTTTTTGAGAAGGTGGAGCCCCTCGTCCCTGCCTATCCTCTCACCCGCAAATACCTTTCCGAATATATCCCTTACTTCCATATACATTCTAGTGAACCTAATATAGGCATGGGTGTCAATCGGGGATACCGCCACTCCGCCACCCTATACCCCCGCGAAGGTGGCGGGCACACAATGTGTGCTCATGTACGATTCTCTTGAAACTCCCCTGCTCATCCTGCTTTGTCATTCATTTTTATTGTAATAGAACGATCAACTGACACATCTCCGCGGTATATACCCTTGCACGTCTGTCAGTTGTCACATCACGGGCTTTCCGACATCCGACAGATGCGACATCCCTATACCCCCGCGGATGTGTCGGATTGTCGGATGATGTGGGATATGTACTATGCGACAGATGCGACAGTCGCGCGGAGTATAGACCCCCCGGATGTGTCGCATTGTCGGATGAGGGGAGTGAGGCCCCTTTTTCTGTCATTGCGAGGCTGTCTTGTAGCCGCGGCAATCTCTCTCGTTAAATCTCGTCGTATAAATCCCTCCACTTCTCGTTCATACCATTGATTAACTCTATCTTCTTCCTTCTTGAACCGGCTTTTATCTGTTTCTCCCTGCTTATAGCACTATAAATGTCCTCGGATACCTCATATTAAATCAGCTTGGAAACGTTGTATTTCTTCGTGAAGCCTTTGACAAGCCCTTCCTTGTGCTCGTACACCCTTCTTTTAAGGTCATTAGTAACACCTGTGTATAGAACTCTATTGTTATTGTTGGTAAGTATATAAACGTAATAATAGTTATTACTCATATGAAGAATTATAGACTAAGAGAGATTGCTTTATTTTTCTGCCATCGCCAGGCTGCCTTATTCATGAGATTGCCGCGGCTCCGTTTCCTAATTTGTTTGTTGTGACTTAGGCGCGATGAGGAAGGTACTTATTTGCAATCAGCCGAGACCGACCGGTTCTTGCGCACGCTCAGAACCGTTGCAAAGACAGAATTTGACTCTCCGCCACTCCGCCACCTTCGCGGGGGTATAGGGATGGCGGAGGTGGCGGAGTGGCGGAGTCCCCGTCCTCTGTCATGATGTTCAGGCTCAGCTGTATCCGTCTGACCCCCGCCTGCCTCTTCTCAACAAAAGAGTTGAGACCGGGGATAAACGTGTGTAGATTATTCCCGTACCATGACATACCGAAGAGGCGCTTTCATTACGAGTGCCGTAATCCTGTTCATATTCCTTTCAGCTTCTTACATCTATGCCGGCTCCTCCAGTGAAAACCTTCTGTACATATATTCCGGGGGCCGGAAGATAGGCTACTCGTATGACTCAATTAAAACCGAAGGCGGTATAACGGAGGCCCTGGAAAAGGCCAGGATCAAGGTCAGGCTCCTCGACAATACCGAGGACGTCGAGACCGAGGCCCGCTACAGGCTAAGCGGGCGGAAGCTCCTCTCCTTCGATTTCAGGTTCGAATCCTCATCCGGAAAAGTGACGGCCGAGGGCGTGAGGGAAGGGGATACTATGAGGGTCAGGATGAAGACCGTATCGGGGGTATCCGAGATCGTTTTCGACGCGCCGCCCGGCCTCATACCCGCATCGATGCTCCCGTCGCAGCTCATGGCGGAGTCCCCTGAAAAGGGGCGGGAGTACGTCGTCCCGGTGCTCGACCCCGTGACGGTCATTGCCGCGTCCTCTCCGGGTAACTTCGAGACCAGGCACAAGATCACGGGGAGGGAGAGTGTGGAAGCGCCTTCCCTGGGCGTAGTCGACGCGTGGAGGGTGGAGTCCGTACTATCCGGCGCAAAAGTGACCTCCTGGATAACGGACGGAGGGGAGCTTATCAGGCAGTCGATCCCTCCTGGAATGACCGCGCTCAGGGATGAAAGCGGCATAGTGTCCGAGGACGGGATTTCCGCGCTCGATATAGAAGGAACGACCTCCATTCAGTCGAACGTTACGATCGAAGACCCGAGGGATCTCGTATACATGAAGGCCGAGATAGAAGGTATCGGCCCCGAAGACGGGTTCGACCTGTCGGACTCCTACAGGCAGTCCTTCGACGGTAAATACGTTTCGATAAGGGCGGGGGATATGTCGTCCGTGAAAACTTATAAACTGCCTAATAAAGACCCCGGCTTCGCCCCGTATCTCGCTCCCGAGACCCTCATACAGAGCGGCCAACCGGAGATAATATCCAAATCGAAGGAAATACTCGGCGAGGAAAAGGACTCGCTCAAGGCCGTCAGGATGCTTAACGGCTGGGTTTTCGCCTATCTCAGAAAGACGGGCACGGCCGGCATTCCAAACGCCATGGACGTGCTGAAGACGGGCTCGGGGGATTGCAACGAGCACTCGGCCCTCTTCGCGGCTCTCGCCAGGGCTGCGGGAATCCCGACAAAAACGGTGTCAGGTACAATATATCTTGACGGAAGATTCTATTACCACGCGTGGAACGAGGTATACGTCGGAGAATGGGTGGCGGTCGACCCCACATTCGGTCAGGTCCCGGCCGACGCGACGCACCTGAAGCTCGTCGAAGGGGACCTGAACAAGAGCTCCGTCATCATGAACGCGGCGGGTAAAATAAATCTCGAAATTCTGGAAGCATCTTGAAATGAAATTAAAAAGTATAATTATCCGTTCCGTAATTTGGCTTTTATTGCTTAAGTACGATGACAAATGTACTTATTTGCAATCAGCCAAAAGCGACCGATTTATTTTGTCTTTTGTAACTGTCGGGCGAGTCACTTTCCTTGATATATTCAGGATAGGGCGTCCGATTGATTTGGCTTCAACGGTTCGTGCTCAAAACACCAGCATTCCAGTATTCAGCCCCGGACGTCCGAATTCTCTTATACATCGAATTCGTTGCGCGCTCACAACCGTTGCACGCTCGAAATCGTTGCTCGCGCTCGTTATACTGCTGCCGGCACTATTTTCCTGCGCACATACGGCGGGGGTCAAAAGCGACCCCGCAGAGGCCGACGCCCCCTTCATTTCATCGGAATCGCCGAAAAACGAGGCATACTATCACTTCGCGTCTTCACGGATGCTCTACCTCGACAACAGGGTTTCCGAATCTCTGGCCGAATTAGCGCTCGCCGAGCAGCAGGACCCCTCGTCCGCTTACCTGAAGTACAACCTCGCCCTCATGTACATGTCCACAGGCAGGATGCAGGACGCGCTCGCGAAGCTCGAAGAGTCGATCGAGACGGACCCGGAGTTCGCCCCTTCCTTTACGCTGCTCGGAAAGATATACGCGTCCTCGCAGGAGCCGGGCGACAGGGAGAAGTCGGTCGAGATACTGAAGAGGGCCATCGACCTCGACCCCGACGACGCGGATTCGCTCCTTTTCCTGGGCATCATGGACACGGAAGCGGGGAATTACGACAGCGCGGAGATAAAGTTCAGGAGGATAACGGAGCTCTACCCGGACAACGAGAAGGGTTACTTCTTCCTCGGCAAGCTCTACTATGAGAAGGGGGATTACGCCCGCGCTGAAGAGAATTACAAGAAAGCCCTCGACCTGAACCCGAGCTTCGCCTCCGCCCTTCTCGAGCTGGCGCTCATATACGAGCAGCAGGGGAAGATGAAGGAATCCGAGCGGATATACCAGGACGTGATCGTGCTCTATCCCCACAGCCTGGAGTCGTACGTGCGCTACGGGAATTTCCTTTTCAGGGTCAATCGTATGGAAGACGCGAAGGTGCAGTTCGAGAAGGCGGAGGGGATGGACTTCCAGAACCCCGACTTAAAGCTCAGACTCGGCCTCCTCTACATCGAGAGCGGCGATTATGATAAAGCTATAGAAGAATTCAGGCTCATCCTCATGGGCAACCCGCAGGACGACCGGGCGAAGTACTATCTCGCCCTCTGCTACATCGAGTCGGGGCGGTACGATACTGCTGTGAGCACGCTCGATTCCATACCGCAGTATTCGGAGTTTTACGACGAGAGCCTCGTCCAGAAGGCGTACATATTCGAGAAGCAGGACATGCTCGGCCGGTCAATGGCGCTGATGGAGGAGGTTTACGGCCGCGAGCCCAATAACGAGGTTATAGTAAATTACCTGGGGAGCGTTTACAGGAAGTCGGGCAGGAACGACGACGCGGTAACCCTGTATAAGAAGTTCCTCGAAACGAACCCGGGGAGCGAGACCATATACTACTCGCTCGGCGTCACGTACTACCTCATCGACCGCGAGCAGGATTCGATCAATACGATGACGAAGCTCATCGAGCTCAACCCCAGGCACGCGGACGCGCTTAACTTCGTCGGCTACTCATACGCCGAACAGGGGGTCAACCTCGACCAGGCGGAGTCCCTCATAAGAAAAGCGCTCGTCATTTCGCCCAACAAAGGTTACATACTCGACAGCCTGGGCTGGGTCTACTACAAGAGGGGGAATTACCAGGAGGCGATAAAGCTCCTCAAGCAAGCGGCCTCGCTCCAGTCGGACGACCCCGCCATACTCGATCACCTGGGGGACGTTTACAGGGACATGGGCGACACCGCGTCGGCGCTCGAGTACTACAACAAGGGTCTGAAAATGCTGAACGACGCAGAGACCGACAACCCCGAAGACCTGGAGCTCAAGGAGAGGCTCAGGCAAAAGATAAACCAACTCTCGAAAAATCCGAAGATAGAAAGCTAGAATTGAGAAACTACCGTTATCTATATGCCTTATTCGTAATGCTCCTGCTCGCCTCCTCCTGCGCCAGGAGGGCGGCCGAGGTCGATCTTACCCGGGCCGACTCCGGGGAAATAATCGAAAAGGTCGAGCTTTTCGAGAGCGGCGTACGGTCGGTGAAGGGGCTTGCGCGGGTCAGGATAGAGACGGCCGCCGAGAAGGTCTCATACACTCAGGTTACAATAGCCGAGAGGCCCAACCTGCTCCGTCTCGAGGCGCTTAACCCGTTCGGCAGCACGGTAGGGTTCATTTCCTCGGACGGGAAACAGATATACATCATATCCTCGGCTGAGAGGGGCGTATACGACGCCGGGGAGGAATTCGACCTCTCCTACGTCTATCCGGGTCTCGACATACGGATAACCGCCGAAAGCCTCGTGAGCCTCGTGACGGGGCGTCTCCCGTACAAGATATATGAATCGCAGACAAAGCCGGTTATCACGGCGGACGCGGGTTTGATAAAGCTCGCGTGGAGGGACGGGAACCCGGGCGGGGAGAACGCGATGTGGGTCAACAGCGGCAATTACAGGGTCGAGAAAGCCGAGTTCACGCTCGCGAACGGCGAGCGTGCGAGCCTCTCCTATGAATATTTCGACGGACTCGTCGACGGACATTATTTCCCCCGGACGATCGAATTTGATACCGGCGGGCTTTCGATTACAATAGTGTACCAACCGGACGTCGAGCTTAACGGGGGCGTGGACAGGGCTCTCTTCACTCCTCAGGCGGCGATTGAAAAATCCGGCGGTCAAAATTATAATTAGCGGGTATGACGATTCGCTCTCATGCCCGACCGCGTACAGCAGTAGTTAATTCACATATCGCTCGAGGTTATCAACCGTTGCCTGAATCGGAAGTAATGAAGGATTTCATAATAAAGAATAAACTGGGTCTCCACGCGCGCGCAGCGGCTGTTTTCGTAAAGCTGTCGAGCAGGTTCGCCTGTGATGTGAAGCTCGTAAAGAACGGCTACGAGGTAGACGGCAAGAGCATTCTGGGAGTGCTGTCCCTTGCGGCCGCCAAAGGGAGCGATATAAAGGTGATTACGAAAGGCGAGGGAGCCGGGAATGCGATGGTCGAGATCGAAGAGCTTATAGAGAGCGGATTCGGCGAGGGCGTATGAGAGTCGAAAGAAAAGGCATCCCCATATCCACCGGTATAGCACTCGGCAGGGTCGTGCTGCTCGACCGCTCGAGGATGATCGTCGAAAGACTGCAGGTCGACGAGAACCTCATCGACGCGGAGAAGGAGAGGTTCCTCCAGGCTGTCAGGCGGTCGAAGGAACAGCTCCTTTCCATCAGGGACAAGCTCGAACCGCTCGAGGGCGGAGACCACCTCCAGATACTCAACCTGAACATAATGATGCTCGAAGACGAGCTCCTTTCGGACGAGGTGCTCAGGTTCATTGAAACCGAGCGCGTAAACGCCGAGTGGGCCGTAAACAATATCCTTTCGAAGAAGAGCGAGGCCTTCAGGAAGGTCGAAGACCTTTACATGAAGGAGAGGCTCGCCGATATCTATTACATGGGCCAGAGGATACTCAGGAACCTCCACGGCGTCGCGGAAGACATACCCGACCTGGGACACGACTCCATACTCGTGGCGCACGACATATCGGCCATGGACGTAGTCGCTTTCGCGAAGCACAACGCCATAGGGATAGCGACCGATACGGGCGCTTCCACGTCGCACAGCGCGATAGTGGCGAAGTCTTTAGGGATACCCACTGTCATGGGCCTCGAGGACATCACGCTTCGGGCGAGCCCCGGCGACACGATATACATAGACGGATTCAGGGGAGTAGCCGTACTAGATCCCGCTCCTTCGGAGCAGGAGGAGTTCAGACGCCGGAAGTCGAGCTACGCAGCGCTCGAGAAAAAGCTCCTCGAGTACGCGAAGCTCCCCGGAAGGACTCTCGACGGCAGGGAGATCAAGGTAAACGCGAACATAGAAATAATCGAAGAGCTTACACACGCCGTCTGCTACGGCGCGGAAGGCATAGGCATGTACCGGACGGAGTTCCTCTTTACGAAGTCCGATTATTTCCCGGACGAAGAGGAGCAGTACGAAAATTACAGGCAGGTGGTTAACGCGCTCAGCTCCCCGCTCGTGACGATAAGGACTCTCGACATAGGAGGGGACAAGTTCCCTTCGGGCATGGAGCCTTCGCAGAGGCTGAACCCCGCTCTGGGTCTCAGGGGCATAAGGTTCTCGCTCCAGGAGGAGCACGCATTCAGGACCCAGATAAGGGCGATACTGAGGTCAGCCGACGGCAGGAAGGTCAGGATACTGATCCCTATGGTCTCGGACATGGCCGAGATAGCCGAGACGAAGTCCATTATCTCCGGGATCGCCGCCGAGCTCGGGCGCGAAGATTCCTGGCTGATAGGGGTGATGATCGAAACCCCGTCCGCAGCGATAACGGCTTCCGACATATCGGAGGAGGTGGATTTCCTCAGCATCGGCACTAACGACCTGATACAGTACACCCTCGCCGTCGACAGGGTGAACGAGCACGTCTCTTATCTCTACACGCCTTTCCACCCGGCGGTGCTCAGGCTCATCAAGGGTGTTATAGATTCGGCTCACTCGAAGGGCATACCCGTGAGCGTGTGCGGAGAGATGGCGAGCCAGCTGCCGTGCGTGCCGCTCCTGGTGGGGATGGGGGTCGACGAGCTCAGCATGAACACCCACTCCATACCCAGGGTGAAGAAGCTCCTGAACATCATAACCGAGAAGGAATCGAGGGAGATCGCCGGGGAATGCCTCCGCCTTAAAACGGGGCCCGAGATAAGGGAGCGCTTATCAAAATCGCTTATAGAAAAATGGGGCGAGTCCTTCCCTCCGGATTTCCTGACGGAGATCGTCGCGAACTCGTGACGACCGGAGCTAAACGTCGTCCGGCCCGGGATTCCGCTGCCGGGATTATGCTCCGCCCCGGCTTTATTCGAGCCGATTAAACCCCGTTAATATTGATAATTACTTTCAGGATAAGTATTTTTCCCAATCGTCTCTTCCGCTTGTGAAAAGTTTTTCTCTTCGGGTATAGTGTTACCAGAGTTTCAGGTATGGATTTAAACGTCTTCATCAAAGGAATAATAGTCGGCATCGTCATAACCGCCCCGATAGGGCCCGTGGGCGCGCTCGTCGTACAGCGCACTATCAACGAAGGCAGGAAGTCGGGCATTGTGTCGGGGCTGGGCTCCGCAGCAGGCGACGCTGTTTATGCCGCCATAGTCGCGTTCGGACTCACGTTCATATCGGAGATGCTCATGCAGAGGGAGGCGTGGGTATACGCGATAGGAGGGATAATCCTCTTCGTATTCGGTATCAGGGTCTATTTCTCGAAGCCCTCGTCATATTCGGAAAATAAGGCCTCGAGGAGCCACTTCGGGACCTTCGGCTCCGCGTTCCTCCTCACGCTCTCGAACCCTATGGTCATACTCTCCATCCTCGCGCTTTTCGCCATAATCGGTATCCACAAGCCCGCGGATTACTACAGGACGGCGGCTCTCCTCGTCGCGGGCATATTCACCGGATGCGCCTTCCTGTGGATAGTCCTCTGCTACGTTATTTCACACCTCAGGGGAAGGCTCTCGGAGAGGGGGCTCGTCATCGTAAACAAGGTGACGGGTATCTTCATATTCGGCTGCGGCGCTTATGCGTTCATAAGCCTGATACGCCTGCGTATGGTGTAGCGCACACACAATGTGTGTTTTACGATCCTACCCTACCTCTTCCGCTTAAACTAGCAACGCATCCAAACCCGTTCGCCCTGCTCGTCCGGCGTAGCCTTGGCGAAGCTGGAAGCCCGCCGAAGCACGTATGTCAGCGGCGACTCGCCGCTCACTCCCCCTCGCCCAGGTCCTCCGGTTTCTCGCCCCTGAATATCACGAGGAATATCACGCCCGTTATTATCCCCGCCCCGCCGATGAGCTTTATCACGGAGGGTATCTCGCGGAAGATGAAATATGAGAAGAGCACGACGAATATGGATTCGAGCGGGAGGACCGCGGTCGTGCGTGAAACGTCGATAAGCTTTATCGCCTGGAACTGGCACGCCTTCGCTATGTATGCCCCCGTAATCCCACCAAGGCACATAAACAGGAAGTCGACCGGACCCGGCGTCTGGAGCGTCCCGGTCAGGACGAGGTACGCGATAAGGAATATCGACACGCCGAGCGCCCTCAGGTTGGCCACGGTCAGCATATTGAGCCTCTGGCCCATCTTCTTCACTATGAACGACAGGCTCGAGTAGAAAAACGCAGCACCGATAGCGGTCAGCGTCCCGACGAGGAGAGAAAATTCCCTCTGGTATGCGACTATGATCCCGCCCGTCACCGTGATGACTATCCCGACCGTCTCCCATTTATTAAGCCTCTCGCCGAGGAATATCATTCCCAGCATCAGGGAGAAGAGGGTCTGGGCTTTCATGAGAAACGACGTAAGGGGTATCCCGATGGTTTTGATCGCGGAGATCCATAGCGCCGCTCCCACGGCGGTCAATATGGAGCTGTATATGAATATCTTCGTATATTTTCTCAGGTGTTTGACCTCGGCCCTCTGGGACGGGATCGCGAGTACGACGAGGACCGAGCACAGGAACGCGCCGAAGAACCAATAGAAAGTGATCGCCGCCGGGTGGAAGCTCCTGTCTATCGCCCTCCCGAACACGTAAGATAGCGCGGTAAAGAGGGCCGTGCCCACGAGATAGAGGTATCCGGCAATGGGGAACTTCTGTCTCCCGTTTCTATTCGTCCTGGATAAGGTCTCGCCTGCTGCCTGATTCATTACGCCGTGTGCCTCCTCCACCACCATGCTATTGCGGAGCCCGATATATTGTGCCATACGCTGAATATCGCGGCCGGAAGGGCGGCGAGCGGGCTCAGGTGGAGGTTAGCCAATGCGACGGCGAGACCCGAGTTCTGCATGCCGACCTCTATCGACACAGCCCGCGCCCTGGTAACGTCCATGCCGGAGAGTCTCGCGACGGAGTATCCGAGCGCGAGCCCCGCAAAGTTATGCAGTATAACTATCACTGCGACGCTCGCCCCGACTTTCGCGATCGAACCGGCGTTCGCGGCCACTATAACTCCCACTATGAATATTATGGACAGGGACGATACGCCCGGGAGTACCGGCAATATGTACTCCGTCCTTTTCCCGAGCACGAACCTGAGACCCGCGCCGAGTGCGACGGGGAGGAGTATTATTTCTACGGTGGAAATGAAAAGGTCGAGCGAGGGGACGTGTATCCATTGACCGGCATATACGTACATGAAGAAGGGGATCATCAGCGGGGCCATGAGAGTCGTAACGGACGTCATAGTGACCGACAGGGCGACGTCGCCCCTGGCGAGATACGTTATTACGTTGGAAGCCGTGCCCCCGGGGCACGAGCCCACGAGCACCACTCCAGCCGCCAGCATAGGGTCGAGCGAGAACGCCTTCGCGAGAATAAACCCGGTCAGAGGCATGATGCCGTACTGCGCCGCAACACCCACGGCGACGTCCCTCGGCCTCTTGGCTATCCTCCTGAAGTCCCCGACCGTGAGCGTCATCCCCATGCCGAACATGATTATCCCGAGAACGGGCACGATGAGCCCGGTCAGCCCCGCGAACGGCCCCGGCCGGAGGAACGTAATCAGCGAAAAAAGGATAATCCAGAAAGTGAAATAGTCCGTTACTGCAGTATTTACATAAGAGAGGTATCTCAATAGGGCTTCGTCATAGGATGAATTTTACAAGCAGGCTAAATTACATAAGTATCGGGGGGGTGTCAATCGGAGCGTCAGCCCCGCACCGGTTTCCGAGACCCATTTCATTTGCCGCCCGAATCTAATATATTAGAAATGGACTATATAGATCGGAGCTCCGGCACGGAGAGGAGGCAGGTGTCATGGCAGGTAAAAACGAGAAGGTCATAGAGCGCCTTATCAAATGCATCAATGAGAGGAAGGTCGAGGTTATGGACGAGCTATTCCACGACGACGCCGTAATGGACTGGCCTCAGTCGGGCGAGAGGATAGTGGGAGCCGCCAACAGGCGGGCGATATACGGCGCGTTCCCTGCGCTCCCGAAGATCACGCCCCGGCGGATGGTGAGCGAGGGCGACCTTGTAGTGGCTGAGGCGTCCCTCGACTACGGAGGCCCCTCACCTTACAAGGCCGTTTTCATTTTCGAATTCCGGGGCGGGAAGATAGCGAAAGAGACCGCTTACTGGAGCGAGCCTTTCCCGGCCCCCGACTGGCGGTCGCAGTGGGTGGAGAAGACGGATTAGTTAAAGAAAACTTGCAGCCACCGGATTAAGTTCAAGGCGCGGCATCAATAAAACCTCCCCCGTACAAGTAGAACCATAGAACACACACATGTGTGTGTGGGTGGGTGGGTGGGTTGCATTTAGGCGATGAATCGGTAATTTATACGGCTGATATGAGATACTCCCAATACTTTATTCCGACGCTCAAGGAAGACCCGGCCGACGCAGAGGTCGTGAGCCAGAAGCTCATGATCAGGGCGGGGATGATAAGGAAAGTAGCGGCCGGAATCTACAACTACCTGCCACTAGGTTTGAGGTGCATAAGCAAGGTCGAGAACATAGTCCGGGAGGAGATGAACAGGGCAGGGGCCATAGAGCTGCTGATGCCCGCTGTCGTACCCTCCGAATTGTGGAGAGAGAGCGGCAGGTGGGACTACTACGGTAAGGAGCTTCTAAGGTTCAAGGACCGCGCCGAAAGGGAATTCTGCATAGGCCCCACGCACGAAGAGGTCGTCACCGACATAGTGAGACGGGACGTGCGCTCTTACAAGCAGCTCCCGATAAACCTCTACCAGATACAGACGAAGTTCAGGGACGAGATACGCCCGCGCTTCGGGGTCATGCGCGCCCGCGAGTTCATAATGAAGGACGCGTACAGCTTCGACGCGGACGCGGCGGGAGCGGAGAAGTCGTACCAGCTCATGTACGACGCGTACGTCCGCATATTCGAGAGGTGCGGCCTCGAGTTCAGGGCGGTGCTCGCCGATACGGGGAACATTGGCGGGAGCTTCTCCCACGAGTTCATGGTGCTTGCGCCCACGGGTGAGGACGTGGTGATGAGCTGCGGCAATTGCGGATATGCGGCCAACCTCGAGCTCGCCGAGATAGACTGGCACGAGAAAGGGGTCAAGGGCTCGAAGGAAGACAAGGTAGTCGTGGAGGTCCACACGCCGGGCATGAAGACCGTCGAGGAAGTGGCCGAATACCTCAAGGTGAAGCCGTCGAACCTCATAAAGACCATGATAGTGACGGCTGACGGTCAGCCCGTCGCCGCGCTCGTCAGGGGGGATCACGAGCTCAGCCTGACGAAGCTCAAGAAAGCGCTAGGCGCGGAGATCGTCGAGCTTGCGACAGCCGCGACGATAGAAGAGGTTACGGGCGGCAAGATGGGCTTCAGCGGCCCGGTCGGTCTCGGCATAAGGACTATCGCCGACAGGTCGGTCGTGGGGATGGGCAGCTCCGTAACGGGAGCGAACAAAGAGGACTATCACATCATCAACGTGCTCCCCGGAAGGGACTTCCAGTTAAAAGAGACGGGCGACATAAGGGTCGCGTCCGAGGGCGACAAATGCCCCAGGTGCAAGACGGGCACGCTCGTAGCGACGAGGGGCATAGAGGTCGGGCACGTCTTCATGTTAGGCACTAAGTATTCAGAAGCGATGAACGCCACGTTCATTGACTCGGACGGGAAAGAGAAGCCCTACATCATGGGGTGCTACGGAATAGGGATAGGGAGGACGGTAGCCGCCGCCATAGAGCAGAACCACGACGAGAACGGGATGATATTCCCGAATGCGTTAGCGCCGTTTCAGGTGAGCGTGCTCCCGCTCAAGATAAAGGACGAGGAGATAATGTCCGCCGCGGAGAAGATATACGGGGAGCTACTCGATAAAGGATATGAAGTCATTATAGATGACAGGGACGTAGGGCCCGGATTCAAATTCAAGGACGCGGAGCTGATAGGCATTCCAATTCACGTGGCCGTGGGGCCGAGGACCATCAAGGAAGGGGAGGCGGAATTGAAGCTCCGGAAGGGCGGCATATCAAGGAACGTAAAACTCGAAGAAGTGGCGAAAGAAGTAGAGTCGCTCCTCTCGTAGATATATAATTCTATCCACATGGCGAGACCCGTACTAAAACCCAGGGAACGAATAATACTCGCGCTCGATTTCTCCGAGCTGAGGATAGCCAAGTTCTGGGTCGAAAGCCTCAAGAGCAAGATTAAGACGTTCAAGGTGGGGCCGATACTGTTCCTCGACGCGGGGCCGATAGGTATAAAGGAGTTCCGCGACATGGGGGCTGACGTATTCCTCGACCTCAAGTTCCACGACATACCGTCCACTGTCGAATTGTCAGCGAGGCAGATAGTCAGGTACGGCATAAAGATGTTCACGATACACGCTCTCGGCGGATTAGAGATGATGAAGGCGGTTGCTGATGCAGTTGCGGATGAGGCAGCCAAGCATAATAAGCATAAGCCTCAGGTGCTCGCCGTCACAGTGCTGACGAGTCACGACGAGGCGAGCCTGAAACGTATCGGCATAAATTCTTCTACGAAGGACACCGTGCTGAGCCTCGCGTCACTCGCGGATAAAGCGGGAGTCGATGGACTCGTGTGCTCCGGGATGGAGGTCGAGATGCTGAGGAAGGAGTTCGGAGACAGGTTCACGCTGGTCGTTCCCGGAATACGTCCTGCTGGAGATAAGCACGATCAGAAGCGTGTAGTGACCCCGGCGGAAGCAGTCGCCAGCGGCGCAGACTATCTCGTCATCGGCCGCGCTATTACCGAAGCTGACAATCCTGCCTCGGTTGTGGACGAGATAGTGAAGTCTATTTCTCACTAAAAATAATCAGATATACCGGACCTGGTTCTTAATTTCATCGGCAGTTACCTGATTTAGTATCAGAAGCAGCCTCCTCACAATTTCGTGGGGTGAGTGGCGGGAAGCTAATATTATTCCGAAATGTTCTTTTCCGGTATCTGTATAATTTTTTGCGATCAACTCGAAATCTGCACGATTATGTGTTACCAGCACCTTTTGATTGCGTGCTGCAAATTCGATTTGCTCAATATCGGTATTACCTAATTGTCCTTCTCCTCTTGTAGTCGTTACGGAAAAACCCCGCGCTATCAATAAATCTGCGACCAGAATATCGACATCCTCGTCAAGGTACAACTCGCTGAAAAGCTTTTCCATAAGCGGATCAGGTCAGTATCAAAACCTATAGCCGGGTTCTCTCGAACAATTCTTTATATTATGATTCATAACAGGGAGATGCCGTTATAGTCAGGTTTAATTACCAGATCCATTATCTTGAACTAGACGGTCCATCTCACTCGCATTAATGCGGTTATGTTCTATATGAGCGTTGATTTCGTCCTGATTGTCGGAATAGTAGCTGAGGGCGTCAAAAACTTGGGAAAGCTTTAGGTGAGGGAGCCGTTCCGGTATCTCCTCTGGAGGAACCCCGAGTCTCCAGATCTCTACGATAGCGCGGACCGGTGTACGCGTGTTCCTGATAATAGGCTCACCGCTAAGTATTTTATCGTCTTTAACTATATAGCAATGATTCGTTGTGTGTACCAATTGAAACCTCTTGGATGAAATTATACTGAGTTTTATAGGCGGCTGCTACTTCACAAGATAAATAGTGATTTTGTTATTCCCGACATCGATCGGGCTTACCACGGCGACCCGGCTACTGCTCGCTCCGCCGAGACTAGCGCCCTGACGAGCCAGGAATCCCGCAGCTGTTGTGGATGAGATAGTGAAGTCTATTTCGTGATTCCTCTCAATTCCTTCCTTTTGTAAAGGAAGGCTAGGATGGATTTTCGCCTTTCTGTTTATTTAAATCCCCCTTTTTCTAAGGGGGAAAATAAAAAGTAAGCCGGGCCATAACCGAGGCCGAGAATCCGGGATTAGTTGTGGATGAGATTGTGAAGACCATTTCGTGATTTATAGATCATCCTGTCATTGCGAGGGAGCATTTTTACGCGACCGCGGCAATCTAGCCTTTAATCATTTAATTCCCTCCTTAGGAAAAGGAGGGGTAGATAACGTCTTGAAAGTCAAGCCGCTTTAAGAGAATAATTGGGATCAAACGGCGTCTTGTTTTTAAGAACGCCGTAAATTATATGCACCAGTTTCCTCATAGCAGCCCCTATAATCAGCATCGGTGGTTTACCCGCTTCTTTCAACCTTCTTCCTAAATCCGCCACCACAGGGTTATGGCGCAGCCCGACA